>JAUHXL010000376.1 GCA_030426945.1 bacterium
GCTCGATGGTGCGGCAGGTGCCGGCGAGATCGGCGCCGCAGAACGCGTTGGCGCTCATGTCGCACTCGAGGCCCTCGGCGCACTGGAAGCCGGCGATGCCACCGCAGATCTCACCCTCACCGTTGCCTGGGCGGGGGCACTCGCCCTGCTCGGCCACCGAGATGCCGTGCTGATGGGCCGCGCAGGCGTTGCTGTACGTGCGACCGTCGCAGCCGCAGACCGGCGCGTAGATCTCGGCGCAGGCGTCGGGCGCCGGGCGGCAGACGCCCGGATGATCGGCCGCGCCGCACAGCGCGCCCTCGGGCCAGTCGCAGAAGCTGCCCTCGGCGCAGGGCGGCAGGCCGCGGCTGCCGCACAGCACCTCGACGTTCGGGCCGCACGCGCCGTCCTCGGCGCGGCAGTGCGCCGTCAGGTGGTACTCGAAGACGGGCCGGCGCCGCCGCGCCATGTAGTCATAGCTGCTGGCCATCACCAGGTAGCGGCCGGGCGCCAGATCGACCTCGAGGCAGCTGTTCAGCGTGCCCGAGGTGCAGTCGTCGTTGTGGCCCAGGTAGTTCCAGCGGCCGCGCGCGTCCTCGGCGTACACCACGAGGAAGGTGTCGCCGCCCGCGCGGCTGGCCAGGTCGATCAGCGCGGCGTCGCCCTCGGTGGCCTCGAGCAGCCAGTAGTGGAAGGGCAGCGCGCGCGACAGCGTGGCGACGGCGGTGTCATCGAAGGCCAGATCGCCCTGCAGCGGGCCCTCGCCGTCGGCCTTCGCCTCGCTGCCCGGCGCGACGTGGAAGTCGCCCAGATCGACGGGCTCGCTCTTGTCGTCGGGGGCGCCGCAGGCCGCCAGCAGGGTGACCAGCAGGGGCGCGATGGCACGAATGGAACGCATGGGAGGACTCCTCGAGAGGCAGCGACGACCGGCGAGCCGGCCGCGAAATCGGGCGCGGTCTAGCACATCCACTTCGGACGATCCACCGTCGCCCACCCCACCGCCTGCCCGGCCTGCCTGGCCGCGAGTCCGCGCCGCGGGTCGCCCTCGGCCGCCCCGCCCGTGGGGGCGCGCGCCGCCCGGAGGCGGTCGAGATCCTCCCGCCCCCCCGGCTCGAACCCGTTGCCCTCGCCCGACGGCCCGTGGCCTGCTGACCCCATGCGCCCCGTCCCGCCCGCCGAACTGCACGCGCTCGACGTGGAGTGGTTCCGCCCGGATCCGCGGCGGCGCCTGGCCGCGCCCTGGGCGGCGGCGGTGCTGCTGGTCACGGCCGGCTCGCTGGCCGCGGCGCATGGCATCCACCGCCTGCACGGGCCGCTGAACACCGACGCCTTCGCGCTGACCATGCTCATCGTGGGCCTCGGCGCGGTCGCCGGCGGCATGGTGCTGGCGGTCGCCGCGGCGGTGTGGGTGCTGTCCGACGACACCTGCGTCGGCGTCCGCGTCGACGGCGTGCTCGTGCGGCGCCGCCAGGGCGAGGCCGTGCTGGTGCCCTGGGGCGTCGTGCGCGACGCCGCGGTGCGCGACGGCCAGGTCGAGCTGCTCACCGACGACGCGCCCGTCCGGCTGCCGGCCTGCCGGGGCGTCGATCCCGCCGCGCTGCGTGATCGCCTGCGCGCCGCGCACCGCCGCGTGCTGCTGGGCGTGCCCCTGCGGTCCTGAACCGCGACGCGCGCGGCACCGGCTGGTAACCTCGGCCGCCGCCCCACGCGGCCGTGCCGTCGGCACGCGTCTTGGTTCGCCCACGGACAGGCCGAGGAGGCACCATGCGCGCCCTGCTCCTGCTGATCCTCACCGCCCTCGTCGCCGGCTGCGGCAGCCGCCCCGCCGACGACGCGCCCCCCACCACCCGCCCCACCCCGCCGCCCCTCGAAGAGGTGGAGCTGTCGCACGAGGTCCGCACCCTGCTGCGCCCCCGCATGGGCCGCCACGCGCGCGACCTGGGCGATCTGTTCAGCTACGTGCGCGCCCGCCGCTTCGACGAGACCGCGCGCATCGCCGCGCTCATCGCCGCCGAGCCGCGCATCGCGCGCCCCCTGGCCGACGCGCCCGACACGCTGAACGCGACCATCCCGCCGGCCTTCTTCGCCGTGCAGGATGCGCTGCAGACGCGCGCTCGCGACCTGGCGGCCGCGGCCCGCGCCGAGGACGCCTACGCCGTGGACGGGGCGTTCGAAGGCCTCGCCGCCACCTGCGCCGCCTGCCACACGCGCTACGTGCCGGTGGGCGAGTAGCAGCCCGCTTCGCCCCGGGGCGCGCGCGCCGACCGACGCCGCGCGACCGGCCCGTCCAGCGTCGGCTTTGCGCCGCCCGCCGCGTTCCGGCACCCTGTGCGGGTGCGCCGCGCCGCCCTGCTCACGCTGTTCGTCCTGCCCCTCGCCGCCTGCGAAGGCGTCCTCGAGGTGCCGCGCGTGCGCGTGCTCGTGGACGACAGCGGCGCCCCGGACGCCTTCCGCGGCGTCGCGCGCCCCCCGGACGCCGGCGCCGCCCCGGCCGACGCCGGCCCCGCGACGCCCCGACCCCGCCTCGACGCCGCCCCGCCGCCCGGCCCGCCCCTCGACGCCGGTCGCCCGCCCGTCGACGCGCGCCCGCCGCCGCCCCGGATCGACGCCGCGCCGCCGCCCCCGCCCCCCCCGGTCGACGCCGCGCCCCCGGTGCAGCCTCCCGATCCCGGCGTGCCGGCCCACTGCGCCGACGGCCCCCTCGCGGGTCCGCTGCCCAACTGCCGCCCCGCGCCCCCGCCCACCACCGGCGATCCCGCCGCCGACTGCGTCGCGCGCATCAACCAGTTCCGCATGGAGTGCCAGTGCCTGCCCCCGCTGCAGCGCTGGGTCGAAGGCGAGGCGTGCGCCGACCAGCACGCCGAGTACGACAGCACCCGCGGCGCCCACGCCGGCTTCCGCGCACACATCTGCCCCCAAGGCGGCTTCGGCCAGAACGAGTGCCCCGGCTACAACGGCGTCGACCACGTCATCGGCGTGTGTCTGCAACAGATGTGGGACGAGGGGCCGGGCGAGAATTTCCAGGCCCACGGCCACTACCTGAACATGACCAACCCGCGCTTCAGCCGCGTCGCCTGCGGCTTCTACGAGGGCGGGCGCGGCAACATGTGGGCGGTGCAGAACTTCCAGTAGGCGGGATCAGCGTCCCAGCTTCGGCAGCAGGAAGCCCGACCGCTCGACGTACGCCGCCCACTCGGGGTAGCGCGCCATCGAGCGCTCCTTGCGCAGCATGTTGGGCAGGAACACCGAGCCCCACACCCACGCCAGCACCACCCACGGCGCCCAGTGCCGCGCCAGCAGCGCGAAGCTGGCGTACAGCATCATCTCGCCCAGGTAGTTCGGGTGACGCACCCGCGCGAAGAACCCGGTGGTGATCAGCCCGCGCTTCACCTGCAGCGTGAAGAACTTCTGCGCGTCCGCGCCGACCATGATCGTCACGCCCAGCGCGTAGAGCAGCGTCGCGCCGCCCAGCAACGCCGGCGGCGCGTCGACCCGCTGCGTCACCACGATCACCGGCGCGATCCAATACAGCCCCAGGGCGCCCAGCCACAGCATCACCGCCCCGCCGAACGTCACCCGGCGCTCCCAGTTCGGATCGGGGAACACACGATCCTTCGCCAGCCACACCAAGCCGTAGCTGCCGTGCAGCGCGGCGTAGGTCCAGGCGGTGACGCTCCAGTTGTCGTACAGCGCCATCAGCCCCAGCACGAAGAACAGCGTGCCGCCCTTCTGCAGGTTGATGACCCACGCCGCCTTCCAGGGACGCGGGCCGCCGCCCAGATCGAAGGCGAGGTGATCGCGCAGCGCGTCCCAGCGCGCCAGCAGACGTGGCGTGTTCAATAGGTGCCTCCGAAGACGGCCACGGCGCCGCCCGGGGTCGGCGCGACCCGAAGACCCTGCTGCCCCTCGCTCGTCGAGCCCCACGGCTCGGCCGCGAGCGCGAAGCCGCCGCCCACCAGCCCCAGGGCCAGGACGGCCCCGCTGACGCTGTACAGCACCGGCTTCAGATCGGCGTCCTCCTCGTCGAGGTACCCGGTGGCGATCAACCCGGCGCTGCCGAAGGCGATGTTCACGCCGGCGCAGCCCAGCGCGATGTTGCGCAGCGCCGGCGCGACGGAGCGATCGTCCACCACGTCGGGCGCGATGAGCAGGGTCGTCAGCAGACCGCCGCCCACGGCGATGGCCAAGATGCCGCCGATGCCCAGCCCGGCCCCCGCCCAGGGATCGGACGATTGGGCGCGCGCCCCGGACGGCGCCGTCAGCAGGGCCAGCATCATCAACCCGGCGGCCGCGCCGCCCGCGTGTCGTCTCATCACGTCGCCTCGGCCGGCGCGCGGCCGGCGATCTCCTTCACCCCGGCCGCGGCGAACACAGGCCGCAACCCCTTGAAACCCTTCAGCTCCATCTCTTCGCGCCGCGCCACCACCAGCCTCTCGCCCAGGGCCAGCCGCGCGCCCTCGTCGACCAGCACCTCGTGCGCCGAGGCCCGCCCGCACAGCCGCGAGGCCAGGTTCACGACCGAGCCGATCAACGTCCGCTCGCGCCGCTCGTCGCTGCCGATCTCGGCCAGCACCAGGTTGCCCGACGCCACGCCCACCCCCACGTGGATGGGGAAGTCGAAGGCCTGCTCGGCGTTCATCGATCGCACCGCCGCCTGAATCTCGAGCCCGCAGGCCACCGCGCGCGCGGCGTGGTCGTCGCCCATGAACACGCCCAGCACGGCGTCGCCGATGAACTTGTCGATGACGCCGCCGTGCCGCGCCAGCACCTCGGCCTGCCGGCGCAGGTAGACGTTCAGCATCTCGACCACGCGCTCGACCGGGATGCCCGTCGACAGCGTCGTGTAGCCGCGGATGTCGCTGAACATGATCGTGCCCTCGAGGGCCTCGACCTCGAGCGACTGCCCGCGCGTGCGACGGATGGCCGCCTCGAGCGTGTAGGCCGGCACGAACTTCAAGAGCTGCACCCGCTGCGCGAGGGTCGCCGCCATCTCGTTGAACTGCTCGGCCACCAGACCCAGCTCGTCGTCGCGGCGCACGTCGACGCGGTGGGTGTAGTCCTGATCCTTGATCGCCTGCGCCCCGCGCCGGATGCGCTGCAGCGCGCGGCCGATGTTGCGGGACAGGAAGCCGCCCAGCAGCATCGCCAGCAGCACCACGGCCGTCGAGCGCAGGATGACGTCCCAGAAGATGCCCCAGCGGGCGTCGAAGATGTCGGACAGATCCTGCTGCGCCACCAGCAGCGCGACCACGCGCCCCTCGGTGCCGTCGGCCGGCGTCGTCTTCAGCGCGGCGAAGCCGTTGATGCGCTCCCCGCGCGGCACCTCGTACAGGCTGCTGTAGCTGCTGTCGCCGCCAGTGACGGCGCGCCAGACGGCCGCGCGCGCGTCCCGGTGGAAGCGCACCTGCTGACCCGGCTCGGGCTCGACGTCGGCCAGCGCGGTGAAGGCCGGCCCCATCAGCGTCTCTTCGTCCACCGCGTCGGGGTCGATCGGCGTGTGGGCGATGGCCAGGGGCAGCGCCGCCGTGGGCGCGCCGTCGGCCGAGTACGCGGCCTCGTCCAGCCCCTCGAAGGCGGCGGGATCGGGCACCCGCACCACGAACAGGGCGTCCTGCGGCCCGAACTCGGTCACCTGGCGGATGTCGCGCAACGTCCGCTGCAGCCGGCGCAGCGCCCGCCGCGCCTCGGGCCCCTCGCCGGTGCTGGCCGCCACGTCCTCGGCGCGGAGGTCGAGCGCCGCCACCTGCACGATGCGCTGCAGCCCCTTGCCGAAGCGCGCCTGGTTCAGCCAGCGCTCGCGCTCGTAGGTCTCGAGGGCGAAGTACAGGATCGTCAGGCACACCAGCACCACCGACAGGCCGGTGATCTTCACCACCAGCCGGCGACGGTGCAGCGTGAGGAGGCGCCCGATCACTCCGTGCCGCGTGATCCCAGGAAGCGCCGCTCGAGCAGCTTGCCCAGGCGATCCAGCTCCGCGGCGTCCAGCTTCGCCAGCTCGGCGAGGCGCTCCGGCGTCGCCTCCACCCCGTTGGCCGCCAGCGCGCCCGCCGGATCCTTCAGCAGCCGCGCCCTCAGCTCCAGGTCGAGCAGGCTGCGCGCGATCAGCTCCGCCAGTTTCGCGTCTGCCATGGCCCCTCCGCGTGCCCGCGCATCATACGGCAGCCCCGCCCCGCCCGACACAACCCGCGCAACCGACGACTCCACGCCCCGGCGACCGACCCGCGATCGACCGAACCCCGCGGCGGAACGGACCGCCCCGCCAACCGGCTGGCGAGCGGACGAAGCCGCCCCCTGCCCATCACCCGCGCCCCCGACACACGTCTTCACGTTTTCCCCCACCGTCACCGCGTTGAAGCCCGTACCCTCCCTTCGGTATCTACCCCGGAGCGCCCCGACTCATCCCCACAGGAGAGCAGCGTTGCTGACCGAGTTCTTCCTCGACATCACCCTCATCGGCGCCGAGTGGGTGCTGTACCTGCTGGTGTTGATGTCGCTGGTGTCCGTGGGCCTCATCATCGAGCGCCTCGGCTATTACCGCCGCGCCTTCCGCGATCCGTCCGCCCTGCGCGCCCTGCGCGCCAAGGAGGGCGAGGCCGGCCTGCGCGTCACCCTCGAGTCGAACCTGACGTTCCTGGCGTCGGTCGGCTCGAACGCGCCCTTCATCGGCCTCTTCGGCACCGTGCTGGGCATCATCCGCGCCTTCCACGACCTGGTGGGCAACGCCAGCGGCGGCGCCGACGTGGTGATGGCGGGCATCTCGGAGGCCCTGGTGGCGACCGCCGTCGGCATCTTCGTCGCCATCCCCGCGCTGGCCGCCTACAACGGCTTCCTGCGCAAGGTCGACCAGCTGGTGGCGCTGGCCGACGACGGCACCACCAAGGCGTCGGCCGCCGCCGACGCCGGCGCGCAGGGCTGAGGCGTGGCCGGCGCTCCGCAGGGCGGCCGCGGCAAGGTGGTCGCGGGCATCAACGTCACGCCGCTGGTCGACGTGGTGCTGGTGCTGCTGATCATCATGATGGTCACCGGGCAGTTCATCGGGCGGCAGATGTTCGAGGCCGAGCTGCCCAAGGGCGCCTCGGGCGAGCCGGTGAACGAGGTGCCGCTGGTCGTCGAGATCCGCGCCGACCGCAGCATCTGGGTCGGCGTCGAGCAGCTCGACCTGGCCGCGCTGGCGGTGCGCGCCAAGGCGCGGGACGGCGCCGACGGCGAGGCCGCCAGCAAGGCGATCATCGCGGCCGACAAGAAGGTGGATTACGGCCGCGTGGCCGAGGTGATCGACGTGCTGCGCCTGGCCGGCATCGGGGGCTTCGGCCTCGAGATCAAGACCGGCGCGCCCCCCGTCGAGGG
>JAUHXL010000377.1 GCA_030426945.1 bacterium
ATCGCCTACGCCTGGGACCTGCCGGCGCCGTCCATCGAGCGCAACACCGTGCGCGGGCTGCCGCGCTACGACACCGACGACGAGTTCGTGACGTCGGACGCCGAGCAGCTCGTGCGGGTGGCCGACGATCCGCCCACCTACCGGGCGCGCTTCGAGCGCGGCTTCAAGCGCTTCACCTGGCTGGACGCGGGCGACGGCGGCGGCGGCTACTGGCGGGTCGAGCTGCCCGACGGCCGCGTCGAGTGGTACGGCGCGACGCCGGACGGCAGCGTCGTCGACGCCGCCCGGGTGGCCAGCGCCGACGGCGGCCAGGTGTTCCGCTACCACCTGGTGGAACGCCGCGATCCCTTCGGTCACCGGCTCACCTACGACTACTCGAAGAGCGGCCTCAACGTGCTGCTGCAGCGCATCGGCTGGGTCTACACCGACGCCGCCGAGCCCACCTTCAGCGTCACCGTGCAGCACGAGCCCCGCGCCGACGCCACCGGCGGGGCCGAGGTGTCGGACGCCCGCGGCGGCTTCGACGTGCGCATCACCACCCGCGTCGCGGCGATCAACGTCTTCGCGCGGGGCGAGCGCATCCGCCGCTACGCCCTGTCGTACCGGCCCTACGCCGACACCGGCGGCTTCACCCACCTGCGCCGCGTCGAGACCTTCGGCCACCGCGACGGCCGCCTGCCCATCGTCCACGACTTCGAATACACCGAGGGCCTCGGGCCTGGCTGCGGCGCCGGCGAGTGCCTGCGCCCCTTCGTCGTCGAGATGGGGCAGACCGGCCTCGACCTGAGCAGCGGCCGCGGCACCTTCATCGACATCAACGGCGACGGCCTGCCCGACCTGCTGCACACGCCCCTGGACGAGCCCCACCAGTTCTACCTGGCCATCCCCGCCGTCGACGGCAGCAGCCGCTTCGCCGCGCAGCCGGTCATCAGCGCGTTCGGCGCCAACTTCCTGCTCGACAACGGCTACGTGCAGGTGTTCGACGCCAACGGCGACGGCTTCGCCGACCTGGTCAACGCGCGCAGCGGCGAGGTGCTGTTCAACCGGGGCGAGGGCGACTGGGATCGCCTCGGCGCGCTGACCGACGTGGCCCCGCTGCCCGACTTCGCGGCCGATCTGGGCGAGGGCTTCGGCTTCGGCGAAGACCAGCTTCAGAGCATCCGCTTCCTCGATTACGACAACGACAAGCGCATCGACGTGCTGCGCAGCACCCGGCAGGACACGACGGTCTACCGCAACCTGGGGCCGGCGGGCTTCGCCGCGGTGGGCGGGGTCGAGCCCCTCGGGCGCGGCATCGCCGAGGACGGCGTCGAGTTCGCCGACATGAACGGCGACGGCCTGCTCGACCCGGTTTGGGTGCGCCCGGACGCCATCACCTATCGCGTGCACCTGGGGCGCGGCCGGTGGGGCGACGAGGTGGCGGTGCCCATCGCGCTCGAGGCCGACGCGGTGCCCTTCGCGTCGCTGCAGGATCTCAACGGCGACGGGCTGAGTGACCTGGTGGTGGTGCGCGGGCGCTCGATCCAGTACGCCGCCAACCAGGCGGGCGACACCTTCGTCGACTTCGCGCCGCTGGGCCCAGGCGACGTGGACGGCGACCTGCCCGAGCGCCGCGAGGGCGTGCAGGTGCTGTACGCCGACATGAACGCCAACGGATCGACCGACGTGGTGTGGGTGGACCGCCAGGGCACCGTCACCTACCTCGACCTGTTCCCGGTGCGGCCCAACCTCGTCTCGCGCATCACCAACGGCCTGGGGCAAACCATCGACGTCGAGTACGAGACGTCGGCGCAGCAGGTGGCGCGCAGCGCCGAGGCCTGGCCCTATCCGCTGCCCTTCTCGATGCAGGTGGTGCGGCGGCTGGACGTGTGGGACGCCCACGGCGACGTGCACGACGTGACCGAGGCGAGCTATCGCGACGGCTTCTACGACGGCGTCGAGCGTCAGTTCCGCGGCTACGGCGTGGTCGAGCGGCGCATGCTCGGCGACGCGTCGCGCGAGGCCGGGCTGGAGCAGACCGTCTGGGATCTGGGCGTCGACGACGTCTACCGCCACGGGCTGCCCATCGAGCGAACGCTCCGGAGCGATGATCGCCTGCTCTGGTCCGAGGCGATGACCTACGCCGACTGCCCCCTCGACGGTGTGCCGCCGCCCGCCGCGCTGGAGCGTCCGGTGCGCTTCACCTGCCTCGACCGGCGCGAGCGCCGTGTGGTCGAGGGCGGCGCCGAGGCCGACGCGGTGACGCTGGCCACCACCTACGCCTACGACGGCTACGGCAACCCGACGGGGGTGCACGACCTGGGCGACGTGGACGCCGAGGGCGACGAGTGGCGCGTCGAGACGACCTTCGCCGCGCCCGCCGAACGCTGGCTGCTGCGCGCGCCGGTGGTGCGGCGCGCCGCCGCCGCGGCCGACGGGCCCGCGCGCGAGCAGCGTTGGTACTACGACGGCGAGCCCTTCGTGGGCCTGCCCGCCGGCCAGGTCGATCAGGGCAAGCGCACGCGCGTCACCCGCGCGATCAGCGCCGACGGGGTCATCGAGGTCGAGCGCAATCGCTTCGACGCGCACGGCAACGTCGTCGAGACGCTCGACGGCCTGGGCGCGCCCGGCGCGCGCGGACATCGCCGCTTCTACGCCTACGATCCCGACGGCCTGCACGTGGTGCAGACCGACATCGAGCTCGAGGCCGGCGCGCTGCGCCGCGAGAGCCGCTACGACCCGCTGTGGGACGCGGTGGTCGAGTCGACCGCGTGGATGCGCGTGGTCGACGGCGCGGTGCGGTCGGCGCGCCGCAGCCACTTCTTCACCTACGACGAGTTCGGCCGCCTGGCGTCGCGGGTGCTGCCCGGCGGCGACACGGTCCAGAACCCGACCGAGGTGTTCGTCTACGAGCTCGGCTCGCCGCGCAGCCGCGTCGTCACGCGGCGCCGCTCGGTGGTGGGCGGTCAGCTCGACCTGCAGTCCGTGCGCTGCGTCGACGGCCGCGGGCGCACCTATGAGACGCGCACCGAGATCGCCGACGGCGCGTGGCAGGTCGACGGCTACGCGGTGTTCGATCCGCGCGGCGACGTCGCGGCGCAGTACCAGCCCTACCTCGGCGCCGATGGCGACTGCGCGGACGGGCCGCCGGCCGACGGCCTCGCGGAGCGTCGGCGGTACGACGCGCAGGGCCGGCCCCTGGCCATCGAGCACCCGGACGGCGACGAGCGCGGCGAGCCCTCGGTGCGCCGCTTCGAGTACGCACCGCTGCTGACCCGCGCGATCGACGAGCTGGGCAGCCCGGTGACTCGGCTGTTCGACGGCCTCGGCCGCCTGGTCGCCGTCGAGCGGGCGCTGGGCGCGATGAGCGGCGGCACCGACTTCGCCTACGACGCGCTGGGTCACCTGGCGACGGTCACCGATCCGCTGGGCGTCGCCAAGGTGCAGACCTTCGACCGGGCCGGCCGCGTGCTGCGCGTCGAGGACGTCGACCGCGGCACGCTCGAGTTCGCCTGGGACGCCGCCGGCAACCTGGTCGAGCGGCGGGACGCGCGCGGCGTGGCGCTGCGGCAGACCTTCGACGCGGCGAACCGCCTGGTGGCGCGCGGCGCCGCCGACGACGCCGAGACCATCTGGATCTGGGACGAGGACCCCGCCTGTGATCCCGCGCTGTGCACCAACACCGCCAACCAGGTGGCCGCGGTCGCCTGGCCCGGCGGCGGCGAGCAGCGGGGCTTCGACGCGCGCGGCCGGCCGCTGGCGCGGGCGCGGACGCTGGGCGAGGCCACCTACCGGGTGGACTTCGCCTACGACAACGCCGACCGCCCGGTGCAGGTGGACTACCCCGGCGGCGCGCGCGTGTCGCGCCGCTTCGACGGCGCGGGCCGCGAGACGCGCATCGAGGGCGTGGCGCCGCGGATCGAGTGGGACGCGCGGGGGCTGCTGGCCGAGGTCGAGTACGCCGACGGCACGGTGGGCACCTGGGGCTACGACGCGCGCCGGCAGCTGGTCGAGCGGCGGGTAGAGGGCGACGCGACCCTGCTCGACCTGGCCTACAGCTACGATCGGCGCGGCGTCCTGACCGGCGTGCGCGACGGCGCCGACGCGGTGACGGTGGACAGCGACGCCTGGCGGCGGGTGACGAGCTACGAGGCGGCCGAGGGCACGCTCGACCTCCGCTACGATCTGGGCGATCGCGTCGAGGCCATCGACGGCCCGCCCGCCCTGGCGCCCGGCGCGCTGACCTACGCCGACGGGACGCACCGGGTGACGGCGGTGGGCGGGGTGGCCTACGCGCACGACGCGGCGGGCCTGCTGACGCAGCGGGGCGACGCCGCCCTCGATTGGGACGCCGAGGCCCGGCTGATCGCCGCGGGCGACGCGCGCTTCGGCTACGGCGCCGCGCCCGAGCGCCTGCAGCGCTTCGAGGGCGACAGCCGCGCCGACTTCGCCGCCGACGACTTCGAGGTGCGCGACGGCGTCGGCACGCTGTACGTCCGCCTGGGGCTCGATCGCATCGCCCGGCGCGAGGACGTCGACCTGGCGGTCGAGGTTCTGGGCGATCCCAACGACGACGGCCGCGTCGACGCGGGCGACGCCTGGCTGGACGCCGACGACCGGCCGGCGCGCCTGCTCGCCAGCGCCCGCCGGCTGCTCGTCGAGACCGGCGCCGCCGACACGCTGCTGCACGCGGATCGGGTCGGCTCGCTCGTGCTGGCGACGGCCGGCGACGTGGTGGGCGAGCAGCGCTTCACGCCCTTCGGCCGCACCCTCTGGAGCGCGGGCCACGTCGACCGCCACGGCTTCCAGGGGCAGGCGCTCGAGGCCGGCCTGTGGCGCCACCGCGGCCGCGCGCTGGATCCGGTCAGCGCCCAGTGGACCGCGCCCGACCCCGCCTTCGACGTGGCGACGCCGGACGCCCCCGTGCCCGAGGGCCTGACGCCCTACGCCTTCGTCGCCAACCAACCCCTCGACCGCCGCGATCCCACCGGCCTGCTGAGCGTGCCCGTCGACCGCCCCAAGGCCGCGCCCACGCCGCGCGGCGCGACGGCCCGGCGCGCCGGCGGCAGCGACCCGCGCGCGATCAGCGTGGACTTCGTCGGCACGGCCAACCCGCAGGCGATCAGCGTGGACTTCGTCGGCACGACCAACCCGCAGGCGATCAGCGTCGACTTCGTCGGCACGACGAACCCGCAGGCGATCAGCGTGGATTTCGTCGGGCGCACGAACCCGGCCGGCATCAGCGTCGACTTCGTGGGCATCACCAACCCGGCGGGCATCAGCGTGGACTTCGTGGGGCGGACGAACCCGGCGGGCATCAGCGTCGACTTCGTCGGCCGTACCAACCCGGCGGGGATCAGCGTGGACTTCGTGGGTCGGACGAACCCGGCGGGCATCAGCGTCGACTTCGTGGGGCGCGTGGGGCCGACCGCGACGGGCCTCGACGACCGCTGAGCCGCGCGAGCGCCGTGAGGGTGTGACTCGAAGCCGTGCGTCCACCGTACGCCCCGCCAGGATGGTCGGGCTCTCAGCGGTCAGCTTTCAGCTCCGCCGCGGCGACTGGACCGTCGGCCCGCTACCCCGGTGTCTCGAGCTTGCCGAGCCGCTCCTTACTCGGCACGGCGCACGGGGCCCGGCTGACAGTTGACTGCTGACAGCTGACAGCCGGCCGGACCAACCACCCACGGGTCGTGAGCACACCCGCGCCGTGATCGCGCGCGGCGGTCGACGCGCCTATACTCGCCCGCGTGTCCGCCGGATCCACCATTGGCCGCTATCGCCTCGAGCACCCGCTGGGAAGGGGCGGCATGGGATCCGTGTGGGCCGCCAGCGCCGGGCGCGCGCGCGTCGCCATCAAGGTGATCACCGGTGAGAACGCCAGCGCGCCGCGCTTTCGCGAGGCCTTCCGCCGCGAGGCCCGCGCGGCCGCGACGCTGGATCACCCCAACGTGGTGCGCGTGTACGACTACGGCGAGCTCAGCGAGGCCGAAGGCGCCGCGCTGGGCTGGGGGGCGGACAGCCCCTACCTGGTGATGGAGCTGCTCGAGGGGGGCGCGCTGGGCGCCGCGGGCGCCACCGACTGGCCCGGCCTGCGCGACGCCCTGCTGGCGGTGCTCGACGGCCTGGCCCACGCCCACGCCCGCGGCATCCACCACCGCGACATCAAGCCCGACAACATCCTCTGGAACGCCGACCGCCGCGCCTTGAAGCTGACCGACTTCGGCTTGGCCCACGCCACCCAGCACGGCGGCACCACCACGCACTTCCAGGACGCCAGCTCGGGCACGCCGGCCTACATGGCGCCCGAGCAGGTGCGCGCCGACTGGCGCAGCTTCGGCCCCTGGACCGACCTCTACGCCCTCGGCTGTGTCGTCTACCAGCTGGTCACCGGCGTCGTGCCCTTCCACCGCGACCACCCGCTGGCCATCGCCGTCGCGCAGGCCAGCGAGCCCCCGCCCGCGCTGCGCGTGCCCGCGGGGCTGCCCGGCGAGCTGGCCGCGTGGGTGGCCACGCTGCTGCAGAAGGATCCGTCCCAGCGCTTCCAGCGCGCCGCCGACGCCGCCTGGGCGCTGCGCCAGATGGCGACGCCCGAGGCCGCGCTGATCAGCATCGCCGCCGAGACGCTGGGCACGATGGAGACGCTGGCCAGCGAGGACTTCACCGTCCTCGACGCCGGCCTGCCCGCCGCCCTCGCGGACGACGCGGCCGCCCTCGGCCCGGCGCGCTTCTTCGCCCGCCCCCCGCTGCCGCCCACCTGGGGGCGCCGCCACGCCGCGCGCCGCGCCGAGGTGGGCCTGGGGGCGTTCGAGCTGCGCCGCATCCCGGTGGTGGCGCGCGAGGCCGAGCGCGACGCGCTGTGGGCGGCCCTGGCCGAGGTGGTCGAGGGCGGCGCGCCCCGCGTCGTGGCGCTGCGCGGGCCGGCGGGCAGCGGCAAGAGCGTCCTGGCCCAGTGGCTGACCGAGCGCGCGCACGAGGTGGGCGCCGCGACCGTCCTGCGCGCGCGCCACGCGGCGGTGCCCGGCCCGGCGGACGGCCTGCGCGCGACGCTGTCGGGCTTCCTGCGCACCGGCGGCCTGGACGACCAGGCGCTGCGGGCGCGGGTGCGCGCGCTGACGCCGGCGTTGGGGATCGACGCCGAGGATGCCCCCGGCCTCGCCGGCTTCCTGCGCGCGCGCCGCGGCTCGTCGGCCACGCTCTCGGGCGGTGACTCCCACCGCGCGACGCTCGACCTGCTGGCGCGCTTCGTCTTCGCCCTGGCGCGCCGCCGCCCGGTCATCCTGTGGCTGGACGACCTGCAGTGGGGGCAGAGCGCGGCCGAGCTCGCCGAGCACCTCCTGG
>JAUHXL010000378.1 GCA_030426945.1 bacterium
CAGGGCGGCCGGGTCGACCGCGTAGCCGGCCAGCAGGTGCTCGCGCCACAGGGCCTCGACGCGCGCCGGCGTGCCGGCGAGCTCCGGATCCGCGCGGTCGACGGGCAGGGCGTCGAGCAGCGCCTCGATGGCGGCCTCGGCGGGCGTCACGAGGCGGACTCCAGGGCCGCGGGCAGCAGCGCGCCGCCCTCGGGCAGCGTCGTGATCTCGAGGCCCGCCGCCACGGTCACCACGCAGGCCCGCACCTCGGCCGCGGCGCCCCCGGGCGCGCGCACGGCGCAGGTACAGCAGCCGATGGAGTCGTTGAAGCAGAAGCGGCTCCAGTCCATGCGCAGGCGGCCGAGCTCGAACTCGACGTATTGCAGCGCGCGGATGAGCGGGACGCCCTCGGGCACCTCGAACACCTCGCCGAGGATGCGCACCGGCACCAGGCGCTCGAAGGCGCCGTAGATGCGCGGATCGGGTCGGCGCCTCACGGGCGGCGCGCCTCGAGGGTCGCGAGCCCCGCGGCGTCGGTGCCGAAGCTGCCCAGATCATAGATGCCGTGCGGGTGGTGGAAATCCGAGCCGCCCGTGGGCACGAGCCCGTGCCGATCGGCCAGCGCCCGGTAGCGGGCGGTGGTGCCGGGATCGTGGGCCGGGTGGGCGCACTCGAGGCCGTCGAGGCCGGCGGCGGCCAGATCACCCAGGGCATGGTCCAGCTTCTCGACGCCGGGGTGCGCCAGCGCGGCGACGCCCCCCGCGGCGTGCACAAGCGCGATGGCGTCGGCCGCGGGCAGGCGCGCGGCGGGCACGTAGGCCGGCTTGCCGCTGCCGAGCAGGCGGTCGAAGACGTCGTCCTTGTCGCGGGCGTGCCCGGCGGCGATGAGGGCCGCCGCGATGTGCGGGCGACCGACGTTGCCCGGGCCGGCGTCGGCGAGCACGGCGTCGGCGTCGAGGGGGATGCCCAGGGTGGCCAGCTTGTCGGCGATGGCGTAGACGCGATCGACGCGGGCCCTGCGCTGGCGGGCGGTCACCGCGCGCAAGGCGGCGTCGTCGGGATCGACGAAGTAGCCCAGGACGTGGATCTCGCGGCGGTGCCAGGCGCTGATCTCGATGCCGTCGATCAAGCGCAGGCCCACGGCGCGCGCGGCGGCGTGGGCCTCGGGCAGGCCGTCGACGGTGTCGTGATCGGTGAGGGCGAGCACCCGCACGCCGCGCTCGGCGGCGCGCTCGACCAGCGCCGCGGGCGAGAGCTCACCGTCCGAGAAGGTGCTGTGGCAGTGCAGGTCCACCGGGCAGGCGGCGGCGCGGCCAGCGTTGTCCATTTGGGGCTCCAATGACAAGCCGTCGAGCATCCGGGAAACCCGCCGCGGCTGTCAATCGTCAATGGCGGTGGCCCCTCGGGGCTTCTTGCGCTATCAGGACCACCGACACCGTTCGATCGAAGGAGGATTCATGGCCATCGAGGTCGGCCAGCCGGCGCCGGACTTCACCCTGCCCTCGGACACCGAAGGCGACGTCTCGCTCGGCGCGCTGCGGGGGCAGCCCGTGGTGCTGTACTTCTACCCGAAGGACTCGACGCCCGGCTGCACCACCGAGGCTTGCGACTTCCGTGACAACATGGCGCGGGTGCAGGCGGCGGGGGCCAAGGTGCTCGGCGTCAGCCGCGACAGCCTGAAGAGCCACGAGAAGTTCCGGGGGAAGTACGACCTGAACTTCCCGCTGCTGAGCGATCCCGAGACGACCGTGCACGCGGCCTACGGGGCGTGGGGCGAGAAGACGATGTACGGGCGCACCTCGCTGGGCTGCATCCGGACGACGGTGCTGATCGACGGCGACGGGGTGGTGCGGGCGGTGTGGCCGAAGGTGCGGGTGAAGGGCCACGTGGACGCGGTGCTCGAGGCGCTCGAGGCGCTCTGAACGCGAGGAGGAGTCGCTGTGGCCGTGCTCGAGGTGCTGCCGTACCCCAACCCCTTCCTTCGGCGACGCGCGCAGCCGGTGGAGACGTTCGACGCGGGGCTGGCCGACGTGGTGCGCGACATGGAGGAGACGATGGCCGACCGGGACGGGATCGGCCTGGCGGCGACGCAGGTGGGCATCGACCTGCGGGTGCTGATCCTCGATCCCTACGCGCTCGAGGGGGACGCCGGGCGGGGCAAGCCGAACCTGGTGATCATCAACCCCGAGGTGGTGTGGGAGAGCGCCGAGAAGTCGGTGGGCGAGGAGGGCTGCCTGTCGTTCCCTGGCGTGTTCATCCAGGTGGAGCGGCCGAAGAAGGTGCGCATCCGGGCGCGCGACGCGGCGGGGGCCACCTACGAGATCGAGGGCGAGGGGCTCGGCGCGCGGGCCATCCTGCACGAGATCGACCACCTCGAGGGGGTGGTGATGATCGACCACGTCTCGCATCTGTCGCGGCGCCGGGCGCTGAAGAAGCACCAGCGCAACCAGAAGGCGTTGGCGAAAGAGAGCGAGGACGACTGATTCGTCGGCCGCATTTTTGCGAGGTGCGGTGATGTAGGATAAGGTGGGTTCACCCAAGGAGGTGACCCATGGACGAGCGCCGCACGAACAGCCGCATCGACTTCGCCGGCAAGGCCTACCTCACCTACAACGGCCGCTGCCGTTGCGACGACGTGGTCGACGTCAGCGCCGAGGGCCTCGCCCTGCGCACCGACGCGCGCCTGAAGCCGGGTAAGGAGGTCAAGGTGTTCCTGCCCGTGCCCCGAGGCGAGGGCTACCGCCTCTGCCTGCTGAAGGGCGAGGTCGTGCGCCGGGACGGGAAGCGGCGCGGTGAGCGCCTGCTGGGCATCGCCTTCGCCCCCGGCGCCGTCGACACCCGCGGGCTGCTGGCCGAGTACGTCGCCGCGCAGGCCTGAGCGCTTGATCCAATCTGGATCAGGGTGGGTGATCCATCCTGGTTCAATGGCGCGCCTCGGGGCGCGTCGCGCCGCGTACCTGCGTGGCGTCGGGCCCTGGCCCACCCCTTGCTCTTCCGGCGGCCGAACCCGGCCATGGAGGAGCACGTATGAAGGTCACGTTCTGGGGCGTCCGCGGCAGCATCGCGGTCAGCGGTCCGCGCTTCGCCGCCACCGGCGGCAACACCACCTGCGTCGAGGTCGAGCACGAGGGCGAGCGCCTGGTGCTCGACGGGGGGACGGGCCTGCGGGCCCTCGGCGAGTCGATCGGCTTCCGGCCGGTGCGCGCGACGCTGCTGTTCACCCACCTGCACTGGGACCACATCCAGGGGGTCCCGTTCTTCACCCCGGCCTTCCACCCCGACAGCGATCTCACGCTGATGGGCGTGCGCCGCGAGACGGGCGATCTGCGCGACGCGCTGAGCCTGCAGATGCGGCCGCCGCAGTTCCCGGTGGGGCTCGAGGCCCTCGTCGGCGCGCGGCGCTATCTCGACGCGGGCCCCGGTCCCTTCGAGGTGGGGCCCTTCCGCGTCACCCCCTGCGAGCAGGATCACCCCGACGGCGTGGTCTCGTATCGCGTCGAGGCGGGCGGGCGCAGCATGGTGTTCGCCACCGACACCGAGCACGGCGGCGCGCTCGACCGTCGCTTGATCGACCTGAGCGAGGGCTGCGATCTGCTGGTGCACGACGCCCAGTACACGCCGGACGAGTACGTCGGGCGCGCGGGGCCGCCGCGCAAGGGCTGGGGGCACAGCACCTGGGCCGAGGCGGCCGGCGTCGCGCGCGCGGCCCAGGCGGGGCGCCTGGCCCTGTTCCACCACGATCCCACGCGCGACGACGCCGGCGTGGCCACCTTCGAGGCGCGCGCGCAGGCCCTGTTCGAGCCGACCTTCGCGGCGCGCGAGGGGCTGTCGGTGGCGCTTTGACGCTCGGCGCGCACCGTGAGTACGCTGCCGCCGTCGTCGCGCGGGCGCTGGGACGCCGCGCAGCCGCCAGGGGGGAGGTGCCGGTGGATCCCGAGTCCGGGCTGGACGCGCTGCGCGGGCTGCCGCTCGACGCCCAGGTCGATCTCGAGGAGGTCCTCCGCCTGGTGGTCGACGAGGTGGTGCGGTTGCTGGCGGCGGATCGGGGCACGCTCTACCTGGTGGATCACGCGCGGGGGGAGCTGGTCAGCCGGGTGGCGCACCTGCCCGAGCTGCGCGCCATCCGCTTGCGGCTGGGTGAGGGCATCGCGGGCTGGGTCGCCCGCGAGGGCGAGACGGTGAACGTGCCCTCGGGCGACGCGGACGCGCGCTTCGCCCGGCGCATCGATCAATCCACCGGCTACCAGACGCGCAGCCTGGTGGCGGCGCCCGTGCGCGGCGAGGACGGCGCGGTCGTCGGGGTCCTGCAGGTGCTCAACAAGCTGGACGGCGGCGTCTTCGACCGCGACGACGCCGCCCGCCTCGAGGCGCTGGCCGGCGAGGTGGCGCGGGTGCTGGGGCGGACCAGCCTGCGCAGCCAGCTGCGGCCCGACGCCGAGCGCCCGCTCGAGTTCCACTTCAACCACATCGTGGGCGAGTCGCCGGCGATGCGGGAGGTCTTCCGGCGCACGGCCCGCGCGGCGCGCACGGACGCGACGGTGCTGATCCGCGGTGAGAGCGGCTCGGGCAAGGAGGTCATCGCGCGGGCCACGCACGTCAACTCGCCGCGGCGCGCGCAGCCCTTCGTGAAGGTCGACTGCGCCGCGCTGCCCGCCCCGCTGATCGAGAACGAGCTGTTCGGTCACGAGCGGGGCGCGTTCACCGGCGCCGATCGCACCACGGACGGCAAGGTGCACGCGGCGGCCGGGGGCACGCTGTTCCTCGACGAGGTGGGGGAGCTGCCGATCGAGGTGCAGGGCAAGCTGCTACGCCTGATTCAGGATCGCGCCTACCTGCGGGTGGGCGGCGCCCGGCCGATGACCGTGGATCTGCGCTTCGTCTGCGCGACCCACTGCGATCTCGAGGCCGCGGTGCAGGCGGGGCGCTTCCGGCAGGATCTCTACTATCGGCTGCGCGTGGTGCAGATCGAGGTGCCGCCCCTGCGCGCGCGCGGCGCGCCCGACCTCGACCGGCTGATCGACCACTTCCTCTTCGAGCACACCCGCCGCCACGGGCGGCCCGAGCTCTCGTTGTCGCCCGCCGCCCGGGGCCTCTTGCACGCCCATGACTGGCCCGGCAACGTGCGGGAGCTGGAGCACTGCATCGAGTCGGCGGTGGTGCTGGCGCCCGACGACGTCGTCGACGCGGAGGCCCTCTCGGTCGGGCCGGCCATCGGCGTCCCGGCGAGCGGGGCCGCGGCCGCCCCGGACGCCTTCGTCACCGCGCCGAGGCCCCTGCGCGCGGTCGAGCGGGCCTACGTGGAGCACGTGCTGCGGCTCTGCGACGGCAACCGCAGCGAGGCGGCGCGGGTCCTGGGTATCGGGCGCAACACGCTGCTGCGCAAGCTGAAGGGCTGAGGCGGCGCCGAGGGAAGGGGGAACGTGCACGGGGTCACCTTCGTCGCCGATCTGGCCGTGGTGCTGGGCGTCGCGGCGCTGACCGGCATCATCGCCGGCGGGCTGCGTCAGCCGACCGTCCTGGGCTATCTGGCCGCGGGCCTCATCGTCGGCCCGTCCGTGCCGGTGCCGGTCTTCGCCGATCCCGAGCGGGTCGCGTCGCTGGCCGAGTTCGGTGTCGTGTTGGTCATGTTCGCCATCGGCCTCGAGTTCCGCGTCGGCAAGCTGATGCGCGTGCTGCCCACCTCCGGCCTCACCGGGCTGGTGCAGATCAGCTTCCTCGCCTGGGCCGGCTTCACCCTCGGCGTCTTGCTCGGCTGGTCGACGGTCGAGGCCATCTTCCTCGGCGGCTGCCTGTGCATCTCGAGCACGATGCTGGTGAGCAAGGTGTTCGCCCAGCAGCCGATCGAGGCCGACATCCGCGATCACGTCCTGGGGGTGCTGGTCATCCAGGACGTGGCCGCCATCGCGCTCATCGCGGCGATGACCGGCGTCGCGGCGGGCGGCGGCCTGCAGCCGGCCGAGCTGGCGGTGACGCTGCTGCGCCTGGCCGGCGTGTTGCTGGGGCTGCTGGTGGGCGGCGTGCTGCTGGTGCCGCCGCTGATGCGGCGGGTCGTCGCCCTGGGCAGCAGCGAGATCCTCGCGGTGACCGCGGTGGGGCTCTGCTTCGGCATGGCCCTGCTGGCCGAGCACCTGGGCTACTCGGTCGCCCTGGGGGCCTTCATCGCGGGCATCGTCGTGGCCGAGTCGGGAGAGGGGCCGACCGTCGAGCACCTGCTGGCGCCGCTGCGCGACGTGTTCGCGGCCATCTTCTTCGTGTCGATCGGCATGGGCGTGAACCCGGCCGAGGCCTGGACCAATCTCGGCACCTCGGCGCTGGTGGCGGCGGTGGTCGTCGTGGCACAGCTGGTCAGCGTCTCGGCCGCGGGGGTGTTGTCCGGGCTGGGGCAGCGTCGCTCGATCATCGCGGGCGTCGCGCTGGGGCAGATCGGCGAGTTCGCGTTCATCATCGCGGCCATCGGGGTCAGCGCCGGCGTCGTGCGGGGCTCGCTGCAGCCGGTGGTGGTCACCGTCGCGGTCCTGACCGCCTTCACGACCCCCTTCCTGTTGAGGCGGGCCAGCCGCGTCGCCGCGATCATCGATCACCACACCCCCCATCGCATCCAGCGCCTGCTGTGCTTGTACGAGGCGTGGCTCGAGCGCGCGCGCAGCGCGCTGCCCGATCCCGGACAGCTGCCGGCGCGGCGCAAGGCGCTCCGCTCGCTGGCGCTGGACACCGTGGGCCTGGTGCTGGCGGGCGCCCTGCTGGTGGTGTGGCTGCCCGATCTGGCCCACGGGCTGGCGACCCGGTTCGGCACCACCGAGGCCTTCGGCGCGGGGCTGGTGGTCGGCACGGCGATGGTGCTGCTGAGCCCGCTGGCGGTCGGCCTGGTGCGCAACAGCGATCTGCTCGCCCGGATGTTGGCCCAGCGGGTCGCGCCCGAGGGGGAGAACGCCTCGGCGGGCGAGCGCGCGGCGGCCAGCGCGCTGCGGGCGACCACGCACCTGATGCTGGTGCTGGTGCTCGGCGCCCCGGCGATGGCGGTCATGCGGCCCTTCACCGGGGGGCCCTATGGCCTCGCGGCGCTGACGGTGGGCTTGGTGGTGGCGGCGGCGCTGGTGTGGCGGGCGGCGGGGCGGGTCGACATCGAGACGCGATCGGGCGCCGGGCACCTGGTCGCCCGGCTGGCGGCGCGCGCGGCGCCCGTGGGCGCCCCGCTCATCGACCACGCGCCGCCCACCGCCGGGGTCAGCGCGCTGCACCCCGTCGCCCTCGCGGCGGACGACGCGGCGGTCGGACGCACGCTCGCCGAGGTCGATCTGCGGGCGCTCACCGGCGCCACGGTGGTCA
>JAUHXL010000379.1 GCA_030426945.1 bacterium
CCGGCGCTGACGCCGCGCTACCTGGGGGACGCGGACGCGTGGATCTGGACGACCGGGGAGAGCTGGCGCCTGCGCGTCGGCGCCGGCGAGGCCGCCCCGCTCGAGGTCGGCGCGGCGTTCGAGGTCGGCGGGCGACGCTTCGAGGTGGTGCTGGCGCCGCTGCGGTCCGCCGCGGCCACCCATGTGTCGACCGGGTTCGCGGCGCCCCTGACGCTGTGGGCGCGCTACGACACGGCCCACATCCGGCAGGCCGGCGACGTGGTGATCAGCTTCAACGGCGTGGCGGCGCGCCTGCTGAGCGAGCTGGTCGCCTTCGCCGGGCCGGTCCACTGGTCGGTGCTCGCGCAGGAGGTGTGGCGCGGCGAGAGCGACCGGATCGCGCTGCGGCGCTGCCTCGACACCAACCTGGCCCGCCTGCGGGCGAAGCTGCGCGCGGCCCGCGTGCGCGCCGATCTGATCCGGTGCGACGGCCAGGGCCACGTCGAGCTGCTGCTGCTCGACGGCGATCGGATCGAGGACGAGAGCGGCATCAGTAGCTGAGCATCACCGAGTTGCCGGTGCGCGGCTCCACCAGCGCGAAGCCGTTGCCGTGCGCCGACACCCAGTTGCCGTCGGGCAGGACGAAGGTGGGGCGCTCGCTCAGGCCCGCCGTCGACGCGGCCCCCTCGTAGCAGTCGGTGGCGAAGGGGTTGTTCTCGGCGATGTTGAGGCACTGCGCGAACTGATAGACGGTGCCGGTGGCCAGATCGACCCCGCCCACGACGTCCGGCGGGCCCAGCTTGCCGCTGAACATCAGGATGTCCCACTGCGGGTTCCACTCGATGAAGCGGCCGACCACCGCGCCGGACGCGTCGGCCGCGCCGACGCCGGCCACGCGGCGGCGATCACCGGTGGCGGGGTCGATGCGGATGAGATCGGCGTTGTTGGTGGCATAGAGGAAGCCGTCGTGCCAGCCCATCCCTTCGTAGTTGAACTGGTCCACGGGGTAGCCCTGCCCGATGCCCGCCTCGTACAGGTTGCCGGGGGCGGCGCCGTCCATCGTGACCCAGCTGCAGGCGCTGCCGTCGGCCGAGATGCGCAGGATGCCGCGCCCCGCGGCGGGGCGGCCGTTGGCGATGGTGGGCAGGTAGTAGTTGCCCTCGGGATCCATCGCGAAGCCGTACTTCCAGTACTGGACGTCCTGCGTGCCCGGGGGCTCGGCGCCGTTGGTGCACTGCCCGTACGCGGGGTTGCGCGAGCCCCACACCAGCGTGCGATCGCCGGTGGCCGGATCGACGCGGACGATCTGCACGCCGTCGATGTCGGTCGTGTCGTCGCGCCAGGTGTAGCTGTAGATGTTGCCGTCGGGGCCGCGCAGGGTGTGGTAGGGCTCGTGCAGCTCGGGCCCCTCGCCGTACACGACGTAGCCCTCGTTGGGATCGACCCAGCGGCCGCTGACGATGCGCCGGTCGCCGGTGACGTAGTCGACGGCCATGATGACGCCGGGATCGACGTGGTTCTGATCCTGCCAGCGCACGCCGAAGACGATCTCGTTGGCCATCGCGTCGACGAAGCCGCCGCGGATGATGTGATCCTGCGGCAGGGCGTCGATGCGCGGGCCCGCGCCGAAGCGCTCGTCCTGGCTGGCGTGGGTCGAGCTCTTGCAGATGTCGAGCGCGACGACGTTGGGGCCGCAGCGACAGTCGGCGACGAGGTCGGTGGGATCTTCGCGCCACTGCTCGAGCGGGCATGGGTAGGCGTAGTAGGGCGAGTCGACCGCGGTGGTGGTGCTGCGGAAGGCGAGGTCGTAGATGAGCACCAGGGGCTCGCCGGTGGCGCTGAGCGCGATGGGATCCGCGGGGTCGTAGCGGCTGTTGCGGGGCTCGTCGAGGTGCAGGATCACGTGCAGGCGCTGGGTGGCCGCGAGGCGGCGCCCGAGCTCGACGCGGGTGCGCGCGACCATGCGGGGGCCGACGCGCTGGGCGCCGAGCAGCTCGCCGGGTTGGCCGTCGTCGTCGATGTGCACGGCCAGGTAACCCTGCTGTTGCTCCAGGTAGGCGCGCGCGACCTCGAGCGCCTCGGGATCCCAGGTGAGGCGGTTCTCGTCGGTGATCGACAGCTCGTTGGCGGGGCCGAGGCAGGCCCCCTCGTCGCTGCAGGCGAGGCCGGCCGGGCAGTCGCCGCAGGATCCGTCGCAGCCATCGTCGCCGCACGCGCGCTCGAGGCACTGCGGCACGCAGGCGGGCGCGCCGCCCATGCCGCCCATGCCCGGCGCGCCGCCCATGCCGCCCATGCCGGGCGCGCCGCCCATGCCGCCCATGCCGCCCATGCCGGGCGCGCCGCCCATGCCGGGCGCGCCGCCCATGCCGGGCGCGCCGCCCATGCCAGGCCCGCCGCCCAGGCCGCCGGCGCCGGGCGCGCCGCCGGTGCCCCCGACCCCGCCGGCGCCGGGCGCGCCGCCCACGCCGCCGTCGCCGCCCATGCCGGGCGCGCCGCCGGTCCCGCCGTCGCCGCCGGCGCCGGGCAGGCCGCCCGCGCCCGGGGCGGCGCCGCCCATCCCACCGACGCCGCCGGCGCCGGGCGCCTCGCCCCCCGCCCCACCCGCGGCCGGCTCACCGCCCGCGCCACCCCGCCCGGCGTCGACCCCCTCATCCCCCGACGGCTCGCACGCGAGCAGCGCAGCGGCCAACAGCGGCAGGGCCATCCGGCCCAATCCACGCGACATCGTTCCCCTCCGCAGCCGTGCCCCGCTCGGCGGCGGGACGCGGTTGGAGTGTCGGCAGCGGAGGGCGACCGGCGGACCCTGCCCGGATCTTACAGGGGGCTCGGGGTGAGCCCGCGGTGGCCCACCGCGGGCGCGCGGCGGGCCACCGCGCCTGCGCTGCGCGCGGCTCAGGCCAGGGCGGCGGCGAGGGCGGCGTCCACCCGTTCGACGTCGGCGGCGCGCTCGAGGGCGGCCCACTGCTGGCGGGCGAGGCCGTAGGCGGCGACGGCGCGGGCCCACTCGCCGGCCGCGCGGGCGGTGTCGCCAGCGGCCTCCAGCAGGCGCCCGGTGTCGGCGTCGACCAGGCGCGTCTCGCTCAGCAGCGCGTCGGCGCGCTCGACGCGCGCGTCGAAGGCGAGCCAGTCGGCGGCGTGGGCGTCGCAGGGCAGGAGCGCGGCGTTGGCCACCGCCGCGAAGGCCCGCTGATCGTGGGCCTCGAAGCGGGCCAGCGCCTCGGCCAGCAGGGGCCGGGCCGCGGCCGGATCCCCCGACTCGAGCAGCACCAGCGCCAGGTTCGCCCGCGCGAACACGGCGTTGGTCGCCCCCATCGCCGACCACAGGTGGAGCGCCTGGCGGTAGTGCTCCTCGGCCCGCCCCAGGTCGCCGCGCAGGCGCGCGAGCTCGCCGAGCTGGTTGTCACAGGCGGCGGTGCCGTTGCGGGCGCCGCCCAGCCGGAACAGCTCGAGGGCGTCCCGGCAGTGGCGGGTGGCCTCGTCCAGCCGGCCAGCCTGCGTCTCGAGCTGCGCGAGGCTGAACGTACTGCGCCCGGCGCCGGTGGCGTCGCCGCCGGCGTCGAAGGCCGCGCGCGCCTCGATCAGCGCGGCGCGCGCGCCGTCCAGATCGCCCTGCGCGGCCAACACCGCCCCCAACGCCTCGCGGGCGCTGGCCGCCACCTCGCCGTGCCCGCCGGCCTCGGCGTCCACGAGGGCGGCGCGCAGCAGCTCGGCCGCCTCGGCGTGCAGCCCCCGCTCCTTCGCCACCCGCGCCCGCTCCTCGAGCGCCGCCGCGCGCATCGAGCGCGACACCGCCCGCTCGGCGGCCCGCTGGGCCGTCATCGCCGCGCTCTCCGCCTCGTCGAGCTCGGCCCGATACCGGTGCAGCCGCGCCCGCAGCACCAGCTGCCCCACCCGACGCGCGTCGGTCGGCCCCGCCCCGGCCTGCTCGAGCGCACGCGCCAGCGCGTCCAGCAGATCGGCCGCCGCCGGGTAGTCGCCGCGATCGAGGCGCGCGTTGGCCGCCGCCCCCAGCGCAGGCGCGGCCTCGGCGGGCGCGCCCGCGGCCAGCAGGTGCCGCCCGACCCGCTCGTCGTCCACGGTCCCCGGCATGGACAGCAGCGCCTCGGCGCACGCGCGGTGCACCGGGGCCAGCCGATCCGCCGCCCGCGCGCGCCGCTCCAGGGCCTCGCGCAGCATCGTGTGGACGAAGCCCCAGCCCACCTCGGGTCCGGCCGCGTCGCAGACCGCCAGCCGCAGGTCCAGCAGCGCCTCGACCAGCCCGCTCGGCGCCTCGAGGCCGGCCTCGGCGCAGGCCGCGCGCCACTCCTCGGCGTCGATCTGCTGCCCCAGCACCGCCGCCACCTCGAGCGCGCGTCCGTGGGCCTCGGGCCGATCGGCCAGCACCCGCTCCACCCGCTCGGCCCACACGGTCTGCAGGTCCGGCGGAGGATCCAGCTCACCCGCCGTCAGCCCGTGCCGCAGCCGGAAGCCGCCGCCCCCGGCCTCGAGCGCGCCCCGCTGCACCCAGTCGCCCACCAGCTGCACCGCGAACAGCGGGTTGCCCGCCGTGCGCGCGTCGAGCTGCCGCGCCAGGTCGTCCTCCAGGCCGAGCAGCGCCGCCACCAGCGCGGATCGCTGGGCGTCCTCGAGGGGCCCCACGTGCACCGCCTGCACCGCGCCGCGCTCGACCAGCGCGTCGAGGCGCCGGGCCTCGGCCGGGCGCTCCGCGAGGGCCTCGGCCTGCGCGGTGAGAACCACCAGCACCCTCAGCCCGTCCCCGCCCTCGGCCAACAGGTGCGCCGCGAAGTCGAGCGCGTGGTGGCTCCACTGGACGTCGTCGAGCCACACCAGCAGCGCCCGCCGGGTGGCCAGCCGCCGGAGGCAGGCGGTCAGGGCCGCGTAGGCCTCGCGCGGGCTGCCGAAGCGCATGGCCCCCTCGGTGCCCGGCGGGGCGGGGCAGATCAGCTCGACGGTCGCGTCCGTCTCGTGCGCGTCGGTCGCGCCCAGCTCGGTCATCAGGCGTCCGACACGCTCGGCCACCTCGTCCCGCGGCAGCCCGACGCAGCGCAGCGCGTGCGCCAACATCGGGCCCAGCCCGTGGTTGGGCCCGCCGCCCGGGGCGTGGTGGGCCCGCAGCACCTCCACGGCGCCCACCTCGTGCCCCCGCTCGGCCAGCCAGGCGGCCAGGCGGCTCTTGCCGTAGCCGGCGGGGCCGATCAGCCCGACGGCCCGCGCGGTGCCGAACGCGCGGACCTCGCGCAGGCGGCGCCACAGCAGATCCCGCTCGGCCTCCCGACCGACGAAGGGCACCGCGCGCAGACCGAAGAGCCCCAGCCCGATGCCCGGCGGGCGGGTGCGCGGCGGCACGGGCAGCCCGCTGCGCCAGTCGACCGGCATGGGGGGCGCCCCTTCGCCCGGCGGCTCCTGCACCTGCGCCGCGAGGGGCACGGTGGGGCCCGGCCCCAGCCAGGGCGGCAGCGTGCTGCCCGCGGGCACCGCCGCGGCGACCTCGACGACCACGTCGTCGAGCGCGTCCACCCCGTCGGGCTCGGTGGGCGGCTCCTCGCCGACCAGGGTCGGCGTCAGCACGTCCACGACGGTCAGCGCCTCGTCGGCGCCCGGCCCGAGCGTCGGCGCCAGCACCTCGGCGGCGCGCAGGGGGGGCGCGGTGGCGGCGCGGCGCGGCGACATCGGCGCGCCGCCGCGGGGCGCGTCGCGCAGGGCGTGCAGGATCCACGCGGCGTCGGCCGCGCGCCGCGTGCGGGCGGCCGGGTTCTTCGCCAGCAGGCCGCGCACCCAGGTCTCGAAGCCATCGGGCACGGGGAAGCGGGGCGTCAGCCCCGGGATGGGCTCGCCGAGGTGCGCCATCACGGTCGCGAGCGGGCGGTCGCGCGCGTAGGGCGTGCGCCCGCACACGAGCTCGAAGGCCAGGCAGCCCACCGCGTACAGGTCGGTCCAGGGCCCCTGATCACGCCAGCGACCGCGAATCTGCTCCGGGGCCATGTAACCGGGCGTGCCCACCGTCGACTCGATGGCCGCCTCCACCGCCTCCTGCGTGCCGTCGGCGCGCACGGTGGCGTGCGCGACCCCGAAGTCGGTGAGCTTCAAGCGACCGTCGGCGGCGGTGAACAGCACGTTGTCGGGCTTCAGATCGCGGTGCACCACCCCCCGCGCGTGGGCGTGGGCCAGGGCCGCGAGCAGCGACTGCAGGACCTCGCGGCAGCGCGCCCAGTCGGTGACCGAGTGGCCCACGCGCAGGGGCCCGCCGTCGAGCAGCTCCATCACCAGGTAGGGGCTGCCGGCGCGCAGGGCGGCCCGCGACGCGGCCTCGGCCGCGGCGTCCACCTGGCCGAAGTCGTAGACCTGCACGATGCCGGGGTGATCGAGGCCGGCGACCGCGCGCACCTCGTTGCGAAAGGCCGATCTCCACGCCGGATCGTCGGCGGCGGCGTCGGTGATGACCTTGAGGGCGACCGGGGTGCCGTCGGCGCCGTGGCGCCCACCCCACACCTCGCCCATGCCGCCACGCCCCAGGCGATGCGTCAGGCGGAAGGGGCCGAGCGGGACCACGGACGAATGACTCACGGGCTCGGCAACCTCGGCGCGTCGGCCGCCCCTCGGCGGGGGGCCGAGCCGCTCAGATGCTCGACGGCGAGAAGCCGACCAGGGTCCAGCGGTCGACCGTCGAGATCAGCTCGTCCTCGAGCGGCACGTCCTTGTTGGCCGACGTCAGGTAGGGCTCGAGCAGCGCGTCCTTGGTCAGCGACGCGTAGGACGCCTTGAAGGACGGCGGCTTCTTGCCGGTGGCCTCGAGCTGCGCGGCGTAGGCGCGCTCGAACGCGTGATCGGCCAGCGTGTCCGCCGCCTCGGTCTTCTTGGCTTGCAGCGCCTTGTCGGCCGCCAGCAGCAACAGCACGCCCTCGCGGAAGCTGGCCTTGCCCGTCTTGGACTTGTGGATCTCGGGGGCGGCCGCCTTCAGCGCGTCGTAGGCGGCCTTCAGCTTGGGCGCCTTGTCCAGCGCCAGCGACGCCGGCGCGGTGGCGCCCCCCCCGGTCGGCGTCTGAGCGTACGCGACGCCGCCGACGAGCAGGGCCAAGCAGAGCAGTGTTCCACGCAGCTTCATCGACCTCTCCATCCGCAGCCAGCGGGGTGACACCTGCCACCCGCCCGGGCACTCTACCCCGAATCGCGGCGCGGCGCACCCGGCCCGGTCGGCCGGGTGTCCGATGAGGTCAGCGGGGTGGGCTGGGGGGTCGACTGGCCGGGGCGCGGGGGGCGCCCGGTCCGCCCACCCGAGGCCGTTGCGCGTCCGGCTGGGAGCCGGCGGGCGCGCTCAGGG
>JAUHXL010000380.1 GCA_030426945.1 bacterium
GTCGACCACAGTGTCGCTCCAGTCCCTCGCTGGAACGGCCGGCCGGACGCGACGGCTGAGACGGGGTGCGCCGTGACCCCGTCACCGCGCGTCGAGGTCGAGCCCGCCGGCGGACGCCTCGCGGACGGCGGCGAGGATGCCGAACGGGCGGGAACCGTCGAGCCGGCGCGGGCCCTCGTCGACCACCCGCTTCAGCGACACCCGGCCGTCACCCGCGTCCCGCCCGCCGGGCGCCGCGCCGTGGGCCGGACCCTGGCCGTCGTCGCAGCCCCTGGCCCAGCGGATCCATGCCGCCCCGATCCACCCCCACGCCGGCCGCCGCAGACCGTGCCCTCCGCCGGCGGCGTCCAGGCGAGCACCGAAGCCGCGGTCGGGGGGCGACGATGCGCGCGGCCCAGCGCGGCCGGCGCCCGCTGCGCTTGCAGTTTCGCGGCCCAGGCGGCATGAAGTCGGGGTTCGGAACCCGGCCCGAGGAGGCACCCGATGACCGTCCGCCCGCTCACGTCGCTGTCCGAAGACGAGCGCATCTTCCAGTCCGCGGTGCTCGACTACGCCCGCAACAAGGTCGGCCCGCGCGTCCACGCGATGGACGAGGCCGCCAAGATCGACGCCGATCTGATCCCTGGGCTGTTCGAGCTGGGTCTGATGGGCGTCGAGGTGCCCGAGGCCCTCGGCGGCGCCGGCGGCCAGTTCTTCGACGCCATCCTCGCGGTCGAGGCCCTCGCGACGGTCGATCCCAGCGTCTCGGTCTTCGTCGACGTGCAGAACACGCTGGTGAACAACGCGCTGCTGCGCTGGGGCACCGCCGATCTGCAGAAGCGCTACCTGCCGAAGATGTGCAGCGAGTGGGTGGGCAGCTATTGCCTCAGCGAGGCCAGCAGCGGCAGCGACGCCTTCGCGCTGAAGACGCGCGCCGACCGCGTCGACGGGGGATGGAAGCTCAGCGGCACCAAGCTGTGGATCACCAACGGCGCCGAGGCCAGCCTGTACATCGTGCTGGCGAACGTCGCGCCCGAGAAGGGCTACAAGGGCATCACCGCCTTCGTCGTCGAGCGCGACTTCGCCGGCTTCACGGTGGGCAAGAAGGAAGACAAGCTGGGCATCCGCGCCAGCAGCACGACGGAGCTGCTGCTCGACGGCGTCTTCGTGCCCGACGCCAACGTGCTCGGCGAGGTGGGGGTCGGCTACAAGATCGCCATCGAGACGCTCAACGAGGGGCGCATCGGCATCGGCGCCCAGATGATCGGGCTGGCGCAGGGCGCGTTCGACTACGCGATGAAGTACATGCTGGAGCGCCAGCAGTTCGGGCGCCCCATCGCCGAGTTCCAGGGCCTCGAGTTCCAGTACGCGCAGGTGGCCACCGAGATCGAGGCCGCGCGCCTGATGGTCTACAACGCGGCGCGCCTCAAGGACGCCGGCCAGCCCTTCGTGAAGGAGGCGGCCATGGCCAAGCTGTTCTCGAGCCAGGTGGCCGAGCGCGCGGCCTCGCTGGCGATCGAGTTCCTCGGCGGCGTCGGCTTCACCAAGGAGTACCCGGTCGAGAAGTTCTTCCGCGACGCCAAGATCGGGAAGATCTACGAGGGCACCAGCAACATGCAGCTCTCGACCATCGGCAAGCTGCTGCGCAAGGCGTACAGCAGCCGCAAGTAGTGACGACGTCGCCCGAGCCCGCCCTTCGGCTCGAGGGCGTGGACAAGCGCTTCGGCGCGACCCACGCGGTGCGGGATCTGTCGCTCGTGGTGCCGCGGGGCAGCCTCTGTGGCTTCCTGGGGCCCAACGGCGCGGGCAAGAGCACCACCATCCGCATGGTGATGTCGATCATCGCGCCCGACGCCGGCAGCGTGCAGGTGCTGGGCAGCGACGCGGCGCACCGCAAGGATCGCATCGGCTACCTGCCCGAGACGCGGGGTCTGTATCCCAAGATGCGGGTGGGTGAGTACCTGGGGTACATCGCCAAGCTGAAGGGGCGGCGCGACGGGGATCTGCGCGCGCTGGCGAAGCGGTGGCTCGAGCGCCTCGATCTGGGGCACGCCCTGCGGCTGCGCTGTCGGGAGCTGTCGAAGGGTATGCAGCAGAAGGTGCAGATCCTCGCGGCGCTGATCCACGAGCCGGAGCTGCTGATCCTCGACGAGCCCTTCAGCGGGCTGGATCCGGTGAACGTCGAGCGGCTGAGCGATCTGGTGGCGGAGCTGCGGGCGCGCGGGGTGACCATCCTGTTCAGCACCCACGTGCTCGATCAGGCCGAGCGGCTGTGTGATCGCGTGGTGCTGGTGCATCACGGGCGCAAGCTGCTGGACGCGACGCTGGACGAGGTGCAGCGGCAGTTCGACCCGCGCACGGTGGACGTGGAGCTGTTGGCGCCCGGCGCGCTGGCCCCGGACCTGCCCGGGGTGCACGCCGTCGAGCAGCACAGCGATCGCCGGTACGAGCTGCACCTCGACGCCGACGCCCAGCCGCAGGCGACGCTGCAGGCGGTGGTGGCGCGCCACGCGGTGCAGCGCGTGGCCCTGCGCCGGCTGACGCTGCGCGAGGTGTTCGTCCAGCTCGTGGGTGGGCCCACGCCCGCCGACGAGGCCGCCTGATGCGCCGGGTGCTCAGCGTCGCGCGCCGCGACTTCGTGGCGACCGTGATGACCAAGGCGTTCTTCTTCGCCGTGGTGGGCATGCCGCTGCTGCTGCTGTCGGTGATGGTCGGCGCCGGCTATCTGATGGGCACGCACGAGGAGGCCCCGCTCGAGGGCCGGTTGGCGCTCGTCGACCCCACCGGCGAGGTGCTGGCCGCCGCCCGGCGCGAGCTGGATCCGGTGCACCTGGCGGCGGCGCGGGCGAAGATCCTCGAGCGCAGCAAGGCCCTCGGCGGCGAGATGCTGCAGGGGGCCGCCCGCATGCTGCCCGAGGCGGGCGTGGACGCGGTGAAGGTGAGCGTCGAGGTCGCCGAGGGCGACGGCGAGGGCGTGCCCGAGGCCCTGCGGGCGCAGGTGGTCGCCGGGGAGCTGTTGGCCGCCGCCTATGTGCCCGAGGCGGTGATCACCGGCGAGGCGCGCCTGCAGCTCGTCGTGCGCGGCGACGTGGACAGCGATCACATCACGCTGCTGGAGCGTCGGCTGGGCGACGCCGCCGTGCGCGCGCGGCTGGCCCGGCGCGGGCTGGATCCCGACGAGACGCGGACGCTCATCGACCGTCCCCAGACCGAGACGCTGCGCGCGCTGCCCGACGGCCAGGTGGTGGGCGCGTCGAGCGGGCTGCGGCTGATCAAGAAGTCCGTGATCCCGGCGGTGTTCATGATGCTGCTGTGGGCGGGCGCCTTCGCGGCGGGGCAGCAGCTGCTGTTCAGCACCATCGAGGAGAAGTCGAACAAGCTGATGGAGGTGCTGCTGTCGGCCATCAGCCCGACGCAGCTGATGGCGGGCAAGATCATCGGTCAGGGCCTGGTGGGGCTGGTCATCCTGAGCGTCTACTCGTCGCTGGGCGTCGTGGCGCTGGTGGCGGCGGCGCGCTTCGATCTCGTCGGCGGCGGCACGTTGGCGCTGCTGGCGGTGTACTTCCTGATGGCCTACTTCATGATCGCGCCGGTGATGGCGGCCATCGGCAGCGCCGTCAGCACCGTGCACGAGGCCAACGCGCTGCTGATGCCCATCATGGTGCTGCTGATGGTGCCGCTGGCGCTGTGGTTCCCCATCTCGCAGGATCCCAATGGGTGGATCGCGACGATCTTCAGCTTCGTGCCGCCGGTGATGCCCTTCGTGATGGTGCTGCGGGTGGCGGCGGACGGGGGCGTGCCGGTGTGGCAGATCCCGGTGACGCTGGTGTGGGGGGTGGTGGCCATCGCCGGCCTGGTGTGGGTGGCGGCGCGCGTGTTCCGCGTGGGCATCCTGATGGAGGGCAAGGCGCCCAGCCTGGCCGAGATGTGGCGCTGGGCGCGGGTGGGATGAGCGTCGCCGCGTTCGTGGTGGCCGGGTGGTACGGCGCGCTGAGCGTCGTGACGGTCGCGTACTTCGGCTGGGACAAGCGCGCCGCGATCCGCAAGCAGCGGCGGGTGCCCGAGCGAACGCTCCATCGGCTCGAGTGGGCCGGCGGGTGGCCCGGCGCGCTGGTGGGCATGCGCGTGTTCCGGCACAAGCGGAGCAAGCCGGCCTACCGCCGCGTCCTGTTCGCGGTCGTGGCGGTGCACCTGCTCGCGTGGGGCGGCGTCGCGTGGTGGATCTGGGGCCGCGGAGCGTTCGGGTGAGCGACGACCGCATCTTCGTCCAGATCCCCAGCTACCGGGATCCCGAGTGTCAGCACACGGTCGCCGACCTGTTCGCGCAGGCCGCGAGGCCCGACCGGGTGAGCGTGGGCATCTGCTGGCAGCGGGTGCCCGAGGAGGACGCGCGCTGCTTCGCGGTGACGACGCGGCCCGATCAGGTGCGCGTCGCCTGGTTCCACGCCGACGACAGCCGCGGGGCCTGCTGGGCCCGCAGCCAGTGCCAGGCCCTGTGGGCCGGCGAGCCCTACACGCTGCAGATCGACAGCCACATGCGCTTCGAGCCCGGCTGGGACGAGACGCTGCTGGCCATGCTCGCGGCGTGCCCCAGCGAGCGCCCGGTGCTGAGCGCCTACCCCGCCACCTACACGCCGCCGCGCACCCTGGTGCGCGACCGCATCTTCGCCATGCGCGCGAAACGCTTCGATTATTGGGGCGTGCTGCGCATCAGCGCGCCGCCCATCCCGCTGCGCGACGCCCCGGCGGCGCCCATGGCCGGCGGCTTCGTCGCGTCGGGCTTCTTGTTCGCGCCGTCGGCGATCATCGAGCAGGTGCCCTACGATCCGCACCTGTACTTCTTCGGCGAAGAGGTGACGCTGGGCGCGCGCCTGTGGACCCACGGCTGGGACATCTTCCACCCCAACGGGCTGGTGACGTACCACCTGTGGGAGCGCAAGGGCCGCCCGACGCATTACGACGATCATGACGACGCCAACGCGCTGAACCACCGAGCGCGCGCGCGGGTGCGCCACCTGCTAGGCACGGAGCGTTCGAGCGATCCCGAGGTGCTGGTGGAGGTGGAGCGTTACGGGCTCGGCCGTGAACGCTCCCTGGCCGAATATCAACGCTGGTGCGGCGTGGACTTCGCCGCGCGGACCATCGGTCGACCCGCCTACTTCGTCCCCGGCTGACACGTTCTGGACGCCCGAACGCTCTTCGAGGCGTGAACGGAAGGAGGCCCCCATGAGGCGCTTCGGCAAGCAGGACAATGGGTTGCGGCGGTTCGTGACGGCGGCGGTGGCGTTGGCGCTCGGCGCCTCGTCGATGGCGCTGGCCGGGTGCGACGACCCCGACTTCTGGGACGCGGTGCAGAACGCGGCGGACGAGCGCGCGGCGGCGCAGAACGACTCGACGCCCGAGGAGATCGCCGGGCTGCGCTTCGTGCGCGAGGAGGAGAAGCTGGCCCGCGACGTGTACCTGTACCTGGGCGCCCGGTGGGGGCACCCGACCTTCGCGAACATCGCGCGCAGCGAGCAGACGCACACCGACCAGGTGCTCGGGCTGCTGGAGTCCTTCGGCCTGCCCGATCCGGCCGCCGGCAACGCCCAGGGGGTCTTCGCGGACGACGACCTGCAGGCGCTGTACGACGATCTGGTCGCGCGGGGTGATGCCTCGCTCGTCGAGGCGCTCCGGGTGGGCGCGTTCATCGAGGAGTACGACATCGTCGACCTGGTCGATCGGGCGGACGAGGCGGTCACCCCGGCCGTGCGCGACACCTACCTGCAGCTGAAGGCGGGCAGCGAGAACCACCTGCGGGCCTTCATGGGTGCGTTGGCCGGCCAGGGCGCGGACTACACGCCGACCGTCATCGACCAGGCCGCCTTCGACGCCATCCTCGCGGCCGGCGGCGGCGGCGGCGGCGGCGGCGGGCGCGGCGGTGGTGGCGGCGGGCGCTGACCCGCCCCGCGGGCAGCGCCGCCCCAGCGGCCGCCCGCTCGAGCGCAGGTGGGCGGGCACCGCCGCCGTGCTACCCTGCCGCGATGGCGCACGAAAACCCGCCCGCCGAGGCGCTGGACGTGGACGCGGTGCCCCGGGGCGCCTTCGCCCTCGCCGACGAGTGGCCGCCCCTGCGCAGCGCCGTCCACACCCACGCCAAGCACCAGCTGCTGTTCTGCGCGCGCGGCAGCCTGCGGCTGATCGTCGACGACGCCGCCTGGCTGCTGCCGCCCCAGCGCGGCGCGTGGATCGGCGCCGGCGTGCCGCACAGCGTCGAAGCCACCGCGCCCGTCGCCCTGCGCACCGTCTACTTCGCGCCCGACGCCCCCGGCCTGCCCGCCGCCCGCTGCGCGGTGTTCGCCGTCGACGACCACGCCCGCGCGATGCTGCTGCACGCCATGCGCTGGGGCCCCGCGCACCGCCCCACCGATCTCAGCCGGGCCTACTTCGCCGCCCTGGGCCACCTGTGCGCCGAGTGGGTCGCCGCCGCGCGCCCCTGGCACCTGCCCGTCGCCCGCACCCCCGAGGTGGCCGCCGCCATGCGCCACACCCTGGCCCACCTCGCCGACGCCACCGCCGAGTCCGCCGCCGAGGCCGCGGGCGTGTCGACCCGCACGCTCGCCCGCCGCTTCACCGCCGAGACCGGCGCGCCGTGGCGCAGCTTCCAGCACGGCGCCCGGATGCTCGAAGCGATGGAGCGCCTCGCCCTGCCCGACACCCCGGTCATCGAGGTCGCCCTCGCCCTCGGCTTCGACAGCGCCAGCGCCTTCACCCACGCCTTCAAGCGCTTCGCCGGCCTCACCCCCTCGGCCTGGCGCGCCGCCTCGGCGGGCTGAGGGCGGTTGCTCGGGGCCGCGCCGGCGGGTATCACCCTCGCACGCGGGCGACGCTCGCGGTGCGGAGCAGGCGAGTGATGCAGGCGAACGACCAGCCGACACCCTCCCCGACGCGCCGGCGCGCGTGGCGCACGCTGCTGTTCGTCGGGGCGCTCCTGACCGGCCCGCTGCTGGTGGTGGGCGGTATCTGGCTGTTGGGCAGCGACATCAGCGAGCACAAGGTGCCGAGCACGCGCACGCGCCTGCTGCAGCTGACCGCCGAGGTGGACGCGCTGGGGCTGAGCGACGCCGACGCGCTGGCGGCGGCGGTCGAGCGGGTCGCGGCGGACGCGCGCGACGCGTGGGGGCGCCCGATTCGGGCCGAGGTGTCCTTGGGGCGGCCGCGCTTCGTCAGCGCGGGCGACGACGGCGTCTTCGACACCGCGGACGACATCGTCGTGCGCACGGACGCGCCGCTCGGGGAAGGGGACTTCGATCCGCTGCTGGTGCGCTGACCCGG
>JAUHXL010000381.1 GCA_030426945.1 bacterium
TTCAGCGAGAAGCCGACGCCGGCGCGCGTGGCCTGGGCGGTGCAGCACTACGGCGCCACGGCCCTGACCAACGTGCCGACGCTGATGGCCAAGCTGCTCGAGGCGGACGCCAGCGGCGCCACGGTGGATCTGTCGTCGCTGCGCTTCTCGCTGTCCGCGGGCGAGGCCCTGCCGCCGGCCCTGCTCCAACGCTGGATGGATCGCTTCGACGTCCCGGTCTACGACGGCATCGGCAGCGCCGAGATGTTCCACATCTACCTCACCAACCGGCCCGGCGACGTGAAGCCGGGGTCGCTCGGCCGCCCGGTCGAGGGCTACGCGCTGGCGGTCCTGCCCGCGGACGCCGAGGGCCCGGGCGCGCCGCCGGTGGGGCCCGGCGAGTCGGGCGTGCTGTGGGTGAGGGGCGACAGCGTCGCGCTGGGCTACTGGCTCGACCGCGACGCGAGCTGGGCCACCTTCCACGGGCGCTGGTGTCGCACGGGCGACCTGTTCCGCGTCGACGCCGACGGCTACTTCTGGTTCGAGGGCCGCGCCGACCAACTGCTGAAGGTCGCGGGCCAGTGGGTCAGCCCGGTCGAGGTCGAGAACTGCCTCATGGAGCACCCCACGGTGGTCGAGGCCGCGGTCGTCGGCGTCGAGCGCGAGGGCCTCACCCTCTCCCGCGCCTTCGTCCGCACGCGCGCCCCCGGCGACGATGATCTCGCCGCAGCGCTGCAGGACTGGGTCAAGAAGCGCCTCGCGCGCTACAAGTATCCGCGCGAGGTGGTGTTCGTCGACGCCCTGCCCCGCAACGACCGCGGCAAGATCGACAAGAAGGCGCTGCCCCGTGATTGACGCCCCGTCGGCCCTGGCCGACCTCAGCTCGGCCGCCCTGCGCGCCTTCCTCGACGTCGCGCACCACCCCGTCGTCATCTGGCCCGTCGGCAGCACCGAGCCCCACGGCCCGCACCTGCCCCTGTCCACCGACGTCGTCCTCGCCGAGGAGAACGCCCACCGCGCCGCGCAGACGCTGCGCGCCGAGGGCGTCAGCGCGCTGGTCGCCCCCACGCTGCCCTACGGCGTCACCGACTTCGCGGCGGGCTTCGCCGGCGCCGTCAGCGTGCCCGCGGAGGCCCTGATCGCGCTGCTGGTGGCCGGCGCCGAGTGCTTCCTGCGCGACGGCTTCGCCCACGTCTGCCTGCTGAATCATCACCTCGAGCCGGGCCAGCTCGCGGCCATCGCCGAGGCCGCGCGCCGCGTCGCCGACGTGCACGGCGCTGGCGCCGTCAGCGCGCCGGCGGTCGTCAGCCGGCGCTGGGGCCGGCGCCTGACCGCGGAGTTCAAGTCCGGCGCCTGCCACGCGGGCTGCTACGAGGGCAGCCTGGTGCTGGCCGCGCGGCCGGCGCTGGTGGACAAGCACGCCATGCAGTCGCTGCCCGAGGTGCCCATCAGCCTCAGCGACGCCATCCAGGCCGGCCAGCGCACCTTCCTCGAGGCCGGCGCCGATCACGCCTACACCGGCGCCCCGGCCCAGGCCACCGCGGCCGAGGGCCAGCAGACCTACCGCGTCCTGACCGAGATGGTCGTCACCGAGGTGCGCGAGGCCCTGGGCCTGCAGCCCCCCGGTCACGCCCCCCACGACGGAGAGAGCCCTTGAAGCCGAGCCCCCTGCTCGACCTGTTCGCGGTCGAGAGCGTCTACACCCAGGATCAGCGCATGGTGCGCGACGCCGTGCGCGCCTGGTCGCGTGAGCGCTTCTTGCCGCGCGTGCGCGAGGCCTACCGCGAAGAGACCTTCCCCGACGATCTCATCCCCGAGATCGGCGCGCTGGGCGTGCTGGGCGCCAACCTGCACGGCTACGGCTGCGCGGGCATGGACTCCGCCAGCTACGGCCTCGCCATGCGCGAGCTCGAGTGGGTCGACAGCGGCCTCCGCAGCTTCGCCAGCGTGCAGGGCGCGCTGTGCATGTGGCCCATCTACGCCTACGGCGACGAGGCGCAGAAGCAGCGCTTCCTGCCGCGCATGGCCACGGGCGAGCTGATCGGCTGCTTCGGCCTGACCGAGCCGGACAGCGGCAGCGATCCGGGCTCGATGCGCACGCGCGCGAAGAAGGTCGACGGCGGCTGGCTGCTCGACGGCGCGAAGATGTGGATCACCAACGCTCCCATCGCCGGCGTCGCGGTGGTGTGGGCCAAGGTGGGCGAGGGCGACGCCTCCACCATCCGGGGCTTCCTGGTCGAGCGCGGCTTCGCCGGCTTCAGCACGCCGAAGATGCGCCACAAGATGAGCCTGCGGGCGTCATGGACCGGCGAGATCGTCCTCGAAGGCTGCTTCGTGCCCGACGCCAACGTGTTGCCGGGGGTCGAGGGGCTGAAGGGCCCGCTCTCCTGTCTCACCCAGGCCCGCTACGGCATCGCCTGGGGCGCCCTGGGCGCGGCGCAGTGCTGCTTCGAGACGGCGCAGCGCTACAGCGTCGAGCGCGAGCAGTTCGGCAAGCCCATCGGCGCCTTCCAGCTCACCCAGCAGAAGCTGGTCGACATGGGCGCGCGCATCGTGAACGGCCACCTGCTGGCCTGGCACCTGGCGCAGCTCAAGGACGCCGGCAAGCTGACCCCCATCCAGGTCAGCCTGGCCAAGCGCGAGAACGTCGGCCTGGCCCTCGACGTGGCGCGTACGGCGCGCGGGGTGCTGGGCGGCAACGGCATCATGGACGAGTTCCCCATCATGCGGCACGCGGCCAACCTCGAGAGCGTCTACACCTACGAGGGCACCCACGAGGTGCACACGCTGGCCATCGGCCGGGCCCTCACCGGCCTGAGCGCGTTCGCGTGAGGGCGGCCAGCTTCGGGCTGATCGCCCTGATGGCCTTCGGGCAGGTGGCGTGCGACGACGACGGCGGCTCGACCGCGCGGCAGGGGACCGACGACGCCGGCGCCTTCGACGGCGGGCTCGCCGATCGCGGCGCCCCGGACGGCGAAGACGCGACGCCGCTCGATCCGGACGCCGACGTGCCGGACGCCGCGCCGCCCGACGCCGACGTGCCCGACGCCGCGCCGCCCCCGCCCGGCCCCTTCCGCGTGCGCGGCACCGTCGAGCAGATCTACGTCTGGGACGCCCCCACCGACACCGATCTCGAGGTGCTCGGCCCCGACGGCGAGGTCTTCGCCGAGGGCCCCACCGACATGCTCGGCAGCAAGGTCTTCCGCGGCCTGCCGCCCGCCGAGGGCTACACGGTGCGCCTCGCCGACGCCCCCGAGGAGGCCGTCGCCGACATCGCCGTCCTCGAGGTCGACTTCCCGCCGGCCACCGATGACTTCTACGACCAGGTGCTGCAGCCGGGCTTCGGCTACATGACCATGCGCGACGGCACGAAGCTGTCGATCTTCGTCTCGCTGCCCGGCCCGCCCGAGGACGGCCCGTATCCCACCATCGTCAACTACAGCGGCTACTCACCGTCGAAGCCGGGCGCCGTCGTCAGCGAGGCCGCGCGCCCGCTGTGCAACAACTTCCCGGTGCTGTGCGACGCCCCCGACCACCCCGCCGGCCTCATCGCCGGCGTCGCGGGCTACGCCAGCGTCGGCGTCAACATGCGCGGCACCGGCTGCTCGGGCGGGGCCTACGACTACTTCGAGCCCCTGCAGTTGATGGACGGCCACGACGCCATCGAGATCGTCGCGCGGCAGCCGTGGGTGATGCACAACAAGGTCGGCATGGCGGGGCTGTCGTACCCCGGCATCAGCCAGCTCTTCGTCGCGCAGACGCAGCCCCCGTCGCTGGCGGCCATCACGCCGATGTCGGTCATCGCCGACAGCGCGTCGTCGACCCTGGTGCCCGGCGGCATCTACAACAACGGCTTCGCGCTGGCCTGGATCGAGAACGTGCTCGACCGCGCCCGCCCCTACGGCCACCGCTGGATCGAGGACGTCGTCGAGGCGGGCGACACCGTGTGCGAGGAGCACCAGCTGCTGCACGGGCAGAAGCTGGACGTGGTCGCCAAGGCGCTGGCCAACCCCTACTACACCGACGAGGTGGCGAAGCCGGTCGATCCCTCGAGCTTCGTCGATCGCATCAACGTGCCGGTCTATCTGTCGGGGCAGTGGCAGGACGAGCAGACCGGGCCGCACTTCGCCGCGCTGCTCGACAAGTTCACCGCCTCGCCGTCGGTGCGCTTCGTGCTGACCAACGGCGTGCACAGCGACGGCTACACGCCGCAGAACCTGATGGAGTGGTTCATCTTCAACGAGCTGTACGTCGCCCGGCGCGTGCCCTTCCTCAGCGACGAGGTGCTGGCGCTGGTGCCCTTCTTCTTCTCGCAGCGGCTGGGCGTGAACCTGACGATGCCGCCCAACCGCTTCGCCGACTACGACGACTACGACCAGGCGCTGGCCGACTACGAGGCGGAGCCGGTGGTGCGGCTCACCTTCGACAGCGGCGGCGATCCCGAGCTGGCCCCGGGCGCGCCGGTGGGCACCTTCATCGAGTACTTCGACGCCTGGCCCATCCCCGAGACGACGGCGTGGCGCCTGTGGATGACGCCCGACGGCACGCTGGCGGACGCCGCGCCGGGGCCCGACGGCGGCGAGAGCACCTTCGCCGTCGACCCCGCGGCCGGCGAGCGTGTGACGCTGCCGGGCGGAGGCATCGACAACCTGCAGCCCGACTACGACTATCGCCCGCTTGACCCCGACCACGCGCTGGCCTGGATCACCGCGCCGCTCGAGGCGGACCGCGTGCTCGCCGGCAGCGGCAGCGTCGACCTGTGGATCCGCTCCACTGCCGACGACGCCGATCTCGAGGTCAACCTGACCGAGGTGCGCCCCGACGGCGACGAGATGTACGTGCAGAGTGGGTGGCTGCGCGCCAGCCACCGCGCCCTGCGCGCCGACGCCACCGAGCTGCGCCCGGTGAAGTCCCACTACGAGCGGGACATCGCGCCCCTGGTGCCCGGCGAGTGGACCCTGGTGCGCGTCGAGATCATGCCCTTCGCCCACGTCTTCCGCGCCGGCAGCCGCCTGCGCCTCTCGGTCGACACCCCCGGCGACAGCCGCGCCGAGTGGCGCTTCCTGCTGCTCGACCACGACGACACCGTGCAGCACACCGTCGGCCACGACGACCTGCGCCCCTCCAGCGTCGCGCTGCCCTGGATCCCCGACGTCGACGTGCCCGCCCCCGCCCCCGCCTGCGGCGCCCTGCGCGGCCAGCCCTGCCGCCCCTACGCCCCGCTGCCGATGGAGCCGGACCTGCCGGAGTAGGCTACAGGCACGTGCCCCCCGATCGGGTGTGATTCGTACCCGTTGGTCCACCGGACGCCCCGCCAGGACGACCGGCCTATCAGCTCTTGGCGGTCAGCTTTCAGCTCGGTCGCGGCGATTGTGCCTTCTGCCCGGTCACCCGGGCCCGCCAAGCCCGCCGAGCGGTTCCGTACTTGGCACGGCGTACGGAGCCCGGCTGACAGCTGACCGCTGACAGCTGACAGCCCGTTGGAGCGACCACCAACGGTTCGTGAGCAGACCCCCCCGATCGCACCGCTGGATCGCCGCCCCCGAACGTGGGATAGGGGCTGGCATCACCGGTCGCATCGTCCATCGATCCCCACGCCCGCTCGGCGGACGCGACGACCCGCACGAGGAGGTCGCCACATGAAGTTGCTCTGCGTTCCCGGGCTGGCCTGCTCGTCCGACATCTTCGAGCACGCCGCCCGCTACCTCCCGGAGGTGCAGCTGGCCTTCGCCGAGTGGCCGCTGCCCGAGCGCCTCGACAGCCTGAACGCGGCCGCCCGCTGGCTGGGCGCGCAGGTCGACGCGGTGGGCGCCCAGGCCGTGCTGGGGCACAGCCTCGGGGGCCTGGCGGCGCTGCACCTGGGCGTCATGGAGCCCGGGCGCTCGCGCCTGAAGCGCGTCATCGCCGACACCTTCCTGGCCGAGCCGCACCCGATGTTCCGCACCTACGTCTGGGACGCGCCGGAGGTGGCGGCCCGGGTCGAGGCGATGCTCGACCGGCTGCGCCCGCAGTTCCCGCGCCTGCGGGCGGCGGCGATGGCCTTCGAGGAGACGGCCGACTGGGTCGACGCCGCGCTGGTCTCGGGTGCCTCCTTCATCTACGGCGGGCGGGGCGGCGGCGTGTCGGATCGCTCGCTGGCCATCCGCGCGGGCATCCCCCCCGACGCCACCAACCCGGTCGCCGTCGTGCCGGGCACCGGCCACTTCCTCATGCTCGAGTCGCCCGAGGCCTTCTACGGCCACGTGCGCGTCGCGCTGGGCCTGCCGGCGCGGCTGCCGACGCTCAGGCCCGAGGCGGCCGCGACCTGAAGTGGCCAGCCGGTGGCCAGCGCTCGATGCACAGGCGGAACAACACCCAGGTGATCGCCCAGGCCGCGACCACGTCGATGGTGTAGTGCAGCCGCGACAGGAAGACGGTGGCCACGACGGTCAGGTGGGCGGCCAACGCGACGCGGCCGAAGCCGGCGCGGCGCGCGTACAGGAACAGCAGGAACGTCGTCGCCGTGTGGCCGCTGAAGAACAGATCCTTGGTCAGATGGACGTGCGCGCCCGCGGCCTGGAACGTGGGCAGCGGGTTCACCAGGTTCCACCAGGCCGCCACGCCGCGCGCCCAGTCGAGGCCGGCGTTGACGTCGGGGCCGTCGACGGGGCCGAGGCCCGTGAGGTTGATACACACGCCGCGCACCAGGCTGAGCACGCCGCCGACGTACAGGAAGTGCACGAAGGCCGCGCGGTCGCGCCACCACAGGGTCAGCGCGACCGGCACGTACAGCGCCAGCCACAGGTGGTAGTTGTACGCGCCGATCCACTCGACATACGGTGTCACCGCCAACACCGCGTCGGGGAGCGTGGGCGCCGGCCGCGCCTCGTTGATCAGCGCCAGCCCCAGCATCAGCGCGTGGCACGCGTAGCGCCACAGGAGGGCGGCGGCGACATGATCCAGCGGGCGCTTCATCGTCGGCGCATGGTGCATCAGCGCCGCCTTCAGGTCACGCTCGCGATGCTGACCGTGCTGCTCGGGGTCGGCCGCGCGGCCGCGAGCGACCTCGATCCGGCGCACTATGCCCGCGCCGTCCAGGCCAGCGTCGAGATCATCGTCGACGGCCACCTGTCCGCCACCGGCGTCGTCGTCGATCCTGCGGGCTGGGTCATCACGGCGGGGCACGCCGTCGTCGGCCACCCGACGAAGGTCGAGCTGCGCAACCGCGCCCTGCCGCGCGTGCCCGCCGAGATCGTCGCCTTCGATCGCGGCCACGACCTCGCGCTGCTGCGCCTGCCCGCGCGCGC
>JAUHXL010000382.1 GCA_030426945.1 bacterium
CTCACCGGCGCGGGGGTGCGCAGGCGGACGGGGTAGGTGCCGGCGTTGCGCAGCAGGCGATCGTCGCCGGTCACCCGCACGTAGCAGGTGCGGGCGCAGCGAGCGGCGCAGGTCGGCGCGTCGGGCGTGGGGGCGGGCGCGTCGACCCCGGCGCAGGTCCCGTCGGGGTCGGCCGTGCAGCCGGTGGCGTCCGCGGGCACCTGGCAGGGGAAGGCCTGCTCGCCCACTTGCGCGACCGTGTCCGGCGCCACGCCGCGGCCCTCGAGGGCCAGCCCGACGCCGCCGCCGAGTGCGTCCGGGATGGGCACCAGGCTCGACGGATCGCCGATCTGCACGTCCAGGGGGCGCAGGGCCGACAGCGTCGGCGTGGGCCGCGGCACGAAGTCGCCCAGCGTCACCTCGACCGCCGCTGGGCCGGCGCAGTTGCACGCGGCGTCGCACACCTGCCAGCACACGCGCTTGGCGCCGCGCGGCCCCTCGAGCGTGTGGGTCAGCGCGTTGGTGAAGGGCACGTAGGCGGCGGCGTCCGGGCAGCTCGGCGCCGCGGCGCAGCCGTCGCCGGGATCGTTCCACACCGCCAGCAGATCGCCCTCGCCCTCGACGGTCACCGGCACAGTCAGTCGGTTGACCACGCCCTGACCGCCGGCGACCTGCACACGGCGGACGGTCGGCGGCTGCAGGTCGACGACGACCGCGACGCGCACCACGTCGCTCGTCACCGCGCCCAGGCGCCCGGGGTCCGCCACATGATCGGCGTTGGCGAGCTGCAGGTACACGGTGTGGGGCCCCTCGCCCAGCGGCGCGAGCGCCAGCGTCGCGGCGTCGGGCAGCGGGTCGAAGGGCAGGTCGTCGGGCGGGGTGGGGGTGTCCGCCCACCAGCGCAGGTGATCCAGATCCGGATCGGCGGTGACGCGGGCGGTGGCGCTCGCGCCCACGTCCGCGGGCAGCTCGATCGACGCGCTCACCGGCGCCAGCGCCAGCTCGACGCTGGCCTCGGCGTCGGCCGCCACGTCCGCCGAGGCGGTCGCGGCCCGCGCGCCGGCGGCGCGCGCGACGACGTCGTAGGCGCCCGCCGGCAGATCGGCCACCACGAAGCGCAGATCGGGCGGCGCCGCCGCGTGCTCGGTGGCCCAGCCGGCGGTGACGGGATCGTCGGTGCGCCCGCGCACCTGCACGGTCGCGACGCGGCCCGTCACGCCGGCCACGCGCCCGGTCAGCGCGCCGCGCAGGGGCTCGAGGCGGGTGGTGCCCAGGTCGAGCGGCTCGCCGGCGGCGAGCTGCACGGGCAGCGCGCGGGGCGCGTGGCGATCCTGTCGCACCTCGACCGTGTAGGCGCCGCCCGGCACGCGCGCCGTCAGCCGGAAGCGGCCCGCGCCGTCGGTGGCGGTGGTGTCCACCGGCGCGCCGGCGGCGTCGGCGAGGATCACCTGAACGTCCGCGGCGTCGATCGCGCCGCCCCCGGGCAGGGCGCGCTCCACGTGGCCGGTCAGGTCGGTCGGCAGCAGCTCCAGCGGCGGCTGCGCGGGCAGGATGACGACGCCCTGCACCGCGACGCCCTCGACGCGCGCCGGCCGGAAGCCCGGGTGGCTGAAGGCCAGGTCGTAGGTGCCCTCGGCCACCGGCAGGCGGAAGGCGCCGTCGCCGCCGGTGAAGGTGACGTAGGGCGTGCCGGCCGCCTCGACGCGCGTGCCGCCGTGATCGCAGACGCCGGCGCAGGCGCGCAGCACGCGCCCCCGCACCGCGGCGTCGACGCGCGGGGTGAGATCGAGCAGGCCCACGTTGACCGTCGCGCCCGGCGCCAGATCCACCGGCGGCACGCGGGGCGGATCGTAGCCGGTCAGCTCCAGCTGCAGGCCGTGGTGGCCGGGCGGGACGTCCTCGAAGGCGAAGCGACCGTCGGCGGCCGGCGCGGTCAGGCGCGGCGCAGCCTCGGCGTCGTCGAGGTCGACCAGGCTGATGACGGTGCGCGCGCGGAGGGCCTCTTCGAAGGGTCGGACGGCGCCGTCCGCGCCGCGCACGACCACCACGCCGTGCACGCGGCCGGGGCGGGCGCGCAGGACGACCTCGTCGACCGCGCCCGTGGCGCCCGCCGCGACGCCGGGCACGTCCACCTCGACCGGCGCGTAGCCCGCCCGGGCGAAGCGGACGGTGTAGGCGTCCAGCGGCGGGACCTCGAGCGACCACGCGCCGTCGGTCGCCGTGGTGGTACCGGCGGCCAGCCCGGTGATGTCCACCGCGATGTCGGCGTGCCCCGCGTCGCCGGCGCCCTCGAGCCGCGCGACGCCGCGCAGCGTGGCGGGTGCCCCCGCGCGCAGGGGCAGCACGCCCACCGCCGCCGTCGCGCCGACCGCGACGGCCACCTCGACCGCCGGCGGCGCGCCCAGCACCGGGTGGTCCAGCGTCAGCAGCCAGGTGTCCGCGGCCACGCCGTCGAAGGTGAAGCGCCCCGCGTCGTCCGGCGACACCGTGCGCGGGGCGTCGTCCGCCGGGCGGGCCAGCGCCACGACGGTCTGGCGCAGCAGCGCCGCGTCGTCCAGCCCCGGCGGCAGCGCCACCACGCCGGTGACGCGCCCGGGCAGGCCGGCGAGGACGACCGGCTCGAGCGCGATGGCGTCGCCGGCGGGCACGTCCACCGAGACCGTGGCGGCCGCGTAGCCCGCCACCGAGAAGCGCAGCACCTGGGGGCCGGGCGTCAGTTCGAGATCGAAGTCGCCGTCGGCGGTCGTGCGCGCGGCGTAGCGGGTGCCCTCGGCCTGCACCACGATGCCCGCGTGATCGGCGGCGCCGGCCCGCGTGGCCCGCCCCGTCACCCGGCCCAGGGTGTCGACGCGCAGGCGCACCGCGCCCAGGTCGGTCGTGCCGCCCTCCGTGACGGTCACCGCGGTCGCGCCGCCGGCGAAGCCGAAGAGGCGAACGGTCAGGGTGTAGGTGCCCGCGGGCACGCCCTCGAAGGTGAAGCGCCCGCCCTCGCCCAGGGCGGCCTGGCGCGGCGCCTCGGCGCCGTCGGTCAGCTCGACGTGCCCCGCCGCGAGGGTCGTCTCGACGAACCCGTCGGGCAGGACGACGCGGCCCGTGACCTGCCCGCCGGTGGCCGCCGGCGCGTCGTCCACGTCCGGATAGGACAGCGTGCAGCCCGTGAGCGTCAGCGCCAGCACGAAGACGAAGCGAGTCAACCAGAGGCTCCCGTCGGGGTGGGGCGTCCCAGCATAATCGGTCGCGGCCTTCCGTGCCCACCTCGCCCGCCGCGCGGCCCGTTCCCTTCCGACCACCGGGTCGGTATGTTGCCGTCTGCGCCCGCCGCGCCCCCGATCCGGAGCCCCGCCATGCTGTGTCGCCTCGCCCTGCTCGTCTTGGTGTCCTCCCTCGTCGCGGCCTGTGACGACGACGACGGAGGCGGTGGCGCGCAGCAGGCCGGCGACGCGACGGCCGCGGCCGACGGGGGGCTGGCCGACGCCGCGCCGCTCGCCGACGCCGCGCCCTCGAACGACGCCGCGCCGGGCGCCGACGCCGCGCCCCCCGACGATGGCCTGCCGCCGGCCCCGCCCCAGGGCGAGATGGTGCAGATCGATCCCGGCGGCGACACCATCTGCAGCCGCGGCACGCCCTTCCACTTCTTCGCGCGCGGCGGCGACCCCACGCGGCTCGTCGTCGACTTCGGTGGCGGCGGCGCCTGCTGGGACAGCCTGACCTGCTCGGCCGCCGGCGCCATCTTCAGCGAGCGCGCGACGCCGCTCGCCCAGGTGCAGACGGCGCTCGACGCCGGCCTGCTCGGCGGCCTGTACGATCCCGCCGACCCCGCCAACCCGGTGGGCGACTGGACCTTCGTGCACGTCCCCTACTGCACCGGCGACCTGCACTGGGGCGACAACACTCAGGATTACGGCAACGGCGTCGTCGTCGAGCACAAGGGCTTCGTCAACGCGCGCGCCGTGCTCGACTGGGTCTACGCGCGCTACCCCGACGTCGAGGAGATCCTCGTCACCGGCTGCAGCGCGGGCAGCTACGGCGCCATCGTGCACTCGGCCTACATCGCGCAGCACTACGCGGACGCGCGCATGACCGTGCTCGGCGACTCGGGCGCGGGCATCATCACCGACACCTGGTTCGAAGAGGCCCTGCCCAGCTGGAACGCGCGCGCCGGCCTGCCCGACTTCGTCGAGCGCCTGCAGGGCGATCTGCGCGACAAGACCCTGGTGGACGTCTACGCCGGCGTCGCCGAGACCTACCCCCAGCACCGGTTCGCGCACTACACGTCGGCCTTCGACAAGGATCAGACCTTCTACTACTCGGCCCTCGGCGGCGACGCGGCCGACTGGCCGGCGCTGCTGCGGGCGCGCATGGAGGCGATGCGCGCTGCGGCCGACAACTTCCGCTACTTCATCGCGCCCGGCCCGGTGCACTGCGTCATCCTCTACCCCTTCTTTGGCACGCGCGCGGCCGGCGAGGTGCTGCTGAAGGATTGGCTGAGCGATCTGCTGTTCGCCGACGACCTGCCCGACGACGCCGCCTGCGAGGGCGAGGGATGCTTCGACGACGCCGTGTGCGCCGCCTGCGCCGAGGACGGCAGCGGCCTGCACTGCCGCTTCTGCGAGGGTTGGCCGGAGGACTACCGCCCCGCCGAGGGCAAGTAGGCGGAGCCCTGGACCCGGCCGACGCAGTTCGGCCGGTCAGCTCCCGCTGGCGCCGGCCCTATGGGCGGCGCCGACTTGCGTACCGCTTGAGGTCGAGGGGGTCGATGAGATCGGCGGGTACTAGTCGGTAGTGGCGCTCGTCGACGATCACCACACGGTCGCCGTCCACCGACAGTTCGAAGAGCGCGATGACCTCGTCGGCCATGAACTGGGCCGAGACTGCGCGGCAGACGAGGCCAGGGAACTTCTCGGCGCAGCACGCCAGATCCTGCTTCGTCTGCACGACCCCGAGCTCGTCGCTGCCACCCTTCGCCTGCACGGGCACGACGAACTGACACCCGTTGCGATCGACGCCGACGTAGAGCTCGTCAATCTCGATCTGTCCGACGCCCGCAACCGTGGTGCGTAGATGATTCTGCAGAGAATAGGTGGTGAGACCGAGGAAGATGTCGATGAGTCGGTTGTAGCGAACTCTGGCGAGCAGGGCCTGCTCGTCGGACAGCGCGTACCGGGAGACGATCTCCGGCGTAGCGTCCGGGATCTTGGTCTCCAGGAGGTTCTCGTTGGGCCGAATCCGGTTGATGGTGACCAACCGGAACGCGTACTTCGCTCTCCCCACGCCTTCGATGATCCACTCCATCTCGGCGGGCTGAGTGGCTGCAATCGAGTCGGGGCGGGCTCCGCGGTAGCGAAACGAGTAAATAACGTCGCCCACGTTGCTGGGCGCCCTGACTCCAAGCTCGCGCGCGGTCGAGTTGATCGCCTCCCGCTCGAATCGGACCTCGTCCTCCCCTTCGGTCCACCGGTCGAAGAAGATCTTCTCGAGCAGGGCTTTGTATCTGCTGCTGGTTGGTTCAGCCATTGCCGGCCCGCAGCTCCTCGAGTCGTTGTGCTTCGATGTCCTCCTGTCGACGCTTCGTTGCGCCGCTCTTCCGATTCCGGGCGCGATGCGGATTGTCGACCCCCCAGTGGGCGGCGGCCTGCGCCGGGGTCAGACTCAGCAGGTGGCGGTTGCCGGCCTCCAGCACGACTGCTGGCCGTTCCGGCAGGGCGCCACCCAGTGCAGCGCGTACGCACGACGCCACCGCCCTCGCCAACGGAGGGGGCACCGAGTTCCCGATCTGGCGGGCGCCGTGCCACTTGGTCTCGTGTAGCCGGAACCAGTCGGGGAATCCGTGCAGTCGAGCCATCTCCCGCACGGTGACGCAGCGTGGTCGCGCGTAGTGGATTGGCCGCGGACTGGTAAACGCACCTCGCGCCGAGTCCGTACCGGCACGAAGGGTGTTCGAGACCCCGTCCGGTGCGAGCTTGAAGAACCGCGAGATCGGCTCGACGCTGCCCGGAGCGGTCTCGGCGAAGCGACGCCGGGAGATGTCGCTGTGGTTCGTCCGCATGCTCCCGGTGAGGAGACGCGGATTCCAATCGCGTCGATACCCCAGGTGCCAGGCATCCTCGGCAACGCAGCGCATTTCCCTCGCGTAGGCGCTCATTTGGCCCCACGCGGACACCTCGACCTCGTCCGTCTCGTTCAACTCGGCAAAGCGCTCGGCGTCGGGCAGGTCCGCCAATGCGTCATGACAGGTTGGCCCGGCGAGGCGCTCGAGCAACGCCTGTTGGGTCGACCCGGCGGCGCGCGTGATCGGTTCGGGGTAGGCGGGCAGCGGGAGCCCCTTCCGCGCGCCGAGCAGGATCAGCCGCTCGCGGCTCTGGGGAACGCCAAAGTGGGCGGCGTTCAGGACGCGCCACGGCAGCTGCACTGAATAGCCGTGCCGACCGAACTCTTCGATCAGTTCTGCGAGGAAGCGGCGGTGTTTGCCGACCGTCAGCCCCTTGACGTTCTCGAAGACGAAGTACGAGGCGTGGAGGTCGACGACGAGTCGTACGAAGTCGCGCACGAGGCTGTTTCGGGGGTCGTCGAGCGCACGCTGGCCCATCAGCGAGAAGCCCTGGCACGGTGCGCCGCCGAAGACGACGTCCACGTTACGAGCACCGAGGCCGGCAGCGGCGCGGACGTCGTCTGCGGAGACGTCCACGACCGACCGAACGATGTTTGCCGTCTTGGGAAAGTTGAAGTGGTGCACGGCCGCGTGAACGGGATCGACCTCGACGGCGGCCACGACATCGAAGCCGGCTTGCTCGAACCCGAGGCTCAGACCTCCGGCGCCCGCGAACAAATCTACTGCGGTCGGCCTCATCGTGCAGTCTCCTTCCGTCTCGTCGTCCCCGGAGCTGCCGCTTCGCCGTGTCGCCTGGCCACCCTCTCCCCGCTGCGGGGATACCAGAGCCCCGTGGCGAGCGTCAAACGGAACTCGGCGCCGAAGTTTCGGCTCGGCTTCGGCGACGGTGGCCGGTGGTTGTCGACGGTTCGGCGGCGTGAGTAGGCCGGCGTGTGGCCGATTCTCTCTCGCCCCTCGACCCAGGCCTACCCCTTCGGGCGCGGAGTCACGGGCCGCGTGAGACGTAGGCGGAGCCCGCGAGCCAGTCGGGGTCGGGGTACCAGAAGAACATCAGCGCGCCGCCGGCCAGGCGCTCGACCACCTCGGGGGCGACGCGGTCGTCGATGCCCGGGCAGCCCCACGTGGGCTGGGTGTAGCCGTGCTCGGCGACGTACTCCGGGCGGCT
>JAUHXL010000383.1 GCA_030426945.1 bacterium
GCCGGCAGGGCGCCGTCGGCGGCCGCCGCGAAGAGCGCCGCGGGATCGCCCTCGAGCAAGGCCAGCAGGGGCTGCGCCTCGGGATCGCCGAAGCGGACGTTGAACTCGAGCACGCGCGGGCCCGCCGCGGTGAGCATGAGCCCGGCGTAGAGGAAGCCGCGGAAGGGCGCGCCGCGCCGGTTCAGCTCGGCGAGCACCGGCTCGAGCACCGCGCGGCGCACCGTCTCGAGCGCTGCGTCGTCGAGGCAGGGCGCCGGGGCGTAGGCGCCCATGCCGCCGGTGTTGGGCCCGGTGTCGCCCTCGCCCACCCGCTTGTGATCCTGCGCGGGCGGGAAGCAGAGGGCGCGGGTCCCGTCGCAGAGCGCGATGACGCTGACCTCCTCGCCCTGCAGGCAGGCCTCGAGCAGGACGGTGGCCCCGGCCGCACCGAAGCGCCGCGCCACCATCATCTCGGTCAGCGCGGCCTCCGCCGTGGCGCGATCCGCCGCGACGACGACGCCCTTGCCCGCCGCCAGCCCGTCGGCCTTCACCACCACCGGCCCGTCCGGCAGCGCCGCGCGGGCGTCCTCGAAGTCGTCGAAGGCCTGCCAGTCCGCGGTCGGCACGCCGGCGGCCTGCATCACCTGCTTTGAGAAGACCTTGCTGCCCTCGAGGCGCGCGGCCTCGGCGCCCGGGCCCAGCACGCGCTGCCCGCGGGCACGCAGGGCGTCCGCCAGGCCGGCCACCAGCGGCGCCTCCGGACCGACGACGGTGAGATCGACGGCCTCGGCCTCGGCCAACGCGACCAGCCCGTCCAGATCGCTGGCCGCGACCGGCACGCAGCGCACGCGAGGCTCGGCGGCGATGCCCGGGTTGCCCGGCGCCACCAGCACCTCGGTGACCTGGGGCGAGCGCGTCAGCGCCTGCGCCAGCGCGTGCTCGCGGCCTCCGCCGCCGACGACGAGGCAGCGCATCAGTGACGGAAGTGGCGGGCGCCGGTGAACACCATCGCCAGGCCCAGGCGATCAGCCGCCTCGACCACCTCGGCGTCGCGCACGCTGCCGCCCGGCTGCACCACGGCGGTGGCGCCCGCCGCGGCCGCCGCCTCGACGCCGTCGGCGAAGGGGAAGAAGGCGTCCGACGCGATGACCGAGCCGGCGAGGTCGTGCCCGGCCCGGCCGGCCTTCTCGGCGGCGATGCGGCTGGCGTCGACGCGGCTCATCTGGCCCGCGCCCACGCCCAGCAGGTGGCCGCTGCGGGCGAAGACGATGGCGTTGGACTTCACGTGCTTCACCAGCCGCCAGGCGAAGGTGAGGGCCGACCACTCCGCCTCGGTGGGCGCGCGCTGCGTCGCCACCCGCGCCCCCCGCACGTCGTCGAGCTGGGCGTCGCGATCCTGCACCAGCAGGCCACCCGCCACGCGGCGCAGCTCGAGGTGCCGGGCCTGGCCCGGCCAGGGGTCGTGGCACACGAGGCGCAGGTTCTTCTTGCGGGTCAGCAGCGCCAGGGCCTCAGCGGAGAAGCCGGGGGCGATGATGGCCTCGAGGAAGGTCTCGGCCAACACCTGCGCGGTGGCCTCGTCGACCGGGACGTTCAGCCCGACCACCCCGCCGAAGGCGCTGTCCGCGTCGGTGGCGCGCGCGCGGCGGTAGATCTCGACGAGAGGCTCACCGGCCACCGCCTCGGCGGCGCCGCAGGGGTTGCCGTGCTTGATGACCACCGCGCCGGTCGGCGCGAGATCGACCGCGATGTTCAGCGCGGCGTCGAGGTCGAGCAGGTTGTTGTACGACAGCGCCTTGCCGTGCAGCGTCTCGGCGTGCGCGAGCGAGGGCTCGTCTTCGGGCGTGGGCAGGGCGTAGAAGGCCGCGCGCTGGTGCGGGTTCTCGCCGTAGCGCAGCACGTCCGTGCGCTGGGCCTCGACCAGCAGGGGCGCGGGCAGCGCGTCCTCGTCGCGGCCCATCCAGCCGGCGATGGCCAGATCATAGGAGGCCGTGTGGCGGAAGGCCTTGAGGGCGAGCGCCCGGCGTTGCGCCGCGCCGACGTCGCCGGTCTGGAGCGCGGTCGACACCGATCCGTAGTCGGCCGGATCGACCACCACGATGGTGTGCGCGTGGTTCTTGGCCGCCGCGCGCAGCAACGTCGGACCGCCGATGTCGATCTGTTCGATGGCCTCCGCCTCGGTCACCTCGGGCCGGGCGATGGTCTCCCGGAACGGGTAGAGGTTGACCACCACCAGCCCGATGGGGGCGATGCCGTTGCGCTCCGCCTCGGTGCGGTGTTCGGGGAGCGACCAGTTGGCGAGGATGCCGCCGTGCACGACCGGGTGCAGCGTCTTGACCCGGCCATCGAACACCTCCGGGGCGCCGGTGATGGCGCTCACGAGGGTCACCGGCAGGCCGGCCTCGGCGAGCACGCGGGCGGTGCCCCCGGTGCTGACCAGCTCGACCCCGCGCTCGACGAGGCCGCGGGCGAAGTCGACGAGGCCGGTCTTGTCGGAGACCGACAGCAGCGCGCGACGAAGGGGTGGCGGCGTCATGGGGCCTCCTCGCGCCGACCCGGCGCGCGTCCGGTGGTGGGGGCGCGCGCAGCATAGGAAGCCGGAGCGGGGCGGTCAACGGGGGGTGGAGGGGTCTGCTCACGAGCCGTTGGTGATTCCTCCAACCGGCTGTCAGCTCTCAGCTTTCAGCTCTCAGCCGAGCCCGTCCGCTCTGCCGGGCTCGAAGCCGCCCAGCAAGCTCGAAACGCGGAGCTTCTGGGCACACCGTACACGCGTCGCGACGGAGCTGAAAGCTGACCGCTGAAAGCTGACAGCCCGGCCGTTTTGGCGGGGCGTGCGGTGGTCCAACGGGCTGAATCACACCCGGCAGCGAGAGTGTGGGGCGGTCGGGGGGGCGCTAGCCCGTACCTTCAAGCACGGGCACGGGCACGTTTTGCGGTCCGCTCAGTCGATGCCCAGGTTGTTCTCGAGGAACTGCAGGAAGTCCTGCAGACCGAGGCCGTCGGCGGTGTCGCGCAGCTTCTGCAGGCCCTTCACCTCGACCTGGCGGATGCGTTCCCGCGTCAGGTTGAGGATCTCGCCCACCTCCTCGAGCGTGATGCCGCCGCGCTCGGCGACGTCGAGGGCGCAGGTCTCCTGCATGTCCCAGACCTCGAGGTCGGGGAAGTTCAGCTTGATCGAGCCCGTCTCCGGGTTCACGTCGAGGTACAGGTGGTGCTTGCAGGACACGTAGGGGCACGGGCGGATGCCGCTCGCGCACTGTGAGCGATGCCCGGGCCGCTCGATGACGACGTCGCGCAGCTCCTCGGCGAGCGCCAGCTCCTCCTTGCTGAGGCGCTTGGTGGCGATGGTCCGAGAGCGACGGCGCCCCTTCTTGCCCGGCCGACGGCGCTCCGCACGCCGCGGCTTGCGAATCGAGTCGGGTGGGCGCTCGGTGAGCTCCGGCTCCGCCTGCGTCGATCCTTCCTTCAACTCGCCTCCTCCGCGACGGCCAACCGGACCAGCCGGAACGGCCCCCCGCACCCCTGCCCTGATGAGTCAGCCCCCGGGCTCTCTGGATGGTGACGCGACGGACACGCCGTCGGCGGCGCGTTGTCCCACGCTCGGCAGAACTAGCACAGGGTGTTTTGGAGGGTCAACGCAATAGTTGCGTCGTGGCGGGCCCCGACCGGCCCGCCCGAGCGCGGCAAAAGGTCAGTGATCCTCGCCCGTTTCGCCGTCGTCGGGCGCCGTCGCGAGCAGGTACGCGCCCACGCCGATCAGCACCACCGCGACGCCGAGCGTGATGTCGGCCGCTCGCGCCTCGGCGAGCACCTCGTCGCGATCATCCAAGCGGCCTTTGTTGTAGTCGTCGGCCTTCTGCAGCGTGCGCACCCCGAAGAAGGCGCCGAGCCCAGCCACGGCCGCGCCCGTGCCCAGCGCGGTGTAGCCCCAGGCCGCCTGACCGAACCCGCCGCCCGCGGTGGGGGTCGGCGCGTCGGCCGGCCACAGCGCGTCCACCACCTCGGCCGGCTCCAGGTCGCTGGGCGCCTGCGCTGCGCAGTAGCGCCCCAGCGCCGCGAAGCCGTCGGCGTCCCGCGGCGGCGCCGTGCTCACGCCCCCGCGCACCGCGCGCGTGGCCGCGTCCAACCGCGCCACCACCGCCCGCTGGGCGTCCACCACCGCGAGGCACACCTGATCGGCCTCGGCCTCGGCCTGCAGCCGCGCCGCCGCGGCCCAACCGGCGTCGGCGTCCCCGCTGCGCACGCTGGCCCGCAGCGCCGCGGCCTGCGTCGCCGGATCGGCGAAGTGGACGTCCACCCGGTCGCCGCTGATCGCCACCACCCGGCTGCGCGGCACCGCACCCCGCGTGGCCAGCATCACCCGCACCGTGCCTGCGCGCACGGCGTCGAGCTCGACGGGCGTCTGCCCGACCGGCACGCCGTTGACGCGCACGCGCCGGCCGGAGGGCTCGCTGGTGACGCGCAGCACCGCGGCGGCCTCGGCCTTGACCCGGTCCCGCGCCGCGTCGATGCGCGTCAGGACGTCCGGCGGCGGCGGCACCCCGTCGCCGGGGAAGCCGGGCAGCACGCCGATGGCGCGCTCGAGCACATCGTCGGCCGCCTCGGGCCGACGCTGGGCCAGGAAGACCTGCGCCAGCAGCAGCACCGCGCGCTGGGCGGGCTCGGCGTCGGCCAGGGTGGTCGGATCCGCCAGCAGGCCGTCGACGGCCGCCCGCAGCGCCTTCTCCGCGGTGCGCAGCTCGACCTCGAGGTAGGCCTGCTCCCCCTTCTGCAGCGCGCTGAGCGCCGCGCCGATCGCCTGCTGGCGCGCGGGATCCACCGGCGCCGCCTCGGGCGTGCCCACCGAGAACTCCGCGGCGGCGTTGCGGAACGCCGCCTCGGCGTCGGGGGGGAGCTCGATCGCTGGACGCGCCACGACGCCGCCGATCGCCGGCGCCGCACCGGCCCGGGGGCCGGTCAGCGCGGCGGCCAGGCCGAGGATCACCGCGGCGCGGCGCGGTGACGTGGCAAGCGGTGCGTGCACGGCCCTCAGCCTCGGCGCTCCGCCTCGTTCTTGAAGGCCTCGAGGTTGGCGGGCAGGGTGCGCTCGACCAGCGAGCGCGAGACCGAGCGGGGCACGAAGCCCTTGAGCTCGACGTCGAGGGCGTAGGTCGCGCGCGTACGGCCGTCGGACAGGGCCTCGAGGGTCCAGCCCCCGGTCATCGCCCGCATCATGTCGCCGGACACGAGCGTCCAGGACAGCGACCGACCGGGCTCCCCGACCAGGTCCAGCGTGTAACGCAGCGTCTTGACGATCGACAGCTCGAACTCCACCCGCCAGCGGTCGCCCTCGTGGGACACGACGCGGACGGCGCTCTGGTTCGGCACGAAGGTCGGGTAAGTGTCGAAGTCGGTGATCAGCGCGTACAGACGCTCGGGTGGAACATCCACCGTCACGGCGCTGCGGGCGGCATTCATCGATCGGGCTCCTGGCGCGCGGCTCCGGGCGAATCTAACAGCCCCCGGCGGCGCGATCCACGTCCTGCACCCCGCGCCCCTCGAGCACCGCCAGCAGGGTGCGCAGGTTGCGGGCGGTGGCGCCGCTCAGGCGCGCCAGCGCCGGGCGCGGATCGGGCCGCTCGGCGGCGTCGCGCCACACCCGGGCGCGCGCGAAGGCGACGGTCCAATCGGGGGCTTCGGCCACCCCGTGCCCCGTCAGCGCGGCGACCTCGTCGGCGACGTTGGCGACGCGGGGGCCGTGCACCACCGGGCGCCCGTGCGCGGCCGGCTCGGCCAGCGTCTGCCCCTCGCGGCGCCCGAACGTGCCGCCCACCACCGCGACGGCGCCCAGCGCGTAGGCCCCCGCCAGCTCGCCCACCGTGTCGAGCACGACCCAACGCGCGTCCCGCGAGCCGCCGGCGCTGCGCAGCGCGACCGAGACGCCCAGTCGGTCGCCGGCCCGCACGATCGCGGCGGCGCGGCGCGGATAGCGCGGGGCGATCAAGGCGCGCAGCCCGCTCGCGGCCAGGGCGGGCAGCGCGGCGGCCTCCTCGTCCGGGTGCAGGCTGCCGATCACCACGTCGACCGCGCCGACGGCGGCCTGCAGCTCCGGCGAGGGCTGGGGCGGCGCGAGGGCGACGCCGTCGTGCTTGCCGTTGCCGTGGACGACGACCCGCTCGGCCGGCACCCCCAGGGCGCGCGCCGCGGCGGCGTCGGCCTCGGTGCGCGCACAGAAGGCCGCCAGGCCGGCCGCCGCGCGACGCAGCAGCGGGCGGACGCGCAGGGAGCGCGCGGTCACGCGCCCGTCGACCACCAGCACCGGGACGCCGCGGCGCCGGCAGGCCGCCGCCCAGGCGGGCCACAGCTCGAGGTACTCGAGCACGACCAGCCGGGGCCGCACCTGCGCCAGCGCGCGATCGGGCAGGGGGGGCAGATCGAGGGGCGGACGCACGACCGGCAGCGCGGGGAAGAGGCGCCGGGCCATCGCGCGCCCGGTCGAGGTCTGGGCCGAGATCAGCAGCCGCAGGTCGGGCCGCGCGTCGGCCAGGGCCCGCACCAGCGGCGCCAGGGCCCGCGCATCGCCCACCGACGCGCCGTGCAGCCAGACGTCGGCGGGCGGCCGGCGGCTCAACGGCCGGCGTCGGGCACGCCGCCGTCGCCCGCCGTGCTCGGGCCGCTCGCCTGGAAGCTGACCGTCAGGGTGTAGGGGTCGGTCGAGTTCTCGCTCGGGCGCGCGCCGTGGACCCACACCTCGCGGACGACGATCAGCACCGCGTCGCGCGCGCCCACCGGCGCCACGAAGCGCTCCCCTTCCCCGACGCCGCCCGCCGAGTGCTGGAACAGCCGCCCGCCGTCGACCGCGAAGCCCTCGACGATCAGGTCGATGCCGGGCACCCCCGTGAGGTCGACCGCGGCGAAGGCGCCGTCGCGCGGCACCTCGAGCATGAAGACGTCGCGATCGCTCCGCTCCTTGGACTGCCGCCGGCCCAGGTGACCGCGGATCGGCGTGCCGGGCGCGATGCGGGTGGCCTGCGGACTGTCGTCGTTGGGCTCGATCTCCTGGCTCGGCGGCCGCCACTCGGGGGCGCGCATGCCGTAGTACCAGGCCGCGACGCCCCCGGCCGCCAGCAGCCCGACCGTGGCCAGCCAGCCGAACAGGCGCCGCAGCCGCAGCCGGCGCTCGTAGCGCTCGAAGTCGTCGCGCGTCGGAGGGGCCGAGACGACGGACGCCCGATCGGGGGGCTCCGCGTCGAGCGGCTCGGGATCGGCCAGCGCCGAGGTCGAGAAGGTGTTC
>JAUHXL010000384.1 GCA_030426945.1 bacterium
AGAAGGCAACGGCGTAGTGTCGGCCCATCGGTCCGCCCCCCGAGTCGTTGGGCCGCACGGTAGGGGGCGAGCCTCGTTCGGGCAACCCGGTCGCGCGGCGGTCCGTCCCGTCGCCGGCCGAGAACGCCACGGCTGCAGGGTGCCTGGCCGGTGGGCCGGGCGCGGCCTGGGCGACGACGCGCGGTCACCGCGGCGCCACGCCATCGTCACCGACGGCGCCCCCGCCGGACGCCTTCGCAGGCAGCGCGCCGGGCGCGCGCGATGCAGGGCCGTCCGAGCGCCCGACTGGTGGCCCGAGCTGGAGGTGTCCGATGGCATGCTCTCGGGTGATGGCGTGGATGGCGATCCTGACAGTGGCCTGCGACGACGGAGGGGGCGCGCCCGCGCCGACCGACGTGGGGGGCCTCGACGCGGCCGTCGTGTCGGACGGCTCGGCGGTGGAGGACGCCGCCGGGCACGATGTCGAACCCGCGGACGCCGATCCGCCGGTGGACGCCGGCGCCGACGCGGGGCGCGTCGAGCCGGGCTGGGGCGTGCCGGCCGAGGGGGCGTGGACGGTCGAGGTGTTCGCGCCCGGTCTCGCCGGGGCCTCGTTGGCGGTGGGCCCGGCGATGCAAGGCGAGGACGGGTGGGTGTTGAGCGAGGTGCGCGTGGGGACCGCCCGCGCCGAGGACGTCGCCGTCCGCGTCGAGGGCGAGGTGGGCCGAGTCAGCTTCACCCTCGCCAACCTGCCCGCGCCGGTCGAAGGCGTCCTGCGCGTCGACGCGGCGGTGCACGGCCCCTACTACCTGTGCGGCACGCTGACCGGCGCCGACGACGTCGCGATGCCCTTCGCGGCCGTCCACGCGGACGCCGCGTTGAGGGCGCCGGTGCCGTGCGGCGAGGCCGTCTGCCGCGGCACGCCGTGGGCCGCGCGGCGCTGTCGCGTGCCGTGCGCGCAGGGGGCGTGTCCGGCGGCGCACTGGTGCGACGCGGACGGGCGCACGGGTCACGCCGGGTGCGTGCCCTCGGTGCCCTGCCTCGACGCCGAGCATCCGTGCGCGCCGGGCGCGTCGTGCGGGCTGGTGGACGGGGTCGCGGCCTGCTGGCCGGCCGGCGCGGGGGCGGTGGGCGCCGCGTGCGACGCGCTGGACGCGCCCTGCGAGGCGTCGCTGGCCTGCGTCTTCGGGCGCTGCGTCGAGCGCTGCCCCGGCGACGGCGCGTGCGCGGCGCCGGACGTCTGCGCGTCGCTGGCCGCGCTGGTGATCGGTCGCGACGTGCCCACCGAGCGGCCCGACGCCGACTGGTGCGTCACCGGCTGCGATCCGCGGGCGCCCGCGTGCGACGCGGGCGAGGTGTGCGCGGCCCGCGCCGAGCCGGGCATGGTGCGCCTGTGGCGCTGCGGCGGCGAGGTCGACGCCCCGGCCATCGGCGCGCCCTGCGGGCCGGACGCCGCGTGCGGGGCGGGCGCGGTGTGCGCGGGACCGCGCGGCGCGCGTCGGTGCCGCGCCGCCTGTGTGCTCGGCGAGGCCGACGGTTGCGCCGAGGGCGAGGCCTGCGTGCCGGCCGATCAGGGGCCCGCCGACTGGGGCGGCTGCGCGCCGGCCTGCATCGTCCTCGCCGAGGGCCCCGCCTGCGTGGACGGCGAGGCGTGCGTGCCGGCCGAGGATCCCGTGCGGTGGCAGGGCGCGTGGGGCGGGCTGCCCGGTGAGTGCGTGCCCGACGAGGGGCTGCTGGCGCAGGGCGCCGTCTGCGGCGACGAGGTGGGCGTCTGCGGACCTGGGCTGCTGTGCGCCCACCCCTGCATCGGCCTGTGCGGCGGCTACGGCGTGGGGCGACCGACCACCTGCACGCCCCTCTGCGGCCCCGGCGACGCGCGCCCGTGCCCGGGCGATCTGCGCTGCGCGCGCGTGGACGACGATCCCACGGCCCTGGGACGCTGCGGCGAGTGAGGCGGCGCGTCCCAGGGCGTGCCCGCGCGCGGCGGGCTCACGCCACCCGCAGCGCCGGGGTGACTCGGCTGCGCTGGCGCTCGCGGACCCGGTGAGGCCGACCGCCGGTCGGTGGAATCAGCCACGCCGCGCGAACAGACCCCACCCGCGCCTTCCCGTTGACAGGATCTCGGGCCGAGCACACGCTGGCCGGCGCTGCGGCGCAGACGGCGCCTGACGGAGTGTCTCATGCGGTGGAGTGTTTGGCGGCGCGCCCGGTGCGGGCGAAGCCACGGGTCCGTGCGCGCGCTGCTGGTGGGGCTCACGGCCCTGGGCCTGCTGGCGGCGCCGATCAGCGCCGGGGCGCAGGAACTCAGGAAGGTCCAGGTGCTGCGGCCGACGGTCGCGCCGGGGAAGGGGACGGCGGTGGGGGCCGCGCTGCCCAGCCCCTTCAGCCGAAGCTTCGAGCCGGGCGCCGCCGATCTGAGCCTGGTCAACGCCTACTGGCTGGCCTGGCTGTCGGCGATGATCTACCCGCAGAACCTGGCGCCCCTCGTCCGCGGGGTGAGCGAGGCTACCCTGCAGCGCTCCCCGGCGCGCTTCGAGTCGGCCTTCGCGCAGGTGACCGAGCCCTCGCTGGGCGCCACCACCCAGTACCGCTTCTTCAGCCGGACCAGCCGCGAGCTGTACAACCCCGAGGCCATGGTCATCACCACCCCCACGGTGGTGCTGGTGGTGTTCCGGGGCACGGACAAGCTGGTCACCGCCACGGACGGGCTGCTCGGGGCGCTGGTGGGCGAGCTGGGCGAGTGGATCGTCACCGACGCCAACGTGCTGCCCCTGCGCGCGGTGGGCGATGGGCTGGCCGGCAGGGCCCACAAGGGGATCAAGGAGAGCCTGGACGTGGTGCGGAGCGATCTGCGCGCCCACGTCGTGGCGCAGCGCAAGCCCGTCTGGGTGGCCGGGCACTCGCTGGGGGCGGCCCACGCCCAGCTCATGGCCGGCACCCTGGCGGCGGCGGGGGTCAAGGTCGAGGGGCTCTACCTGTTCAACGGGCCGCACCCCGGCGACGCCGACTTCGCCGCGGCCCTCGACGCCCGGCTGGGCAAGGCGCGGATCCAGCGCTTCGAGTACCTCGACGACCCCATCGCGTTGCTGCCCCCCCAGACCAGCGTGAGCGTGCTGCTGGGCGGGCCCCGCCTGCGGGTGCCTTCGCCCCTCGGGGGCTTCGGTCGGGCGGGGCTGCGCAACGTGTTCCGTCGCCTGGACGGGGGTGGGGCGCTGCTGCGGGGGGCGCCCGAGCGCCAGGAGGGCGAGCTCGACCGCAAGAACCTGGGCCGCTCGGGCATCTTCAGCCCGCTGGCCATCTGCTACCACAACCCGCACTGGATCGTCGCGGGCCTGCACCGGCAGATCCCCAAGGCCGCCCGCGGGTCGCTGCCCGCCCCCCTCAGCCTGGAGGCCTTGCCGGGCTGCACCCCGACGGCGGCCCAGACCGGGCGGACCGGCAAGGTGATCGAGCAGCAGCTCGTCGAGGACGCCGCCGAGGCGGCCGGTGAGGCGCTCGCGGCCGTGCGCTACGAGCTCGAGTCCCTGTTCGCCAACCTCGACGGCCACGCCATCACGCCGGGCACCTACCGCCTGCGCTGCCTGCAGGGTGGCCGCTACCTCGAGGTGAAGCCCGACTGTGTGCAGGAGAACGGGTGCGGCCTCCAGCTGGGCGGCGAGGGCCGCGGGAACACGCGCCAGCGCTTCCAGGTGCTCCGCGAGGGGCCGTCCTATCGGATCAAGGCGGCCACCAACGGGCGGTCGCTGGACCTCGACCGGGCCTCCAACCGGCTGCAGCTGTGGGATGGCAACCCCGTGGGCGGCCTGAACGCGAACCAGAAGTGGCTGTTCTACCCGGTGGGCGCGCCGGCGGATCGACGCTACGTGCTGCTCAACGGGGCCACCCTGGTGCGGGCGGACCGGCGGGTGCTGGACGCCATCAACGCCGACACGAACAAGACCGGCGGGCGGGTGACGGCGGGCCGCCCGAAGGCGAGCGATCCGACCCAGGTGTGGGTCCTCGAGCCCACGCGCTGATCGGGTGGCGCCCGTCGCGGGCGCCGGCGTCGGGCTCGAGGCGCGGCGAGGCTCAGGCCCCGAACGCCCCCGCCAGCGCGGCCGCCACCACATCCTCCGCGGCGTGCTCGGCCAGCGTCACCTGCAGCCGGGGCTCGGCCTCCATCGCCCGCTTCGCGGCGAACTCGGCGCCCGCGTTGCGCGCCCACGCGCGGCGGGCGATGCCGTTGTTCACGTCCCAGTGCAGCATGGCGTCGAGGCGGCGGGCCGCGTCGGGCGTGCCGTCGAGCAGCAGGCCGAAGCCGCCGTTGATCACCTCGCCCCAGCCGACGCCGCCGCCGTTGTGCAGGCTGACCCAGGTGGCGCCGCGGAAGGCGTCGCCGATGACGTTGTGCACCGCCATGTCGGCGGTGAAGCGGCTGCCGTCGCGGATGTTGGCCGTCTCGCGCCAGGGGCTGTCGGTGCCGCTCACGTCGTGGTGGTCGCGGCCCAGCACCACCGGCGCGCTGAGGCGGCCGTCGGCGATGGCGTCGTTGAAGGCCCGCGCGATGGCGCGGCGGCCCACGTCGTCGGCGTACAGGATGCGCGCCTGGCTGCCGACCACCAGCCGGTTCTCCTCGGCGTGGCGAATCCAGCGCAGGTTGTCGAGGTACTGCTGGCGCGTCTCGGGTGGGGCGTCTTCGGCCAGCCGCTCGACCACCTCGGCGGCCAGTCGGTCAGTGATGCGCAGGTCGGCGGGATCCGCGCTGGTGCACACCCAGCGGAAGGGTCCGAAGCCGTAGTCGAAGCACAGGGGCCCCATGATGTCCTCGACGTAGGACGGGTAGCGGAAGCCCTCGCCGTCCTCGGCCATCACCTCGGCGCCGGCCCGGCCCGCCTCGAGCAGGAACGCGTTGCCGTAATCCCAGAAGTGCATGCCCTGCGCGCAGAGCGTGTTGATCGCCTCGACCTGCCGACGCAAGGACGCGCGCACGGCGTCGCGGAAGGCGTCGGGATCGCGCGCCATCAGCGCGTTGCTCTCCTCGAGGCTCAGCCCGGCTGGGTAGTACCCGCCGCTGAAGGGCAGGTGCAGGCTGGTCTGATCGCTGCCGAGGTCGACCGCCACGCCCGCCTTCGCCAGGTGAGCCCACAGGTCGACGACGTTGCCCTGGTAGGCGATCGACACCGCCTCGCCCGCGGCGCGCGCCCTCTCCATGCGCGCCACCAGGCGCTGCAGGTCGCCCTCGACCTCGTCCACCCAGCCCTGCTGATGCCTCTTCTGCACCACCGCCGGGTTGATCTCGGCGATCACGCACACCGCGCCGGCGATCACCGCCGCCTTCGCCTGCGCGCCGCTCATGCCGCCGAGCCCCGACGTGACGAACACCTTGCCGCGCAGCCCGGCCTCGCCGTCGAGCCCCAGGTACAGCCGCCCGGCGTTGAGCACCGTGATCGTCGTCCCGTGCACGATGCCCTGCGGCCCGATGTACATGTAGCTGCCGGCGGTCATCTGCCCGTAGCTCGTCACGCCCAGCGCGGCCATCCGCAGGTAGTCGTCGCCGCTCGAGTAGTTCGGCACCACCATGCCGTTGGTCACCACCACCCGCGGCGCGTCCGGGTGGCTGGGGAACAGGCCCAGCGGGTGCCCCGAGTACATCACCAGCGTCTGCGCCTCGGTCATCTGGCTCAGGTACTTCATCGCCAGCCGGTACTGCGCCCAGTTCTGGAACACCGCGCCGTTGCCGCCGTAGGTCACCAGCTCGTAGGGATGCTGCGCGACAGCGGGATCCAGGTTGTTCTGGATCATGTGCATCACCGCCGCCGCCTGCGCGCACCGCGCCGGGTACTCGGCCAGCGGGCGCGCCCGCATCGGGTGGTGCGGGCGGTACCGGTGCAGGTAGATGCGCCCGTGTTCGCGCAGCTCGGCCGCCAGCTCGGGCGCGAGCTGCGCGTGCAGGTGCGCCGGCACGTAGCGCAGCGCGTTGGCCAGCGCCAGCCGGCGCTCGGCGTCGCTCAGGTTCAGCGGCCTCTGGGGGGCCCGCGGCACGGTCGAATCGCAGGGCGGCGCCTCGGGCAGCGTCGCGGGGATGCCCTGGCGAATCTCGTCGGCGAAGGTGGGCTGGGTCACGGGGGTCTCCGGTCGGGCGGGATCAGCGGCAGCCGGGGGTGATGCGCATGAGGTCGAGGTTCACGTCCTGATCGCCGCCCGCGTTGGTCTGCGTGTAGAACAGCGTCCGGCCGTCGCCCCCACCGAGCTGCCGCTCGACGAGGAAAGGCGGCAGGGTCAGCGGGTCGGCCAGCGGCGCCCCGCTCGCGTCGATCAGCGTGGTGGTGAGGCGCTGGCTGGGCAGGTCGCGCCCGTGGAGCACGACGTGGGCGCCCGAGGCGGCGAGCAGGGGCTCGGCGGTGCCCGGCAGCGCCACGACCTGATCGGCGCCGGGGCCCAGCGCGCTGAGCCAGAGCCGACCGTCCGCGCGCCGGGCGGCGGCGGTCACCCGCCCTCCGCCCGCCACCAGCGACAGGCCCTGCGCCAGCGGCGCGCCCAGGGCGCGCGGAGCGCCGACCACCGCGCCGGCGGGCCCGATCTGGACATGGCGCAGCGCCGTCCGGTCCGCGGTCGGCACCAGCGCGTGCGTCGTGACGCCGTTGAGCGCGCTGGCGATGGGCGCCGTCCCCGGCACGGCGTAGTCGTCCTCCTCGCCGATCCGGCGCGACGCCGGATCGAAGACCTGGGGCTGCAGGACCGTGGCGAACAGCCCGACCCCGCTGTCGGCCCCCTGCCCGACGGCGCGCAGCTGCAGCAGCGTGAACGTGGGTGTCATCGCGTCGATGCGACCGGTCAGGCTCGGGCTGCCGCCGCCCGAGGCGGCCAGGACCGTGCCGGAGGCGCTGTTGACGGTGAAGAAGCCCACGCGGGTGATCGCGTCCGGACCCTGCCGGTCCACCAGCACCACGCACCAGGTGTCCCCGGCGACGGCCAGCGCGGCGCCGACCGGATCGGGTGGGGCGCCCACGAAGTCGGCGATGAAGGCCGAGGTGTGCAGCCGGACGGTGGATTCGGCCCCCCGGCCGAAGCGGTACAGCACCGCCCACTGGTTGCCGGCGCTGAAGGCGGCCAGCGGCGTGACACCGTCTGCCACCGGCTGGCTCAGCGGCGGGGGCGGGCAGCCCCGCTCGCAGCCGTTGGCGAACTGGCCGTCCACGTCGCGCCAGTCGCCCACGCAGTCGGCCACGCAGCCCTGCGCGGCGCACCGGCCGTGGGCGTTGGCGGGATCGGCG
>JAUHXL010000385.1 GCA_030426945.1 bacterium
GGGCGCCGCCGAGCGCGTGTACCCCTACGGAGACGCCCGCCGGCCGGGGGTGTGCAACGACGCGTGGCCGGGGCACCCGGCCGTCGAGTACTTCGGCTCGGCCGACAACTGGGTGTTCTCGATGCTCGACAACCCGTGCATCAACCAGCAGGCGGACACCGTCGCGAACGGCGGCGACCACCCCGGCTGCGTGACGCCCGAGGGCGTCTACGACCTGATGGGAAACCTGCACGAGTGGACGGCCGACCCCCAGGGCACTTTCCGCGGCGGCTACTACGTCGACACCGTGCGCAACGGCGACGGCTGCCTCTACCGCACCACCGCCCACGACTTCGGCTACAGCGATTACTCCACCGGCTTCCGCTGCTGCGCCGACCGCCGCTGAAGCCCTCAGGGCGTCGGCCCCGCGTCGCACCAGCGCGCTGCGGGGGGGCCTTGATCGACACAAAAGGCGGTACCGTCATTGTAGGTGCACCAACCCGGTGGGGCTGGGCATTCGCGCACGTCGCCGTCGGCGACCGGTGCGCCGAGATCGAGGTCATCCGGTGCGCCGACGTCCCCGTCGGGCGGCGCGGGCACGCCCGCGTCGCACCAGTCAGGGGAAGGAGCGCCCTGGTCGACGCACATGCCGTCCTCGCCGTCGCAGTGTCCGGGTGGGGCCGGGCAGCTGACGGAGCCGCCCGCGTCCGGCGCTGCGCTCGGGCTCGCGTCGGCGCACACCTCCCACCCGTTCTCGCCGCGACAGTAGTCGAAGTAGCCCACGTCGGGTTCGTCGCAGTTGGGGTGGCCGTCCCAGGGACACCGCTCGTACGGGTCGGGCTCGGCCCCACCGTCTTCGTGCCACCCGAAGTCGTACAGCTTCTCCCACCGGCCGGCTCGGCACTCGTAGATGCTGTCGAAGATCAAGCACTCGCCTTCGGTGTCCGCCGTGCAGGCCGCGAGGCCCAGGTATCGGCCGCCGTCGCTGATTTCCGGGCACTGGGGCATACAGTATTGAAAGCTGTAGTCGGGCGCACGGCCGGCTCTCCAGTCGCACGCGGGGTCGCTCGGGCCGTTCGGCGCCGTGCGCCCGCCGGGGACCTTGGCGTCGGTCTCGGCGCTGGGCGATCTGCCCAGGTCGTCTTCGAGGCAGCCGGTCGCCAGGGGAGCGATCAGCAGGAAGGCGAAGAGAGAGCGCGGCATCGAGATCCTCCGGTGGGGCTGTCGTGGTGGGCGACCAGACGAACGAGCGCGGCAGATCTTACCGCTGTTCGGAGTGGGGCGACAGGAGGCGCCTCGCGGCGTCGCTCGGTGGCGCGCTCAACCCTCCGGCAGGGGACCGCCCCACAGCACCTCGCGCTCGGCGGTCAGCGCGTCGCCCATGTGGTCCATGAACGCGCGCACCCGACCGGACTGGCGCATGTCGGCCAGGGTGAGCAGCCACAGGTCGCGCCCGAACTCCGGGCGCACCGGACCGATGCGCCGCAGGGCCGGATCGGCGTCGCCGGCGAAGCAGGACAGGAACGTGACGCCCAGGCCCGCGGCCACGGCGTGCTGGAGCTGAGTCGAGGGCATGTCGACGCGCAGAGCGAACGCCGACTGGGTGTTCTCGATGCTCGACAACCCGTGCATCAACCAGCAAGCGGACACCGTCGCGACCGGCGGCGATCACCCCGGCTGCGTGACGCCCGAGGGCGTCTACGACCTGATGGGCAACCTGCACGCGTGGACCGCCGACCCCCAGGGCACCTTCCGCGGCGGCTACTACGTCGACACCGTGCGCAACGGCGACGGCTGCCTCGACCGCACCACCGCCCACGACTTCGGCTACAGCGATGACTCCACCGGCTTCCGCTGCTGCGCCGACCGCCGCTGACGCCCTCAGGGCGTCGGCCCCGCGTCGCACCAGCGCGCCGCGGGGGCGCCTTGATCGACACACGAGACGCTGCCGTCAGTCTCGGTGCACCAACCCGGTGGGGCTGGGCATTCGCGCACGTCGCCGTCGGCGACCGGCACGCCGAGATCGAGGTCATCCGGTGCGCCGACGTCCCCGTCGGGCGGCGCGGGCGCGCCCGCGTCGCACCAGTCAGGGGAAGGAGCGCCCTGGTCGACGCACAGGCCGTTGTCGGGCTGGCAGTATCCGGGTGGGGCCGGACAACTCGCTTGCCCCCCCGCGTCCGGCGGCACGCCGGGGCCCGCGTCGCGGCACCTCTCCTCGTCGTAGAAGCAGTCGCGGGGTACGTCGCAGCTGGGGTGGCCGTCCCAGGGACACCACTCGTACGGGTCGGGCTCGGCCCCACCGTCTTCGAACCACCCGAAGTCGTGCAGCTTCTCCCATCGGCCGGCTCGGCACTCGTAGACGCTGTCGAAGGTGTCATGGGTGAAGCACCGACCTGCGGTGTCCGCCGTGCAGGCCTCGAAGCCGACGTACTGCCCGCTGTCGAAGATCAGCGGGCACGCGGGCAGACAGTAGGGCCAGTCGTCGGCGCCCCAGTCGCACGCGGGGTCGCTCGGGCCGTTCGGTGCCGTGCGCCCGCCGGGGCCCTTGGCGTCGGCGTCGGTCTCGGCGCGGGGCGACCTGCCCAGGTCGTCCTCGAGGCAGCCCGTCGCCAGGGGAGCGAGCAGCAGGAAGGCGAAGAGAGAGCGCGGCATCGAGATCCTCCGGTGGGGCTGTCGTGGTGAGCTTCCAGACGCGAGAGCGCCGTAGACCTTACCGGTGTTCGGGGTGGGGCGACAGGAGGCGCCTCGCGGCGTCGCTCGGCGGCGCGCTCAACCCTCCGGCAGGGGACCGCCCCACAGCACGTCGCGCTGCGCGGACAGTGCGTCGCCCATGTGGTCCATGAAGGCCCGCACGCGGCCCGACTGCCGCAGGTCGGCCAGGGTGAGCAGCCACAGATCCCGCCCGAACTCCGCGCGCACCGGACCGATGCGGCGCAGCGCCGGATCGGCGTCGCCGGCGAAGCAGGACAGGAACGTGACGCCCAGGCCCGCGGCCGCGGCCTGCTGAAGCTGGGTCGAGGGCATGTCCACGCGCAGGGCCACCCGCGCGCCGGGCGCGTGCCGCGCCAGCCAGTCGTCCAGCCACCGCATGCCCAGGCGCCGATCCCAGTGCAGCCACGGGTAGCGCTCGAGGGGCGCGTCGGCGCCGACCGCGTCCACCAGCGCGGCGCTGCCGTAGACGGCGAAGCGCACCCGCCCGACGCGCCGGCCGACCAGACCCTCCGGCGGGGTATCGCTCAGGCGGATCGCCACGTCGGCCTCGCGCCGGGTGAGCGACGCCTCGCGATCGCTGGAGAGCACGGTCAGCTCGACCTCGGGGTAGCGTTGAACGAAGCGTCCGAAGTCGGCGTGGAAGCGCGCGAACACGATGTCCATGGTCGCCACGCGCAGCGCGCCGCGCAGACGCGCGTCGCGGCCCAGCAGGCGGCCTTCCAGCGCCAGCACCTCGGCCTCGACGCCCTCGGCGACGGCCACCAGCTCGTGCCCGGCGCTCGTGGCGACCAGGCCCTCGGGCGTGCGGTCGAAGAGGCGCACGCGCAGGCGGGCCTCGGCCGCGCGCAGCCGGCGCCCCACCGTCGTGTGGCTGACGTCGAGCGCCGCGCCGGCCGCGACCAGCGTCCGTTCGCGCGCCACGGCCAGCACCACCCGCAGGTCGTCCCACTCCATGTGTGCGTTCTTGCACATCGGGTGGGCGAAATCGACCCTTCGGTGAACGAAGGCGTGCCGCTAGCGTGGGGTCACCGAGCGAGAGGCACTCAGGAGACACCATGTTCGACGCCACGCTGATCCCGACCGACCCGACGATGCACGCCGTGCTGCACACCCGCTACGGCGACGCCTCCCGGCTGGCCGCCGCCACGTCGCCCCGGCCGACGCCCCGCCGCGGCGAGGTGCGCGTGCGCGTGCACGCCTCGTCCATCAACTACGGCGACCACGTGATGATGACCGGCCGCCCGTGGCTGGCCCGCCTGGCGCTCGGCCTCTTTCGTCCGCGCCAGCCCGTGCTGGGCATGGACGTCGCGGGCGTGGTCGACGCCGTCGGGCCGGGCGTCGAGGACCTGGCGGTCGGCGACGCCGTCTTCGGCGTGGGCTGTGGCGCCTTCGCGCAGTACGCCTGCGCCCGCGCCTCTCAGCTCGCCCGTCTGCCGGCCGGCGTCGACTTCGAGCAGGCCGCGGCCGCGCCGATCGCCGGCGCCACCGCGCTGCAGGCGCTGCGCGACCGGGCGCGCGTCGGGCCGGGCTCGAAGGTGCTGATCATCGGGGCCTCGGGCGGCGTGGGCACCTTCGCGGTCCAGATCGGCCGCGCCCTCGGCGCGACGGTCACCGCGGTGTGCAGCACGCGCAACGTCGACCAGGCGCGCGCGCTGGGGGCCGCCGAGGTCGTGGACTACACGCGCGCCGACTACACCTGCCTGGCCACCCGCTTCGACGCCATCGTCGACCTGGCCGGCAGCGCGCCGCTGCGTGCCTGCCTGCGCCTGCTGGCCCCCGGCGGCACCTTCGTCTCGTCGGTCGGCCGCCTGGGCCGAACGCTGCGCGCCGCGCTCGCCGCCCTGCGCGCCCCCCGCCGCGTCGCCGTGCTGGCCGCGCGCAGCGACCGCGCGTCCTTCGAGGCGCTGGGCGCCCTGCTCGCCACCGGCGACGTCGCGCCCGCCATCGAGCGCACCTGCACCCTCGACGAGGTGCCCGCCGCGCTGGCCCGCCAGGGCGAAGGGCACGCGCGCGGGAAGACGGTGGTGCGCGTGGCGTGAGCACCCCGCGGCGCCTCGTCAGACGCCTTCGCGCGATCTCGGGGTGTGGCTCGCACGCGTGGGTCCAAAGCACGCCGCGCCGGATCGGCCGGGCTATCAGCTGTCAGCGGTCAGCTGTCAGCTCCGCCGCGACGATTGGCACCGTCTGCCCGGAAGCCCCGCGCGTCGTTCTCGTAGCCCGGCTCCGGCTTCGGCACCGCCTACGGAGCCCGGCTGATGGCTGACAGCTGATCGCGGACAGCCGGTCGGACCGAACCACCAACGGCTCGTGAGCAGACCCGCGACCTCGCCCGCCGTTGCGCCATCCTGAACAACCGTGCAGGATGTTGCCGCCATGTCCGCCGATCCGCTCGCTTTCCTTCACCCCGCCGCGCGCGCCTGGTTCGAGGCGTGCTTCGACGCGCCCACGCGCGCGCAGACGCAGGGGTGGCCGCCCATCGAGCGGGGCGAGTCGACGCTGCTGCTGGCGCCGACGGGCTCGGGCAAGACGCTGGCCGCGTTCTTGTCGGCCATCAACCGGCTGTCGTTCGCGCCGGCGCCGCCGAAAGAGACCCGGTGCCGGGTGCTCTACGTCTCGCCGCTGAAGGCGCTGGGCGTCGACGTCGAGCGCAACCTGCGGGCGCCGCTCGCCGGCATCAGGGCGGTCGCGCAGCGGCGGGGCGAGGACTGCCGCACGCTCGAGGTGGGCGTGCGCAGCGGCGACACGCCGCAGCGCGAGCGCGCGCGGCTGCTGCGGCGGCCGCCGGACATCCTGATCACGACGCCCGAGTCGCTGTACCTGATGCTCACCTCGCAGATGGCCGAGGCGCTTCGCTCGGTGGACACCGTCATCGTCGACGAGATCCACACGATGGTGGCGGGCAAGCGCGGCGCGCACCTGTTCCTGTCACTGGAGCGTCTGGAAGCCCTGCGCGGGGCCGACCGGCCGCTGCAGCGCATCGGCTTGTCGGCCACGCAGCGCCCGCTCGAGGAGGTCGCCCGCCTGCTCGGCGGCGGAACGGTCCGCGACGGTCGCGTCCGGCCGCGCCCGGTCACCATCGTCGACGCGGGCCATCGGCGCCCTCTCGATCTCACCGTCGAGGTGCCGGTCGAGGACATGGCCGCGCTGGCCGCGCCGACGAACGCTCCCGGCCCGCTCGACGGCGGGCCGCCGCAGCCCAGCATCTGGCCCGCCATCCACCCGCGGCTGGTCGAGCTGGTGCGCGCGCATCGCTCGACGCTCATCTTCGTCAACAGCCGCCGCCTGGCCGAGCGCCTGGCGACGGCCATCAACGAGGTCGCGGGCGAGGAGCTGGCGCTGGCGCACCACGGCAGCATCGCCAAGGACACCCGCGCCACCATCGAGGATCGCCTGAAGCGCGGCCTGCTGCCCGCCCTGGTCGCCACGTCGTCGCTCGAGCTGGGCATCGACATGGGCGCCATCGACCTCGTCGTGCAGCTCGAGGCGCCGCCCTCGGTGGCCAGCGGCCTGCAGCGCGTCGGGCGCGCCAACCACGACGTCGGCGGGGTGTCGCGCGGCGTGATGGTGCCCAAGTACCGCGGCGATCTGCTGGCCGCGGCGGCGGCCTCCGAAGCCATGCTCGATGGCCGCGTCGAGTCGACCCGCTACCCGCGCAACCCGCTCGACGTGCTCGCCCAGCAGGTGGTCGCCATCGTCGGCGCCGCGCCCGTTCAGGCGGACGCGCTGTACGACCTGGTGCGCGGCGCCGCCAACTTCGCCGACCTGCCCCGCGCCAGCTTCGACGGCGTGCTCGACATGCTCACCGGGCGCTACCCCAGCGACGACTTCGCCGAGCTTCGCCCCCGCCTCACTTGGGATCGCGTCAGCGGCGAGCTGACGCCCCGGCGCGGCGCCAAGCGCGTGGCCGTCGTCAACGGCGGCACCATCCCCGACCGCGGCCTGTACGGCGTCTTCCTCGCCGACGCGCAGGGCGCGGCCAGCAAGCGGGTGGGCGAGCTGGACGAAGAGATGGTGTTCGAGTCGCGGGTGGGCGACGTCTTCCTGCTGGGCGCCTCGTCGTGGCGCATCGAAGAGATCACCCACGACCGGGTGATGGTGACGCCCGCGCCCGGCGAGCCCGGCCGCATGCCCTTCTGGCACGGCGACCGCCCCGGCCGCCCGCTGCCCTTCGGCGAGGCCATCGGCGCGCTGTCCCGAACGCTCACCGAGCAGCCCGAGGCGGCGGCGCTGACGACGCTGCGCGAGGCCCACAAGCTGGACGAGCGCGCCGCCCGCAACCTGATGGCGTACCTGAGCGAGCAGCGCGAGGCCACGCGGGTCGTGCCCAGCGACCGAACGCTCGTCGTCGAACGCTTCCTCGACGAGATCGGCGACTGGCGCGTGTGCGTCCTGTCGCCCTTCGGCGCGCGGGTGCACGCGCCCTGGGCCACCGCGGTCATGGCGCGGCTGCTCGAGGCGCACCACGTCGAGATCGACGTCATGTGGAGCGACGACGGCATCGTCTTCCGCATCCCCG
>JAUHXL010000010.1 GCA_030426945.1 bacterium
CAGCAGGTTGGGCATCGCCTCGCGCAGCTTGACCAGCCGATCCCAGGGATCCTCGCGCAGGAAGCGGTACGCCACGTCGAAGGTGGCGCCGCCCCACATCTCGACGCTGAACAGCTCGCCGGCCAGCGCGGCGGTGGCCGGCGCGACCGCCAGCAGATCGGCGGTGCGCACGCGGGTCGCGAGCAGCGACTGGTGGGCGTCGCGGAAGGTGGTGTCGGTCAGCCACACGCGGGGCGCGGCGCGGAGCCAGCGGGACAGCGCCTCGGCGCCCTCGGCGCGGAAGACCGCCATCGGCGTCGAGTCGGCGGGGCGCGTGTGGGGATCGACGGCCGGCACGATCGGCGGAAACAGGGGGTCGGGACGGACCAGCGCGTGCTCGACGCCGGGGGGACCATTGACGATGCTGCTCGCCAGCGCGCGCAGCAGCTTGGTGGCGCGGTCGCGGCGAGGACGGAACCGCAGCAGGTCGGGCGTCTCGTCGACGAACCGGGTGGTGGCCTGGCCAGCGAGGAAGGTCGGGTGCGCGACCGCGTTCTCGAGGAACTGGATGTTGGTCTTCACGCCGCGGATGCGGAACTCGCGCAGCGAGCGCAGGGCCTTGGCGGCGGCCGCTTCGAAGGTGAGCGACCAGGCGGTCAGCTTGACGAGCAGGCTGTCGTAATCGCTCGTGATGAGGGTGCCGGCGCCGCCGGTGCTGGCGTCGAGGCGGATGCCGAAGCCGGCCGCCGAGCGGTAGGCGGTGATCTTGCCGGTGTCGGGCACGAAGCCCGCCTCGGGATCCTCGGTGGTGATGCGGCTCTGAATGGCGTAGCCCTGGCGCGTGATCACGGCCTGGTTGGCGATGCCGATGAGCGGATCGCTGAGGCGACGGCCCTCGGCGATGCGGATCTGGGCCTGCACCAGATCGCGGCCGGTGATGCTCTCGGTGACGGTGTGCTCCACCTGCAGCCGCGGGTTGACCTCGATGAAGTAGAAGGTGCCGTCGGGCTCGACGAGGAACTCGACGGTGCCCGCGTTGACGTAGCCGCAGGCCTGGGCGAGGCGCAGGGCGGCGTCGTACAGCGCCTGGCGCACGGCGTCGCCGAGCGACACGGCGGGGGCGACCTCGATCACCTTCTGGTGGCGGCGCTGGACGGAGCAGTCGCGCTCGAACAGGTGGACGCAGTTGCCGTGGGCGTCGGCGAGGATCTGCACCTCGATGTGCTTGGCCTCCTCGACGAGCTTCTCGCAGAACAGGGCGCCGTTGCCGAAGGCGGCCCGGGCCTCGCTGGTGGCGCGGGCGAAGGCCTCGGGCAGCTCGGCGGGCTGCCGCACGATGCGCATGCCGCGCCCGCCGCCGCCGAAGGCCGCCTTGAGGATGATCGGGTAGCCCGCCTGGTCCGCGAAGGCTTCGGCCGCGGCGACGTCGTCGATGGGCTCGGCGGTGCCGGGCACGACGGGGACGCCCGCCTCGATGGCCACGCGCCGCGCGGAGATCTTGTCGCCCATCGTCTCGAGCACGGCCGGAGGCGGCCCGATGAAGGTGAGCCCCGCTTCCGCACACTGGCGCGCGAACACCGCGTTCTCACTGAGGAATCCGTAGCCGGGATGGATGGCGTCCACGCCCCGGCGCAGGGCCAGCTCGATGATGGCCTCGCCGTCGAGGTAGGCCCCGATGGGATCCCCAGGGGTGCCGACGAGGAAGGCCTCGTCGGCCTTGTAGCGGTGGATCGCCAGCGTGTCCTCGTGGCTGTAGAGGGCGACCGTCTTCATGCCCAGCTCGGTGCAGGCGCGGAAGACGCGGATCGCGATCTCGCCGCGGTTGGCGGCCAGCACCTTGCGGAAGGGGCGAAGGGTGTCCATGCGGGGGCTCCGGGCCAGCAGATCGGCGCATCCTAACAGGTACGCCGCCGAGGACGCTGCCCTGTACGGGGAGAACGGCAGCGGCTACCATCCCGCGCCGTGCAGGAACGCTTGCTGACGCTGGGGGTGATGGGGCTGGGGCTCGCGCACGAGCTGCAGTCGCCGCTGACGGCAACGGCGCTGGGGCTCGAGCTGCTGGCGCTGCGTCTGCGGGGGGACGATCCGCCCGACGCGTCCGAAGTGGCCGGCGAGGTCGAGCGGGCGCTCGATCGCGTGCGGCGCATGGGCGCGCTGGTGCAGCGCATGCGGGCCTTCGCCAAGGCCGGGGGCGGCGCGGGCGAGGTGGTCGATCTGAACGTCGTGGCGGACGAGGCGCTGGCCCTCACCCGGCCGGCGCTGAGCGAGCTGAGCGCCGCGCGGTTGGTGCGCGGCGGGCGCGACGCGGTGCCGCCGGTGCGCGGGGATCGCCTGCTGCTCGAGCAGGCGGTGGGCTGCCTGATCATCAACGCCGCCGACGCGCTGGGGACGACCACGGCGAGCGCGGATCGTACGGTCACGGTGACAGTGCGCCAGCTGCCCGACGGCGCCGCTCTCGAGGTGCTCGACGACGGGCCGGGCTTCCCGGACGCCGAGGCGGCGCGGCAGCCCGGCGTCAGCAGCAAAGGCGAGGCGGGCATGGGGGTGGGGCTGGCGCTGGTCGAGATGGTGGCGCGTGACGCCGGGGCGATCCTGGAGATCGGGAACCGGCGCGGAGGGGGCGCGCGCGCCGCGCTGCGTTTCTGCACCATCGAGGGCGCAGAGGACGCGACCGACTGAGCCGGCGGCGCACGCGCGACGTGCAGAGGCTGGGTCAACGGAGGTTGCGAGGGCCGCAGGGCGCCCGGCGCCAGGGAATCCGGCGCCGGGAAGTCAACGCTGCGGCCGGAGGTGACGGTCGAACGTCGCCTCGGGCGGGGCGGTCAGCCCTCGGCTTCCGCCTCGATGGAGTCCTCGGCGTCGTCGTCGAGATCGTCGTCGTCGAGGTCGTCCTCGTCGTCGAGATCGTCGTCGTCGAGGTCGTCCTCGTCGTCGTCGAGGTCATCCTCGGCGGCAGGCGCGGCCGATGCGGCCGCGGCCGCGGCCTTGTCGCCCTTCGGCCCGCGCGTCTTGGGCGGCGGCTTGGGCTTCGCGGCGGCCTCGGTCGGGATCTTCTTCGGCTCCACGGTGGTGGTGACACCGCCACCCTCGAGCTGAGGCCGACCCGCCATCACGCCGACGTCCTCGAGCTGCGCGGTGAGCTCGTTGAGCTGCGTGATCCACCGATCGGTGACCGCGCGCTCCCGGCCTCGCATGCGGACCACGAAACGCACCCGATCACCGCCCTCGAGGAAGCGGCGCGCGTGGCGCAGCTTGGTCTCGAGATCGTGCGGATCCGTCTTCGGACGGAGCTTGATGATCTTCGTCTGCGTCTGGTGCTGCTTCTTCGTGCGCTTGCGCTGCTCGTAGCGAAAGCGCCCGTAGTCCATGATGCGGCAGACGGGTGGCCGGGCTTGGGGGGCGACTTCGACGAGGTCGAGCCCTTTGCCCTGCGCGATCCGGCGCCCTTCTTCGGGGCTCATGAGGCCGAGCTGGGTGCCGTCCTCGTCGATCACCATGACCTGCGCGATGCGGATCTGGTGGTTGATCCTTCTACGTTCTTCCAAGGTCGTCCGAGACTCCCCCTGTGATGACACGGTGGGGTTTACGCGCCCCGTTCGCGTCTGTCAATGCAGCGTGGTCGAAAAGGCGACATGGACCCACCCGCCGGAGCACGTCCTTCGCCGGCCTCGCGCCGCGCCAGCCGATGTGACCCGTATCGCCCGGCGGGTCAACGGAAATCGTGACTCGGGGGTGCGACCGCCATCCCCGCCAGATCCATCGCGCGGAAGCTGCGCCCCTTCACGTTCCACACCCCCTGCTCGGCCGAGACCGGCCCCTCGATCCAGAGGAAAGGCGCCTGCACCAGCACGCGACGGTTTCGCTCGAAGTCGGGCGGGCGGACGATCACGTTCACGAAGCCGGTCTCGTCCTCGAGCGTGACGAAGAAGAAGCCCTTGGCCGCCTCGGGGCGCTGGCGCGTGTTGACGAGGCCCGCGACGCGTACCCAGGCGCCGTCGCGCCAGCGCGACAGGTCCCGCGCGGCCACCGCGCCCCGCGCCCGCAGCAGCGGCCGCACGTAGGCCACCGGGTGCCGGCCCGTGGTGAGGCCCATCGTCTCGTAGTCCGCGCGGGTGCGTTCGAGGGGCGTCTGCGCCGGGAAGCGCACGGCGGGATCGACGGGCGGCCCCAACGGCAGCGGACCTGCGGCCGCCCGGGCGAGGTGCAGCACCTGCCAGACGGCGTCGCGACGCCCGCCGGGCACGAGGGCGTCGAAGGCGCCCGCCTCGGCCAGCGTGACCAGCGCGCGCTGCGGCAGCCCGGTGCGCTGCACGACCTCGGCGGCCGAGGCGAAGGGGCCCGCCGCGCGCGCCGCCTCGAGCTTCGCTTTGGCCTGCGCGCCCAGCCCGTCCACCAGCCGCAGGCCCAGCCGCACCCCATCGGGCGCCAAGCGCGTGGGCCAGGTGCTCTCGGCCAGGCAGGGCGGCAGCACGCGCACGCCGTGCCGCTGGGCGTCCTTGATCAGCGTCGCCGCCGAGTAGAAGCCCAGCGGCTGCGCGTTGAGCAGCGCGCAGAGGAAGATGTCCGGGTGGTGATGCTTCACCCAGCACGAGGCGTACACCAGCAGCGCGAACGAGGTGCTGTGGCTCTCGGGGAAGCCGTAGGTCGAGAAGGCCTCGATCTGCTTGACCACCCGCTGCGCGTAGTCGGGATCGATGCCGCGGGCGTGCATGCCGGCCAGCAGGCGATCGGTCAGCTCGCTGAGGCGGTGGCGGTGGCGCTGGCTGCCCATCGCGCGGCGCAGGGCGTCGGCCTCGACGGGGGTGAAGCCCGCCGCCTGGATGGCCAGCTGCATGCCCTGCTCTTGAAACAGCGGCACGCCGAGGGTGCGGCCGAGGATGGGCTCGAGGCTGGGGTGGATCAGCTCGACGGGCTCCTCGCCCCGGCGGCGGCGGATGTAGGGGTGCACCATGTCGCCCTGCAGCGGGCCGGGGCGGATGAGGGCCACCTGCACCGCCAGATCGTAGAAGGTGCGCGGGCGCGTGCGCGGGAGGCAGTTCATCTGGGCGCGGCTCTCGATCTGGAAGACGCCCACGGTGTCGGCGCGGCAGATCATGTCGTAGACGGCGGGATCCTGGGGCAGCGCGTACAGACCCAGGGGCGCGCCGCGGCGGGCGGACACCAGGTCGAGCGCCTCGGCGAGCGCGGTCAGCATGCCCAGGCCCAGCAGATCGAACTTGGGCAGCTTGGCGGCCTCGAGGTCGTCCTTGTCCCACTGGATGATCGTGCGGCCCTCCATCGAGGCGGGCTCGACGCCGACGACCTCGGCGATGGGGCGGCTGGAGAGCACGAAGCCGCCGACGTGGATCGAGCGGTGCCGGGGCAGCCCCTGCAGACCCGCGACGACCCGCAGCAGCGCGCGCAGGCGGGGCGTCTCGGCGTCGAAGCCGGCCGCCTCGACCATCTCGCGGGTGAGCTCGGGGGCGCGGCCCACCTGCTCGGCCAGCCGCCCGCCCTCGTCGACCGAGAAGCCCAGCACGCGGGCGGCGTCGCGCACGGCGCTGCGCCCGCGGAAGCAGATGTGCTCGCACACCATCGCCGCGTAGGTGCGCCCGTAGCGGGCGTAGACGAACTGCAGCACCTCCTCGCGGCGGGCGTGGGCGATGTCGAGATCGATGTCGGGGTAGCCGTCGCGCGCCTCGCTGAGGAAGCGCTCGAACAACAGGTTGAAGCGGATGGGATCGACCGCGGTGATGCCCAGGCAGTAGCAGACCGCCGAGTTGGCCGCCGAGCCGCGGCCTTGGACCAGGATGCCCCGGCCGCGGGCGAACTCGATGATCTCCCACATGATGAGGAAGTAGCCCGCAAGTCCTTTCTTTCGAACGAGATCCAGCTCGCGGATCAGCTGCGTCTCGTGGCGCGGACCCAGGGCCGCGCCCCAGCGCTGGCGGGCGCCCTCGCGGGTCAGGTGGGCCAGGTAGTCGTCGGGATCGTCGAAGCCGGGCGGCAGCGGCGTCTCGGGCAGCGCGGGCTCGAGCTCACCGAGGCGGAAGGTGCAGCGCTCGGCCAACGCGACCGACGCGCGCAGGCCGGTGAGGTCGTGGCGCCAGCGCGCGGCGAGGGCGGCGGGCCCCTTCAGGTGCCACTCGGCGTTGGGGCGCAGGCGGCGGCCGGCGGTGTCGAGGGTGGTGTGGGTGCGCAGGCAGGTCAGCACGTCGTGCAGCACCCGCTCGTCGGGCGTGGCGTAGTGCACGTTGTTGGTGACCACCCAGGGCACGTCCAGCTCGCCGGCGAGGTGGATCAGCGCGCCGGCGAGGCGGGCCGACTCGGGCAGGCCGTGATCCATCACCTCGATCGCGAAGTGGCGCCCGAAGACGTCGCGCAGCCGGCCGGCGGCGCGCCGGGCGCCCAGGTGATCGTCCACCTGCAGGCGCGCCGGGATCTCGCCGCGGGGGCAGCCGGAGAGGCACAACAGCCCGTCGGCGTGCGCGGCCAGCGCGTCGAAGGGCACGCGCGGCTGGCCCCGAGGCTCCCGATGGCGGGCCAGGGTGACCAGGCGGCCGAGCTGGGCGTAGCCCTCGGCGTTGCGCGCCAGCAGGGTCAGGTGGGTCGGCGGATCGCCCTCCACGGTCAGCTCCAAGCCGGGGATGGCCGGGAAGTCGCCCAGCTCGAGCCGGGCGTGGGTGGCGAAGCGCACGAGGCCGCCCAGATCGTCGTGATCGGTCAGCGCCAGCGCCCGCAAGCCCAGCGCCACCGCGCGATCGAGCAGGGCCTCGGGGGTGCTGGCGCCGTCGAGCATCGAGTGCGCGCTGTGGCAGTGCAGCTCGGCGTACTCGGGGCGGGGGGACCTCATGGGGCTCGCGGGGCTCCCTTCGGAATCGCGACGCTGCGCTCGGATGAGGGGGCTGTCAGTCTTCAGCTATCGGCTTTCAGCTCCGCCTTCGCTCAGCATCGGCGCGCCGAGCCCGTCTCACGGCCATGACCGCCACGCTGACAGCTGACCGCTGAAAGCCCGCCTCGAGAAAACCAGATTCGAAATACCTATTTTTGATCGGCAGCTTCCATCTACAAACCTCCTTCGAAACCTCAATCGAACCAACCCCTCAGCCACCAGTCCCCTGCCCGCGGATCGCGGCTGGCCCACAGCACGCCGCCCTCGGCCAGGGCCAGGCGGAAGTCCTCGCGCGCATAGGGCTCGTCGCCCCACCAGGCGCCCGACAGGCGCTCTGGTCCGCGGGCCTCGACACGTCGCCAGCGGCCCTGCCAGCGCACGGCGATCGGGTGCCCCCCCGCGTCGAGGCGGGCGGCGAGCGGCGCCGGCGTGGGCAGGGCGCGGCGCACCGGGGCGGGCGGCGGCGGCGGGGCCAGGGCGTCGGGGCCCGCGGTCAGCGGGGGCGAGAGCGGGATCTCGATGACCGGCGCCCAGCGCCCGGCCGCCTCGGGGCGGTGATCGTCCACCGGCACCGGCCGCACCACCGCGGCCCGCCCGAAGCGGCCGAGCAGACGGTCGAGCGCGCCCTGCATCGCCGCCGGGTTCCAACGCCCGGCCCCCAGGTGCACCTGCTCGGGCACGGCGGGCACGGCGGTGAGCACGCGCACCTGCACCTCGACGACCGGCGCGTCGATCTGCACCCGCTCCAGGCGATCCCGCAGCAGCTCGAACAGGGCACCGGGGTGATGCACGGGGCCGGCGGGGTCGAGGCGCTCGACGTGCTCGCTGTGATCGTCCAGCAGCAGGGCCAGGGCCAGGCGGGTGGCCGAGAGGCCGCGCGCCATCAGGCGGGCGGCCAGCGTGGTCAGCGTGCCGCGCAGGCCGAAGATCAGGCGGGTGGTGTCCTCGATGGGGTGCTCGAGGGGCAGCGCGACCGCGGGCAACGGCACCGGCAGGGCGCCTTCGGGCCGGCGCAGATCGAGGCCCGCCGCGCGCTCGAGCGCCGCGCGCGCCTCGGGGCCGAAGCGCGCGGTGAGCGCCGCGGGCGGCAGGGCGCGCAGATCGGCCACCGTCTTCAGGCCCAGGCCGCGCAGCGTGGCGCGCAGATGCGCGTCCACGTCGAGGGCGGTCAGGGGCAGCGCGCCGAGGAAGTCGGCGTCGCGCCCCGGGGGGATGATCACCACCGATGACGAGACGATTTCCTCAATTGAATCATCGGGTTCGTCCGGCCTTCTTCGTCGCGCGCCGCGATCGTGCCGGGTGCCCTGGGCGCGGGTCATCACCCGCAGCAGGGGCGGCGGCCCCTCGGGCCCCAGCGGGGTGTCGGGCAGCCAGGCCGCCGCCCGCGCGGCCACCGCGCTGTCGGCGATGCCCACCCGCAGGCCGGGGAAGTCGGCCTCGGCGGCGAGGGCCACCAGGCGATCGGCGAGGCCGGCGTCCCCACCCAGGTAGCGCATGCCGCGGGCGTCGACGAGGAAGGTGCCGGGGGGATCGCCGTCGGCGGGCAACACCAGGGGCGAGGCGCGCTGCAGCACCTCGGCCAGGTCGTGGGCAGCGGCGGTGAAGGCCCCGAGATCCCAGTCGAGGCAGCACAGGCCAGGGCAGCGGGCGCGAGCGCGGGTGGCGGTCTGATCCGGGCGGACGCCTTCGAGGCGGGCGGCGGCGTTCACCGCGCGGACGCGGGCGTGCTGGCCGGCCTCGACGAGGGCCACCGGCGCGCCGCGGGCGTCTGGCGGCAGGGCGCGCAGGGCGACGCGCAGGGCGAAGTCCGGGGCGCGCGCGCAGGCGAGGCGCCAGCCGCTCATCGGCCGTAGCGGGTGCCCGGGCGGGTACGGTTGGCCGGGCGGTCGGGCGCGACGGGCCAGGCGGCCAGGCGCGGGGGGGTGGGCTCGACGAGGTGGAGGCGGCGGGCGGCGGCGGGGGCGCCGCCGCGGGGGCGATCGACGCGCACCGCCCACACGAGGGGGCCGCGGGCCTGCAGGGCGTCCTCGGCGGGGGGCGCAGCGAGGGGCTCGAAGGCGAGGCGCAGGCCCACCGGGCCACCGCGACGAGCGGCGTCCGGGCGCACCACCACCAGGGCCGAGGCGCCCAGGCGGGCCATGCGCTGCAGGCGGACGCCGCGGGCGTCGTCGAGGGGCGGCGCGCCGTCGAGCACCACCACCCCGAAGCTGCGGGTGCGCAGCAGCACCTCGGCGCAGAAGGCGCCCTCGTCCGGCGTCGGCGGGCGCACCACCCACAGGGGGCCGGCGAGGGCGTCGTCGGCCCAGTCAGCGGCCACCAGGGCGCAGGCGGCGTCGACCCAGCCCACGGCGACGCCCTGGGCGCGGGCGCGTTGAACGACGGCGCGCAGGAGCCCGGTCTTGCCCGAGGTGGCCGGGCCCACCCACTCGGTGAGGCGGCCCGTTTCGAGCCCCTCGTCGCCGAGCAGCGCGTCGAGATCACGCAGGCCCGAGGTCAGCCGCGGGCCCACCGGGGGGCGGGGTCGCGTCTGCTGGAGGAGCTCGGTGAGGCTGATCATGCGTTCAGTATATGAGCGCGCGGCCGAGGCGCAACTCGAAGGCCGGCGAATGTCCGCAGGGCGGCCTGCGTCGCGGGCGCGTGCGTCGGGAGACGCTTTTCGTTAACCTCGCCGCGACCGCCCAGGAGATCCCGTGCCCAGCTCCCCCTTCCTTCGAGTCGGCCTCGTGGCCGGCCTGGCCATCGCCCTCACCGGCTGCGGCTGGGGCTACGCCGAGCAGGTCGAGAAGAGCACCCTCGAACCCGCCCCGCCCGCGCGACCGGCGGCCGCCACGGCCCGGCCCCCCGCCCCGAACGCCCCGCCGGATCCCGTCGTCCGTCCGGCCCCCGCGCGGGCCAAGAGCTTCGAGCCCTCCGCCCTCGCGCGCGCCGCGCGCACCGGCGAGGCCCGGCTCATGCCCGGCGCGCGCGATCTGTACACCCTGGGCGAGAACCACCGGCTCAGCCTCGACGCGCTGACCCCCGAGGACATGGGCCTGCACAGCTTCGAGGTGCGCCTCGTCGACGCCGTGAACGACGCCACGCAGGTGGTGCACTGCAGCTCGGGCAAGACCATCCGGTTCCAGAAGCGGGCGCCCGATCCGACGACGCAGGCCCGCATGGCCGAGGAGAAGCTGCCCGTCGGCGTGTGGCTGCTGACCATCGACCCGAGCGGGCAGCGGGCCGATCTGCCGAATAACGACTGGTACCGGCACATCAGCCGCTTCCATCGCCTGGACTTCGTCAAGCGCACCGCCGACGGGCTGGTGGTGTACCGCTACCTCGGCCCGCGTGACTCGACGGCGGCCCGATGAGCGCGCCCCCGATGCGTCCGGCCCTGCTGGCCCTCGTCGCGCTGCTCCTGTGGGCCTGCGGCGGCGCGCCACCCGCCCCGACGGCGCCGGCCCCCACCCTGCCCGCGGACACGCCGTCCGCGGTGGACGCGCCGCCTCCCGTGGTGGCGCCCCCCGACGCGGTCGCGCCCCCCGACGCGATGACGCCGCCCGACGCCCGCCCCGCTCCCCCGGCCCAGGGCCTGCGGGCCGCGCTGCAGCGCGCCCTCGGGGAGAAGCTCGCCGGCTCGATCGACGGCCCCGCCCTCGAGGTGCACTTCATCGACATCGGACAGGGCGACAGCATCCTGGTGCGCTCGCCGGGCGGCAAGACGATGCTGATCGACACCGGGCCCCTGAAGAGCGCCTGGAAGCTCTTGGCTTATCTGTCGAAGGCGGGGGTCGAGTCGGTCGACCTGCTGATCAACACCCACGCCCACGCCGATCACATCGGAGGGGCCGGCGCGGTGCTCGAGAAGCTGCCGGTGGGGCGCGTGCTCGACTCGGGCTTCGCCCACCCTACGACGACCTACGACCGCATGCTGGCGACCATCGAAGCGAAGAAGGTGCCCTTCAAGGTGGCGCGGCGCGGGCGCACGATCACCCTCGAGCCGGGCATCACGCTCGAGGTGCTGGGGCCCGAGGATCCGCTGATCAAGGGCTCGCGCTCGGATCCCAACAGCAACTCGATCATCGCGCGGCTGACTTACGGCGACGTGTCCTTCCTGCTGGCCGGTGACGCCGAGGAGGACACCGAGCAGCGCCTGCTGCGCGGCGGCGCGAAGTCGCTGCGGGCGACGGTGCTGAAGGTGGCGCACCACGGCAGCCGCTACGCCACCCACGGCAGCTTCCTGCGGGCGGTCGAGCCGGCGGTGGCGGTGATCTCGTGCAGCGCGAGCAACCGCTACGGTCACCCGGCGCCCGAGACGATGGATCGCCTGCGCGGGCGCGGCGTGCCGGCCCTGGTGACCGCCGAGGTGGGCAGCGTGGTGATGCGCACCGACGGCGCCCGGCTGAGCGTCGACGTCGAGCGGGGGGACGACGATCCCGTCGCCGCCGCGGAGCCCGCGCCGGGCGCCCCGGCCGCGGCCCCCGCCGAGCCCCCGCCCGCCGAGCACACGCCCGCCGCCGGCGGCGACCCCCGGCTCGACCTGAACACCGCCTCGGCCGCCGCGCTGAAGGCCCTGCCCGGCGTCGGCGCCAAGACCGCCGCCCGCATCGTCGCCTGGCGCGAGGCCCACGGCGGCTTCCGCACGGTGGACGATCTGCGCAAGGTGAAGGGCATCGGCCGCAAGAAGCTGAGCCGCCTGCGCGACAAGGTGCGCGTCAGCCCGCCCGCCGACGAGGCGCCGGGCAGCTGAGCTCCCCCGAAGCGACGAGGACCCTGCTCAGCCGCCGAGCTGGCGGGCGATCTGCTCGGTGAGCTGGCGCACCAACGCCGGATCGGCGCCGGGGATGCCCGCGATGGCCTTGGCCGCCGCGCGCTCGACGGGATCCGGCGTGACCCCCCCGCCCTCTTCCGGCGCGGCCAGGCCCGCCTTCGCCCGCTTGGCCACCAGATCCGCCACCAGCGCGTCGGGCAGCCGGGTCGGGCCGCCGAGGGGCAGCGCGGCGTGGGCGATGCGACACAGGTGCTCGACCAGCTCGCAGCGCAGGTAGGCCAGCTCCAGCGTGGGGCCCCAGGTCAGCACGCCGTTGCCGGCGATGAGCACCGCGTCGCAGCGGCGGACGAAGGGGATCAGGGCGTCGGCGCCGGGCCCGCCGGGCGCGGTGAGCGGCACGGTCGGGATGTCGGCGCCCAGCGAGACGACGGCCTCGGGCAGGAAGGGGTGCGGCAAGGGGCGCCCCGCCACGCCGAACGCCGTGGCGAAGGGCGGGTGCGCGTGCACGACGGCCCGCACCTCGGGGCGACGGTCGTAGACGGCGCGATGCAGCACCAGCTCGCTGAAGGGCCGCTGGCTGCCAGCGATCTTCGCGCCCGCGCGGTCGACCACCACCAGATCGTCGAGGCCCACGTCCAGCTTGCTGAAGCTGGTGGGCGTGCAGACGATGCGCTCGTCGGTGATGCGGGCGGACAGGTTGCCGTCGTGGTTGGCCACCCAGCCGGCGGCGTGCATCTGCCGGCTGTAGCGCACCAGCGCGCGCCGGGCGGCGGCCTCGATCATCCGGCCAGCTCGACCGCGTCGACGATGCCCACCACCAGGCTGCGGATGGGGCCGGCGTCGGCGCCGAGGATCTGCCGTACGCCGGTGCCCTCGGTGAGGATCAGCACGTGATCCCCCACCCCGGCCTGCGCGTGATCCACCGCCACGACCGGCGCGCCGGTGGCGTCGCCCTCGGGCGTCAACGGCTGGCAGAGCAGGATCGTGCGCCCCTGATAGGTCGGGTGCTTGATGGTGGCGACCACGGTGCCCACCACGCGGGCGAGCCTCACGAGCCCAGCTCCGGCAGCGGCGGACAGTGCACCTGATCGACGATGCCGACCACCGCGGCGTCCACCGGGACGAAGGTGGGCTCGCAGGCGAGCGCCGCCTCCCGGCTGCCGACGCAGAAGACGTGCTCGCCCGGGCCGGCCTGGGTGACGTCGACGGCGACGTGCGGATCGCCGGTCACCGCGCCCTCGCCGTCGAGGGGCTCCACGATGAGCAGGCGATAGCCTTCGAGGCCTTCGTACTTCACCGTGGCGACCACGGTGCCGATGACGCGCGCGAGATACATCGCGGGCGACTGTATGACGGACACGGCGCCGGTTCAACCATTGGGGTACCATGCGCGCCGAACTTTCGGAGGTCGCGTGTACGACGCCCGCGCTCACCACGCCGATCTGCGTCAGCGGACGCAGGCCCTGTTGACCCGCTACCTGCAGCGCTATTGGTATCGCGCGGTGCAGGGCGGCGGCAGCCTGGGGGATCTCTTCGTCACCGTCGAGGAGGTGGTCGCCGAGCTCGAGGTCGGGCAGCTGAGGCCGCCCTTCGACTTCGAGCCGCCCGCGCAGGTTCAGCTGCGCATCGACCAGCTGCGGGCCCGCGAGGCCGCGCGCCGCGCCGAGGCGCCCGGGCTGCCGGCGGCCCGGCTGGCGGCCGAGGCGCGGCTGGACGCCGACGCGCTGGAGCTGGTGACGGTGCTGGCCACCCTGCAGAGCTCGCCGGGGCTGCTGCGGGCGAGCACCTTCGCCTGGGCCGACTTCTCGGTGAAGCAGCCGACGGCGGGCTTCGTGATCGAGCTGCTGGCCGACGACGCGGCGCACCGCGCGCGGCTGGAGCGCGGGCTGGCCCCCGATGGCGTGCTGCGGCGACTGCGGCTGGTGCAGCTCGGCGAGGATCGACGCTGGCAGCCGGCTACGCCGCTGCTGCAGCGCCCGGCCTTCGTGCCCGACGCCGTGCAGCGCTTCCTCGCGGGCGGCGCGGTCGTCGGCGAGGTGTACCCCACCGGGGCGGTGGCGCACGAGGTGGAGGGTCCGCGGCCCGAAGCGCTGGTGCTGCACGACGCGCTGCGGCTGGGGCGCCTGCTGGGCGGCCTGGCGCGCCGGGAGGACGAGGCGCCGCTGGTGCTGGTGGGGCCGCCGGGCAGCGGCCGCCGCACGGTGGCGCGCGCGCACGCCCTGGCTGCCGGTCGAACACTGTTCCGCGTCGACCTGGCGAACCTGCCCTGGGAGCTCGAGGGCTTCGAGGATCAGCTCGCCGCCGCCATGCGCGACGGGCTGCTCGCCGGCGCCGTCGTGCTGATCCGCTGCGCGGGCTTCGATGACCGCGGCGACCGGCGGCCCGGCGTGCTGGCGCGGCTGGTGCGCACGATGGGCGTGCCGGTCGTGCTCTCGGCGACGCCCGACGTCGTGCCCTTGCTGACCCCGGTGCTGGGTGACGCGCGCGTGGTCGAGCTCTTCGACGGCCCGCCCGAGGTGCGCGCCCGCCTCTACGGCCACCTGCTGCGCCAGCACGGCTTCGCGGTGCCGACGACCGAGCTGGCCGCCCTGGTCGACACCTACAAGCTGCGCCCCGGCGACCTCGACCGCGCCCTGCGCGACGTGCGCGTCAGCACGGGCGACGCCGACACCACGCGCCTGGACGACGTGGCCTTCGACCTCGCCGTGCGCCGCCAGATCCGCACCAGCCTCAGCGCCCTCGCGACCCCCATCCAGACCAGCCAGCGCTGGGACGACCTGGTGGTCAGCGAGGAGCAGATGCAGGTGATCGAGGAGATCCTCGCCCACGCGCGCCACCGCACGCAGGTGTTCGAGGAGTGGGGCTTCGCGCGCAAGCTGGGCACCAAGGGCCGCGGCCTGTCCTGCCTGTTCTCGGGCCCGCCCGGCACCGGCAAGACGATGACCGCCTCGCTCATCGCCAACGAGCTGGGGCTGGACCTGTATCAGGTCGACCTGTCGCGGGTGGTCGACAAGTACGTCGGCGAGACCGAGAAGAACCTGGCCCGGTTGTTCGACGAGGCCTCGCGCGTCCCGGTGGTGCTGCTGTTCGACGAGGCCGACAGCCTGTTCGCCAGCCGCACCAAGGTCGAGAGCAGCAACGATCGCTACGCCAACCTCGAGGTGAACTTCCTGCTGCAGCGCATGGAGACCTACGAGGGCATCTCGATCCTCACCACCAACCTGGGCACCGGCATCGACCAGGCCTTCAAGCGCCGCTTGCGCTTCCGGCTGCACTTCGATCTGCCCAAGCCCGAGGAGCGCGAGGTGCTGTGGAAGTCGATGGTGCCGCCGGGCTGTGCGGTGGCCGACGACGTCGACTGGGGCTTCCTGGCGCGGCGGTGGGAGATGAGCGGCGCGCTGATCCGCAACGCGATGGTGCGCGCGGCCTTCCTCGCCGCGGCCCGCGGCTCGGCGCTGACCAACGAGCTGCTGCGCATGGCGGCGAAGTCGGAGCTGATGGAGATGGGGCGCCTGGGAAGCTGAGTCGGAACGCCGTTCGGCCCCGGGCGAAGCGCGTCACGAACGTCGCGGACGGTCGGAGGGGCTGTCAGCTCTCAGCTATCAGCGTTCAGCCGGGCCCTTCGCGCCACCGTGCGCCGCGCAGAAGCGACCCTACGTGCTGGCGCCCTTGCTTCGAAGGCAGCGCCGGCACGACCGCTCGTGCTCCGGCGCGCCATCCCGAGCAAACGGCCGTGCAGCGGCTGAGAGCTGACCGCTGAAAGCTGATAGCCCGTCCGATCAGCGCACTCGGCGCAATAGGTGAACGACGTTCAGTGCACCTGCTTGCCGCCCGCGTCGGCGGGCTGAGGCGGGGCCTTCCAGATGGCCTCCATCTCGTCCACCTCGGCGGCCGCGCGGGTGCGCAGGGCGTCGGCGTCGACCGAGGGATCGCGATCCGCGTCGGCGGCGATGCGGGCGATCTGCGCGTCGAGCGCGCCCAGCCAGCGCGCCATCTGCATGCGCTCGGCCATGCGCCGCGCGAGGGCCAGCGCGCTCAGCGCCCCGCCCAGATCGCCCTGCCCCTCACGCGCCGAGCCCAGGTCGGTCCACAGCCGCACCAACGAGAAGCGATCCCGCGCCCGGCGCCGCACGTCGATGGCCTCGGCCAGCACCTCGGCCGCGTCGGTGTACTTCTCCTGGTCGAGCATGCACCGCCCGACCTCTTGCCAGGCGTCGGCCCACTGGATCGCGGCGCCGCCCTTCTTGAAGGCGTCGGCCATCGCCCGCAGCCGCTTCTCGGCCTCGGCCGGGTTGCCGTGGCGCCGCTGCAGCCCCGCGGCGGCGACCTCGACGATGTGCACCGGCATGCGCGCCCGCTGGAAGGCCTGGGCGGCCTGGTTCAGCAGCGCGAAGGCGGCGTCGAGCTGATCCTGCTCGGCGTGCACGAAGGCGCGCGCCATGCGCGCGGCCGCGGCCGGGCGCGGATCGCCGCTGGCGTCGGCCGCCCGGATGGCCTCGTCGAGCGCGGCGATGCCCGCCTCGCGATCCCCCACCTCGTAGCGCACGCGGCCCAGGCGCACGAGGCCGAGCGCCGTGTGCCCGGCGTCGCCCAGCGCCCGCAGGGCGTCGACGCCCTGCTTCAGCAGCGCCAGCGCCGGCTCCACCTCGCCGTCGAGGATGGCCGCCTCGGCTCGCAGCAGCGCGATGCGCGCCAGGCTGCGCCCGTGCTCGGCCTGCTTCAGCAGCTTCTCGGCCACGTCCAGCGCCTGCTCGGCCGGCTTGGGCAGCGCCAGCGCCAGCCGCACCTCGGCCAGCTTGGCCAGCGCCTCGCCCGCCGGGCCCGGCCGCCCCAAGCGCTGCGCGGCCGCGGCGGCGGCCTGGAAGCCCTGATCGGCCAGCTGCACCCGCCCGGTGACGCTGGCCACCGAGCCCATCTCCATGCCCGCCCCGTACAGGCGCGCCAGCGCCAGCCGATAGGGCGACTTCGCCTGCAGCACCGGCACCATGCGGCGGAAGCCCGCCTCGACCCGCTGCGGCACGTTGGTGCCCAGCATCAGCTGCTGCACCTGGCGGTCGCGACCGGCGATCAGGTCGAGGTTCCAGAGGCGATCGGCCACCTGCCACGCGCCCGCCGGGCCGTAGCCCTGCAGCAGCGCGTCGCGCAGGGTGCGCGCGGCCTTCAGGCGCTCCGCGTCGGCCAGCCGCGCCAGCAGGGCGGCGGGCACGCGCGCGTCGGCGAAGCGGAAGACCGGATGCAGCCCGTCGGGCAGATCCGCCCAGATCGTGCGCCCGGTCGGCACGGCCGCGTCACACCCGCCGACCACCTCGCCATCGAACTCGATCTCGTCGTCGTGCAGCAGGTCCTCGACGAAGTCCTCGTCCTTGCCCAGCGCGAGGCCGAGGGCGAAGGCGTGGAAGCTCTGGCCTTCGAGCGCGGCGATCGCCAGCGCGCGCCGCGCGCCGACGTGGGTGGGCAGCAGGGCGTCGACATCGAAGCCGGCGGTCAGGTGCTCGCGCCCCGCCGGATCCGGGCGGCCGTCGGCGTCGGTCAGCGCGGCCAGCCAGGCGCGAGCGCAGGCGAGCTGCAGCGGCGCCCGCGCCTCCGGCACCGCCTCGACCAGCACGTCCGCCCAGGCCGGCGCCTTGCCGTGGAACCAGGCGTCGCAGAGGGCCGAGACGTGCTCGACGCTGAAGTCGGGCAGCGTGATCTCGACGAGCAGCTCGCGCTCGCGGGCGTCGGCGATGACCTCGGCCAGCGGACCGTCGTCCTCGGGGTCGGTGGGCGCCGCCATCACCAGCAGCGCCTTGCGGTCCGGCGCCGGCTCGACGAACAGCGGCAGACCCAGCAGCACCGAGCGCGACTGCACGTGACCGTCGTCCAGCAGCAGGGCCACGGGCGCCGAGTCCCCCACCCGGCCCAGCAGCCCCACCCAGTCCTCGCCGTAGCCCAGCTTGTCGAAGGCCTCGCGCAGCTTGGGATCCACCTCGGCGCGCTCGACGTAGGGCCGCAGCAGGCCCACCAGATCGTCGCGCGCCGCGGGCACCACCGGCGGCACGAAGACGTCGGCGCCGTGGCGGCCGAGCAGCACGCGGCGGACGGCGGCGAGGAAGCTCGAGCAGCCGGGGCCGCGGACCACCACCAGGCGCGAGGGCCCGTCGAACAGATCCGCCACGCGGGCCACGTCCCCGGCGGGATCCACGTGCGGCCAGGCGCGGGAGCGCGCGGTGAAGGCCCAGCGCTCCGCCCCACCGCTGCCCCCGAAGGGCGGCTTGTCGCCGGTGCGCGCGAGCTCGTCACACAGCACCAGCCAGGCGTCGCGCAGGGTGCCCTCGGCGAGGGGCGAGTCGGGCACCTCGGCGAACAGGGCGTCCTCGATGCGCTGCGGATCGCCGCCGCCCAGCCCGAAGGCGCCCTGCGCCACCAGCGCCCGCCGGAAGTCGGCGACGGCGGCGTCGGCGACGGCCACCGGGGTCCACTGCCGGATGTGCGCCTCGGCGGCGGCCAGGGCGGGCTCGAGGCGCGCCAGCGTGCGATCGCCGTCGGCGGCGAGGGCGGCGGTGGTCTCAGCGCGATCGGGTGCGGACACGAGGGGCTCCTGCGGCAATCGGGGGCGCTTGCCACTAGCAGAGGCGCGAGACCGACGCAAGCGGGTGCGGGGCCGGGTTCTGCTCAAGAGCCGCCGGTGGTCGCTCCGACCGGCTGTCAGCTGTCAGCTGTCAGCCGTCAGCCGAGCCCAGTACGCCGCGCCGAATGCGGAACCGCTGGGCGAGCTCGATCGCCGGCTCACCGGGCAGAAGGTACCGTCGCCGCGACGGAGCTGAATGCTGGCCGCCCGACCGTCCTGGCGGGGCGTACGGCGGACCCATGGGTTCGAACACACCCCGAGCCCGGCCGGCCCACCGGCCGACTCAGAAGCGGAACACCTCGTGGGTGTCCACGGCGCCGAAGGCCTGGACGGTGGCGCCGCCGGGGACGTGGATGGCGCCGTCGATCGTGGCGGCCGCCATGCCGTGGCGCGGGGTGCGCATCGGCGCGTGCGCCGCCCAGGCGTCCGCGACGGGGTCGTAGCTCTCGACCGCGGCGAAGACGCCGCTCGGCGTGGGCGCGCCCTCGCCGCCGAAGACGACGAGGCGGCCGCCGAGCGTCGCGGCCGCGGCGCCGGCGCGCGAGGTCGGCATGGGGGCGCCGGCGCGCCAGGCGTTCGTGGCCGCATCGAAGACGTCGACGGCGGCGGTGTGGCTGCCGATGTGCGTGTCGCGGCCGCCGGCGACGATGATCGAGCCCCCGACCGCGCCGGCGGCCAGGTGGTCGCGCACCCGCGGCATGGGGGGCGCGTCGAGGAAGGCGTCGTCGCTCACGTCGTAGATCGTGTGGGTCGCGACCGCGCGGCCGCTGGCCAGGCCGCCCAGCAGATGGATCCGGTCGTCCACGACGACGACCCCGGCGGCCCCGCGCGCGACCGCGTCGGGCAGGCGGGGGCCCTCGCGCCAGGCGCCGTCGGCGGGATCGTAGACGAAGCCGCGGCCGTCGGCGGCGAAGCCCTGCTTCAGGAAGCCGAGGACGTACAGGCGGCCGTCGACGACGGCGGCGTTGGCGTGGTGCAGCGCGACCGGCAGGTCCGGGCCGTCGCGCCAGGTGTCGGCGGCCGGATCGTAGATGCGCAGGTGGCCGACGATGCGGCGCTGCGCGTCGAAGCCACCGATCACGTAGATCTCGTCGCCCAGCGCGACGACGGCGATCTCCTGGATGGGCCCGCCCCCGACCGGCGCGGCGGGCGCCCAGGTGGGCGCGCCGGCGTCGGGCGGCGTGGCGTCGGGCGGGCCCGCGTCGGCCACGCTGGCGTCCCCGGTCGCGTCCCGCCCCCAGGCGGCGTCCTCGCCCGCGTCGAGGGCGCCCCGCGCCGCGGCGTCGCCGGCCGCGCCGTCGATGACGTGCCCCCCGTCCGCCGCCGGCACCTCGTCGGCCGGGCCGCCGTCGTCGCAGCCGAGGAGCGTCAGCAGCAGCAGCAGCGTTCGTCGCATGCCGCCACCATGACGCCCGCCGCCGACCCCCGCAACGGTGCTAACCTCATCCGCCATGCGCATCGCCATCGACACCGGCGGCACCTTCACCGACCTCGTCGCCCGCGACGACGCCGGCCAGATCACGCGCCTGAAGGTGCCCTCGACCCCCGACGACCCCGGCCGCGCGGTGCTCGACGCGCTGGCCGCGCTCGGCGCGACGGGCGCCGTCCGCCACGGCACGACGGTCGCCACCAACGCGCTGCTCGAGCGCCGCGGCGCGCGCGTCGTGCTCGTGACCAACGCCGGCTTCGAGGATCTGCTGCGCCTGCGCCGGCAGGCCCGCCCGGACCTGTACGCGCTGCACCCCGTCGTCCCGTCGCCGCTCGTGGCCGACGTGGTGGGGGTCGACGGGCGCCGCGGCCCGGACGGTGAGATCGTCACCGCGCTCGAAGATCTCGGGGCCTGGCGCGCGCGCCACGACGACCGGCTGGCCGCCGCCGACGCCTTCGCCGTCTCGCTGCTGCACGCCTACGCCGACGGCGCCGACGAGCGGGCCGTGGCCGATGCCCTCCGCGCCGCCTACCCCGGCCGCCCGGTGACCGTGTCGAGCGCGTTGGCCCCCGTCTTCCGCGAGTACGAGCGCACCTCGACGGCCGCGGTGAACGCCTTCCTGGCGCCGGTGATGGCGCGCTACCTCGACCGCCTCGCCGACGCCCTCGCCCCCCAGCCCCTCGCGATCATGGGCTCGGCCGGCGGCCTGCTCGGGCCGCGCCTGGCCGCCGAGGCGCCGGTGCACACCGTGCTGTCGGGGCCGGCGGGCGGCGTGCGCGGCGCCTACGCGGTGGGCCGCCGCAGCGGACGTGGCGCGCTGCTGACGCTCGACATGGGCGGCACGTCGACCGACGTGTCCGTGGTGCAGGGTGCGATGGCGCCGGAGGACGACGGCGAGCTCGACGGGCACCCCCTGCGCGTCCCGCTGCTGCCCATCGAGACGGTGGGCGCGGGCGGCGGCAGCGTGGCCTTCGTCGACGCCGGGGGCGTGCTGCGCGTCGGGCCCCGGTCGGCCGGCGCGGTGCCGGGACCAGCCTGCTACGGGCGCGGCGGCGTCGAGCCGACGGTCACCGACGCGCACGTCGTGCTCGGGCGCCTGAGGACGCTGCTGGGGAGGGACTTCGCCCTCGACGCGGGCGCCGCGCGGGCCGCGGTCGCGGGCCTCGCCGCGCGCCTGGGCGCGCCGGTCGAGGAGACCGCCGAGGCCATCGTCGCCGTCGCCGAGGCCAACATGGCGCGGGCCTGCAAGCGCGTCACGATGAGCCGCGGCGTCGATCCTCGGCGCCTCGCCCTGGTCGCCTTCGGCGGCGCCGGCGGCCTGCACGCCTGCGCGCTGGCCGACGAGCTGGGCTGCCCGGAGGTGATCTTCCCCGCCGAGCCCGGCGTGCTGTCGGCCGAAGGCATCCTGGACGCGCCCCGAACGCTCACCGAGACACGCACCGTCTTCTGGAGCGACGCCGACCTCCCCGGCCTGACCGACCTCGTGGCCGAGCTGGAACGCTCCCTGCGCGCCCGCCTGCCCGACGCTGATGGGCGCGACGTGCTGGCCGACTGTCGCTATCGCGGGCAGACCTTCACGCTGGCCGTCCCGGTGCAGGATCCCCCGACGCCGGGAGCCGCCCCCGACCTGCGCGCCGCCTTCGACGCGCTCCACGCGGAGCGTTACGGCTACGCGCTCGACGCGAACGCTCCCCTGGAGCTGGTGAGCGTCCGGGTGACGCTCCGCGCCGGGGAGTCGAGCCCCGCGCCGGCGCTCGGCGAGCCGACGCGCACGGGCACGGGACCGACCGCCATCGACGCCTACTCGGCGACGCTCTGGCTGCCCGCCGGCTGGGTGGCCGACCGTCTGCCCTCGGGCGATCTGGTCTGCCGGCGCCGGGACGACGGACGCTCGCCCGACGCCGGGCCGACGCGGGGGCCGCGGCGCACGGCCCTCGCGCTCGAGATCCACCGCCAGCGCCTGGCGGCCATCGCCGAAGAGATGGGCGCGACGCTCATGCGCGCCGCCTTCTCGGCCAACATCAAGGAGCGTCGCGACTTCTCCTGCGCCGTCTTCGACGCCGAGGGCCGCATGCTGGTGCACGCGGCGCACATCCCGGTGCACCTCGGCAGCACGCCGCTGAGCGTGCGCGCGGCCATCGACGCGGTGCCGATGCGGCCGGGCGTGCAGGTGCTACTCAACGATCCCTTCGCCGGCGGGACGCACCTGCCCGACGTGACCTTGGTGACGCCGGTGTTCGCGCCGGGGGACGCCGCCGACGGTGAGGGGGCGCCCGCCTTCTACGTCGCCAACCGCGCGCACCACGCCGACGTCGGCGGCGTCTCGGCGGGCAGCCTGCCTGCGCCGCGCGACCTCGACGGCGTCGGCCGCCGCCTGACCATCGACGACGAGGGCTTCCGCCTGCCCCCGGCGCCGCTCGACGACGCCCTGCGCGCGCGCTTCGCCGCGGCCTCGCGCACCCCCGCCGACCGCCGCGGCGATCTGCGGGCGCAGGAGGCGGCCAACCGCCTGGGCGCGCTGCGCCTCCAGGCCTGGATCGCCGATCAGGGGCGGGCCGAGATCGACCGGCTCGGCGAGGCGCTGCTCGATTACGCCGAGCGGCGCATGCGCGCGCTGCTGCGCGACTTGCCCGACGGCGCCTGGACCTTCACCGACCAGCTCGACGGCGACGGCCTGCACGACGCGCCCATCCCCCTGCCGGTCACGCTGCGCATCACCGGGGACCGCGCGACGGTCGACTTCCGCGCCGCGCCGGACAGCGTCGACGGACCGATGAACGCTGTCCGCGCCATCGCGCTGTCGGCGGTGTTCTATTGCTTCCGCTGCCTGGCCGGTGACGCCATGCCCGCCAACGCGGGGCTGATGCGTCCCATCGAGGTGCTCACCCGGCCCGGCTCGATCGTGGACGCCGAGCCGCCGGCCGCCGTGTCGTCGGGCAACGTCGAGACCTCCCAGCGGCTGGTGGACGCGGTGTTCGGCGCGCTGGCCCAGGCCGCGCCGGATCGCATCCCCGCGGCGTCGTGCGGCTCGATGAACAACGTGCTCTTCGGCGGTCGGCTGGCCGACGGCGCCGCCTTCGTGCACTACGAGACGCTCGGCGGCGGCGCGGGCGGCGGACCGGCGGGGCCGGGCGCGGACGGCGTGCACGTGCACATGACGAATACGCTCAACACGCCGATCGAGGCGCTGGAGCACGCCTTCCCCGTGCGCATCGAGCGTTACGCGTTGGCGCCGGCCGCCGACGCCGCGCTCGGCGAGCATCGCGGCGGGCGCGGTGTCGTGCGCCGCTATCGCTTCCTGGCGCCGGCCGAGGTGTCGCTCGTGACCGAGCGGCGCACCACGCGGGCGTGGGGCGTCAACGGAGGCGCCGCGGGCGCGCTGGGCGCCAACCGCCTGATCGACGCCGACGGGCACGCCACCCCGCTGCCGGCGAAGGTCTCGTTGCGCGTCCAGGCGAACCAGGCGATCGAGGTGCAGACGCCGGGCGGCGGCGGCTGGCGACCGCCCTCCGGCGACGCTCAGAGCGCGCGGCAGTCCGCGGGTCGCTCGGCCGATCCGAAGGAGTAGGGCCGCGCCTGCTTGACCACCAGGTGTCGCCCCGCGCCGACCAGCTTGAACTCGATGTCCATCGCGAACCACAGATCTTCGAGGTCGGGATCGATCAGCGGCCGGAAGTGATCGTGGATGGCGCGCAGGGCGCACGCGGCGTCCTCGATCTCCTCGCTCGACAGCACCGCCGCGCCCCCGGTGAGCGAGCTTCGTCCCACGTACTTGACGCGCGGCTGACGGAAGAAGCTGAAGACGAACTGCTCGGTCGACACCCCCGGCGCGGGGTTGGTGACCGACGCCTCGCCCGCCTGCACGTTGAAGTAGTAGTCGCTGCGGATGGGCTCGAGCACGTCGCGCGAGATGCCCACGCCGTTGGCCCGCTCGCTCAGGAACGCGGGGTGGATCAGGACGCCCATCGCCACGCCGTCCTGATCGATGTTGTGGTAGTCGCGCTCGTCGTAGCCGCGCGCCAGGTACAGGCTGGCCCAGACGGTGCGCAGGGCGTCCTCCACCGAACGCTCCGGATCGTCGAGCTGGGCGCTGATCGAGGTGTAGAGGCCCGCGCCGTTGAAGCCGGGCAGATCCTCGGTGTTGCTGCTCGAGCGGAAGCGCACGCGCCGGCTGGGGCCGTAGTTCGTCTGCACCGCGGCGACGACCTCCGCCAGCAGCGTCGGCTCGACCGGGTGCGCCTCGATGAGCGCGCGGACCTCGGCCAGCCCCGCCGCGCGGATGGCCGGATCGGTGCGGAAGTCGGGGTCCGCCCGCAGGGCGGCCAGGCGGTCGAGCGCGCCGCTGGCCGCGTAGTGTTCGAGCGAGTGCACCACCGGCAGGGCCAGGGGCGTCTGCGGCAGCGTCAACGGCCCCGGGCAGTCGGCTCGCTGCGAGTTCACCCGCAACAGCTCGCCCATCTGCGCCGCCTTCGCCCCCAACGCCGGCAGGTCGTCGATGCTGGCCGTGGTCAGGTCGACGACGCCGCGCACCGACGGGTCCAGCCGCGGGCTCAGCGGCGGCCCCTCGGGGCGGCGGCTCTCCCAGAAGGCCTCGGCCTCGGTCGCGTCCGCGGGGCGGACCTCGAAGCCACCCCCCGCCACCTCGAGCCGCACGAGCTGGCCGAAGTACGGCGCCAGGCGCGGATCGTCCCGCGCCTCCACCAGCGCCATGTTCGGCGTGTTCCGGTTGCGGCTCAGCAGGTTGACGTGCGCCAGCGGCGTCTGGAAGGCCTCGGTGATCAGGCCGCCGACCAGCGCGATGTCGTTGGGCACCTGATCGGTCACCACGATGACCTGCGCGCCCAGCGGCGCCCGCTCGAGCTCGGCCAGCGGCACGAAGGTCAGCACCCCGTAGCCCACCGTCTCGGTCAGGGGCTGATAGGTCTGGCCGCGGAAGGGCGCGTTGGGATCCATCAGCGGGACGCTCCCCTCGAGCGTCGTCGCCCGCTCGAGCTGATCGGCCGTCTGGGGGCGCAGCAGGAAGCGCCGCGGGTGCTGCACGCGGGCCGCCGCGCCGAAGAAGGCGCGCCGCATCTGGGCCGCGCTGATCGCGTCGCCGGCGGCGTACTCGACGGTCCACAGATCGGCGCCGCCGTGGTGCACCAGCGTCCCGAGCAGGTAGCGCCGTCCCTCGACGTCGACGTAGTTCCGATCGCTGAACGCGCTCCAGCCGGTGTAGAAGACGCGGTTCTCCTCGGGATCGCAGCGGTCGAGCGGGGGCAGCCCGTCGATGACCTGACGAACGAACCGGTAGTGCAGATCCCAGGCGTCGGACGACAGCAGGTGCACCGCGTCGCCGCCCTCGAGATCGAGCACGAACTTCACCGACTCGATGCCCGTGGCGTTGCCGCCCCGCGCGAGCGCCGCGAAGTCGCCGGGGGTGCGCAGGTGGCGCAGGCGGTCGCCGACCGGCCGCGCGGGCAGCGGATCGCAGGCGTCGTTGGCGGCGCCCGGCGTCGTCGCGGCGCAGAAGCGATGCCGCCCGCTGGCGTCGGGCTGCCGGGTCAGCGCGGCGCCCGCCGGCCAGCGCATGAAGTCGATCCGGTCGACCGGGAAGTTGCGACCCTCGATCCACAGCTGGACGACCCCCTCGAAGGCGGGATCGGCCTCGAGCGCCGCGGTGTCACCCGCGGCCACCGCCACCGCCACGCGCGCGCCCGGCGCGAGCGTCTCGACCGGCCACGCGAGCGTGACGCCGTCCTCGACGCCGGGCCAGGGCAGCCCCGGCGCGTGGGGCGCGATCGTCAGGCGCGCGGTCGCGAGATCCACCGGCTCGGCGCCCACGTTGAGCACCTCGACGAAGCCCGCCGGGCGCAGCGCCAGCTCGGTCAGCGCCAGGGGCTGCGGGGGGAAGGGCCAGGGGTCGTCCCAGCCGTACGGCGCGAACTCGACCACCTCGCCCACCGGCGGCGGGGGCGGCGGCCCGCAGGTCGCGCCGTTCGCTTCGCCCGGCGTCGCCCAGCCGCAGCGCGCGATGTCGCCCGTGCCGTCGGGCAGGCGCGCGAAGGCGGTGTTGGGATCGCTCCGGGGGAAGTCGACCCGCTGCACCAGCGCGTCGTCGGGCCCCCACAGGAAGAGCGACTCGCCCCCGGCGGACAGGCCGAAGGGCAGGTGTCGCGGGCCCTGCTCGGGGGTGTCGTCGGCGAAGAGGACCACCCGCTCCCCCACCCCGACGCGCCGAGCCGGCAGCGGGTGACGCTCCCGGCGGTCGTCGCTCAGCGCGTAGTCGCTCAGCTCCACCGCGTCCGGCCCGGTGTTCAGAAGCTCGATCCAGTCGTCCGTCTCGCCGACGTCGTCGACGAACGCCCCCTCGTTGTTGGCCATCAGCTCGTTGATGACGAGGCCCACGGTCATCGGGGGCGCGGCGTCGGGGGCCGCGTCGAGCGCCCCGTCCGAGGCGGCCGCGTCGCCGACGGCGGCGTCGAGCGGGGCGGCGTCCCGGCCCGCGTCCGGCGCGGCGTCGCGGGGGGCGGCGTCGACGCGACCGAGGTCCGCCTCCCCCGCGTCCAGCGCGGCGTCGGGCGCCGCGTCGGGCGCGGAGGGGTCGCCCCCGCCGTCGTCGCACGCGCAGAGGCAGACCGAGAGCAACAGCAGGAGTCGAGGGGCGTCGCGCATGGCGACAGGGTAACGCCGGACCCTCAGTCCGTACGAGCGCGCACCCCACGACAGGCCTCGAGGCCCGCTTGCAGCGCGTCCGCGTCGAGATCGAGGCCGATGAACACCAAGGTCGTCTCGCGCACCTCGTCCGCGCGCCAGGGCCGCGCGGCCTCGATGGCGAAGCGATCGTGCACGCCCTGCAGCGTCACCCGGCGCGCCCGCCCGGCCGCGTGGACGACGCCCTTGTAGCGGTACAGATCGTCCGGGCGCGCGTCGACCAGCCGCCGCAGCCAGGCCCGCACGCGGCGGATGTCGTGAGGCCCCGCGTCGCGGGCGACGACGCTGTGCAGCGGATCGTGGACGTGGTGCGCGTGGTCGTCGTGCTGCGCGGCCGGCCCCCGCTCGAACAGGGCCCGGTCCAGCACCACCTCGGCGGGCAGCCGCGCGTGGGTCGTCAGGTGCCGCTCGGCCAGCGGGTTGGCCACGCGCACCTGCTCGATCACCCGATCCCGCGCGGCGTCGTCCACCAGATCCAGCTTGTTCAGCACCAGCACGTCGGCCTGCGCCACCTGATCCTGCGCCACCGGGCTGTTGACGAGGTCGACCTCGATGTGGCGCAGGTCGACCACCGTCACCACCGCGTCCACCCGGAAGCGCTCTTCGATCCCGTCGCCCGCGAAGAAGGTCTCGAGCAGCGCCCCCGGCTCCGCCATGCCGGTCGTCTCGAGGACGACGCGATCGATGTCGATGAGGCCCCCGTCGATGGCCTCGATGATCGAGCGGAAGGTGTGCGCCAGATCCACCTGCACCGCGCAGCAGATGCAGCCGTTGACCCGCCGCACCATGCCCGGCTCGATCTCCTCGAGCAGCTCGCTGTCGATGTTGGCCGCGCCGAACTCGTTCTCGATGACCAGCACCCGCTGCCCGCCGATGGCGCGCAGCACGTTGCGCAGCAGCGTCGTCTTGCCCGCGCCGAGGAAGCCCGTCAGCAGCGTCACCGGCAGCCGCGCGTCGCTCACCCGCCGATCCCCAGCATGTGCTCGACGAAGGGCTTGCGCGCGTAGAAGCCGTGACCCCCGCGCAGCTGCCCGGCGCCCTTGGGGCGCGGCTGCACCAGGCGGCCCAACCCGCCGTGCAGCGCGTAGGCCCCTTGCTGCCGCACCACCCAGCGGATCTCGTCGTAATCCTCGCGCACCTGCGCCAACACCTCCGCCGCGTCCAGATCGAAGGGCGCCACCGCCGCCACCAGCGAGCGCGCCTCGTCGGCCCCCTCGTACACCCGGGCGACCACCACGATGCGCCGCAGCTTGTCCAGCAGGTGGCTGTCCTCGAAGGCCTGCGTCTCGAGATCCTCCTCGGTGAACATCGTGATGGCCATCGTCTCCTTGAGGCGGAGCTGCCCGTCGGCGGTGAAGGCCAGCGGCACGACCTTCAGCTCCCAGTCGCCGAAGTCGGCGGCCTGCGCGCTGTTCGGGCGCTGACCGAGGTGGCGCTCGACGGTCTGCCCGGCCCACCCCTTGTTGCGGCGGCCGTCGCGCCAGACGGTGATGCCGTAGGTGTCGGCCAGCGGCCGCAGATCCTCACCGACGAGCGCGTCGAGGCGCTCGAGCGCGGCGGCCCGCGTGAGCGGCGGCGGGGGCGCGATCAGGTCGAGTTGGTCACGCATCGGAGCGCATGGTGCCGGTCGACGGTCGCGTGGGCAACCGTCGCCGCGGTCGGAGGGCGTCGCGTCGCCGGGATCGTGCCGGCTGCGTCCGGCGGCGGCGTGAGCGGGGCCGGACGCCGCCGCCCCCGCTCAGGGGGCCTCGAGCAGCAGCCGGAGGGACTCGACGTCGCGCCCCACGCACTGGGCGCCGGCGGCCTCGATGGCGACCGCATAGTCCGCCGCCGCGCGACCGCCGACCACCCACGGGACATCCGCGCAGACGGCCCCGTAGGCGGCGAAGAGCGCGGCGGCCTCGAGGCCCTCGGGCAGCGGCACGGTGACCGACAGCCCCACCAGATCGGGCCGGAACTGAGCCAGCACCCCCTGCAGCGCGTCGGGCGGGGTGCGCGCGCCGATCACGAAGGGCCGCCAGCCCAGCGTCGCCCCCAGCAGCGCCACCCCCAGCAGGGGCAGCTCGTGCTGCTCCTCGGTGACGCAGGCCAGCAGCAGGCGGCGGGTGGCCTTGGGCCGCGTCACGAGGCGCACGATGTTGCGGAGCGTGTTGCCCATGACCTGCGAGGTGGCGTGCTCCTGCCCCACCGACACCGTGCCCGCCGCCCAGCGCTCCCCGAGGGCGATGAGCGTCGGCTCGAAGACCTGGCGGTACACGGTCCAGGCCGGCCCGAGGGTCAGGGCGTCCTGCACGCAGCGCTCGAGGCGCTCGAGATCGGCGCTGTCGATCGCCGACAGCAGGCGACGGACGCTCTGGTCGAAGGCCGACGCGGGCAGCTCACCGAGGGGCGCCTGGACCGGCGCCGTGGGGGCGGCGAACTCGGCGGTCACCTGGTGGGCGGCCTCGGAGGGCGCGACGCCGCGCTCGCCGAGCGCCACCATGCGCCGCACCATCTCGAGATCGCGCTGAGTGTAGAGCCGATACCCGCTATCACCCCGGGCCGGTGACGGGATACCGTAGCGACGCTCCCAGGCGCGCAGCGTGGCGGTGCTGAGCCCGGTGGCCTCGGCCACGGCCTGAATGCGGAAGCGGGGGGTGGGCTCCATCGACAACCTCTACGCACCTTGGCGCAACTTGGACAAGGATTGTACACAGCACACCTCGGGCCTGCCAGCACGATGTCACCGGTCTGGCGTCCGCGCATCAGAGTTGCGCCCCGACCTGCCCCCCCTTAACGTCGGCCGGCCGCCCGCGGCCGGGGCGGCGACTCGGCCCCGGGGGGGCGATGCCCGACGGTGGATCACCTGACCTTCGCTCGGCGCTGCGCGCCGGCGCCCAGCGCGCGGCACAGGTGCTGGGGCGCGTCGAGGTGCGCGCCCTGCTCAGCGCGGCCATCATCCTCAGCCTGCTGCCCTTCCCCTGGGTCCAGCACCTCAACTGGCCCTTCCTCGTGCTCTTCGGCGTCGAGTTCTTCGTGCGCGTGGTGGCCTTCCTCGGTCCCGTGGAGGATCAGACCGACGGCGCCCCGGGGCGCCACCGCGTGTTCCACGGCCTGCTGCTTTCCCTCGATCTGATCGCGCTGCTCTCGTTCCTGCCCTGGTCGCACGGCGGCCCCCGCTGGCTGCGCCTGGTGCGCCTCAGCCGCCTGCTGCTGCTCATCAGCTACTGGGCCCCGGTGGTCCGCGATCTGCGGGTCGTCCTCGGCCAGCGGGAGCGCAGCCGCCAGGTGCTGCTGATGGGCTTCTCGGTCCTGCTCTTCGCCTTCGTCGGGGCCGTGCTCCTCGAGCACCTGACCCCCGAGGGCGTCGACTTCGACGGTGACGGCCGCCAGGATCACCACGACCGCCGCTTCCTCACTCGCTTGTGGTGGGCCTTCCGGCAGGTGCAGGATCCCGGCAACATGCTGCAGGCGCCGAGCGACGTGGTCGCCGTCGCCGTCAGCTTGGGGCTCACCGTCTCGGGCCTGTTCCTCGTGAGCTTCCTCATCGGCCTCGGCACCGACGTCGTGCGCGCGATGCTCGATCTCAGCCGCAGCCGGCCGCCGGGGCTGCGTGGTCACCTGGTCGTCGTCCACGTGACGCCCTCGACGCCGCGCCTGCTGACCGAGCTCGTGCGCCACTACCAGAAGCTGTTCACCACCGCGCGCGCCGCGCTGCTGGGGCGCGCCGACGACCGCCCGGCCTTCCTCGACGCGCCCGGCCTGCGCCACATCGTCTATCGCAGCAGCGCCGACGGGAAGCTGCTGGGTCTCACCCGCGTGGACGCGCACCGGGCGCGCCGCATCGTGGTGCAGGCGGACGCGCGCGATCCGGCCACCGACGCCGAGACGGCGCGCTTCGTCCTCGGCCTGCGCGAGAAGAACCGGCAGGCCCTGGTGGTGGCCGAGGTGCTCGATCCGCGCAACGTCTCGGTGACCCGGGTGGCCGGCGGACCCCGCACGATCATCGTGCCGACCGAGAAGCTGGTCGGCCTGCTGGTAGCGGCCACCGCCACCCAGCCCCGGCTCGAGGCGCTGCTGCGCGAGCTGCTGTCGAGCGCCGGCCACGAGGTCTATTCGTTCCTCTACGACTCGGACGAGTACGACACCCCGCGGACCCTCCTGCAGCTCGGGCCGGAGGTCGATCACGTCCACCTCGTCGACGCCGGGCTGCGCCCCTCGGCCGACGGGCACCGCGCGGTGGTGCTGGGCGTGCTGCGGCCGCCCACCGCGAAGACCCCCTACCGTCCCCTGCTGGGCTCGGCCTTCGGCGGGCGCCCCGCCACCGAGTCGATCTACGGGCTGCTGGCCATCGCGGTCAGCTTCGGCGCCATGCGCAAGATGGCCCTGCGCTTCGCCCGCGAGGGTCTGCCGCCCCCCTCGCCGGCCCCGGTCACCGCCCCGCCCCTGCGGTCGGCCGAGCTGCCACCGCCGCGCCGGGTGCTGATCTGCGGCTTCCGCCCCGCGGCCGTCCATCTGCTCGAGTCGCTCATGCTGTCGGCGCCGCAGGTGGACATCCAGCTGCTCGTGCGGTCCGCCGCCGAGCTCGACGCGGCCCTGGCCATGCTGCACGACCACAGCCTGCACCAGCAGCTCGGGCTGTGGCACGAGGCGGGCCCCCTCGGTCGCTTCGAGCCGCTCGGGGACGAGGGCGCGGCGCACCTCACGTACCGCGCCGACGGCGCCGCCTGCCCGGCCGGCCGCCTGCGCATCGACATCGCCGACTGGACCCGCGAGGGCACCCTGCTCGCGCCCCCCGGCGGGCGCCCGCTGAGCCAGGTGGATCTGGCCGTCGTGCTCGGCACCCCCCACCCGGACACCGACGCCCTGACCGCGGTCGCCGTGCTGAAGATCGCCGACCTCGTCGGCGCCGGGCACGTGACCTTCGACGAGCGCTTCCGCCTGCTGGCGGTGATGGTCGAGGACGTGCTGGCCTCGCTGGTCGAGACGCGCTTCTGCGCGGCGGCCGGCACCACCGGCGCGCGCATCGACGTCTTCGCCACCCGCGAGTTCGCGGCCTACTTCAACTTCCAGTCGGCCGTGGTGCCGGGCTTCGACGCGCTCTACAGCGAGCTGCTGAGCCCCTGGGGGCAGAGCTTCCTCCGCCTCGAGCCGCTCGCCGAGGCCCCCGAGGCCCACCGCCCCTGGACCTTCGCCGAGCTGGCCCGGTCCCTCGCCCGAGAGGGGCGCACGCTGTTGGCGCTGGAGCTGCCGGCGCCCGACGGCGGCCTCCGCCTGTGCGTGGCGCCGGGGCCGGGTGAGGAGGGGGATCGCTTCGTGCCCGCCCAGCTCGCCGGGCTGTGGGTGATGGGCCCGCGCGGCTGAGGGATCCGGGATCCGCTCAGACCATCTGCTCGGGGGCCTTCCGCGGCCCGCGGCTGCGGGTCATCTTGAAGACGCGGAAGCCCCAGTCCATGCGCACGAACCCGATGAGCGCCAGCAGCACGATCGCCACGATGCCCGCCGCGAGCCACTCGTTGTAGACCTCGCGGGTGAAGATGCGGCCCTGCCCCGCCGCCGGCATGCTGTCCATGGCCAGCGGGAAGCCGTAGCGCTGGGCGAGATCGGCGATCTTCACCAGGTGGATGACCGGCACGCCCTCGACGACGAAGCGCGTCATCACCGAGTCGATGTCGCGGGTGCCGTCGGGCAGCGACCGGTTGATGCCGGGCTTGAACAGCCGCTTGCCGACCTTGGTGCCCACCGAGGTCGTGCCGCCGCCCACGTTGATGTAGGCCTTGATGGCGCGGCCCTCGGCCACCTCGTTGTAGATCGACATGCGCTCGGCGACGCTCTCGGCGTAGGTGCCGGCCTTGATGACGCGGGCGCCGCTGCGCTTCATCGCCTCGTCGAGCAGGGCCCGGCCGACCCGGGTCACGCCGAGCCCCTTGTCCTCGATGCCGCCGCGCGAGGTGGCCACCGACCGCGTCGTGAAGACCCCCCGCTCCTGCAGCAGGCGCTCCATGTCCAGCCAGCCCAGATCCGGATCGTTCGCGCCGAACTGCGAGGCCGACGCGCTCGAGATCACCACCGGCTGGGCGCCGATGGTCTCGAGCGCCGCGAAGACGGCGATGTTGATCGCCGGGAACGAGCCCGAGAGGCCCACCGCGACGACGTCGCCCTCCTCGATCTGCAGTCGCCGCAGGTAGTGCACCACCAGCGCCGCGAAGTTGGGGTTGACCGAGATCTGCTTCGACGGCAGGTGGCCCGAGTTCGTGGTCACCGGCGACATCAGCAGGCCCACCATGCCGGTCTGGGCCGGATCGACCTCGGTGTCGAAGGTGTGGCCGCGGGCGATGCGCTCGTTGCGGATCGTCTCGAAGGCGCGCCGCGCCTTGCGGGCGGCCTCCAGCTTCTCGGCATAGAAGTCCTGCTTCTCGACCACCGTGAAGCGCTCCACGCCGATCACGCCCGCGAGGGCGAGGATCGTGACGAGGCCGAGCTCGATGCGGCTGACCTTGTGCGGTCGCCAGAACACCTTGGTCATTGCATCAGCTCCTCGCCGGCGATCAGCACCAGCAGCAGGCGGGTGACCGCCGAGACGGTGAGGATGGACGTCATCGTCTCGACGATGCCCTGACGGTGGATCCAGATCGCGATCAGGCCGGGGATGATGTAGCCGATCACCTCGAGCTCGAAGGTGCCGGCGACGCCGATGCCCGGCAACTGACGGATGAGCAGGCCCATCGCGTAGCCGAGCAGGATCGTCAGCGCCGTCAGGCGCCGGCCGTACAGGATCACGACCGACTTCAGCGCGTGCACGCCGAGGAAGGTCAGCAACCCCGCCAGCAGCGTGCCCCCGACGGCCATCGGCTTGGTCAGGTACAGGGCGATGTAGCCCGGCACGACCATGCCGCCAGCGGCCAGCCCGAACAGCTCGGTGAACAGCAGGCTGACCATCAGACCCAGCCCGACCGACGCCGGCAACAGCGTCAACATGCCTTCGCTCCTCGGCGCTTCGGCGCCTCGCGGTTCCGGAAATAGCGGACGACCTCCAGGCCGTCGCCGCCCACGTTGCCCATGCCCATCACGAGCGCCGAGTCGTCGACGAGGCCGACGACGGCCTCGAAGACGTCGTCGACGCCCATGTCCTCGGCGTACACGATGCGCTTGGGGTCGAGCCCCGCCTTCACCGCCGCCCGGGCGAAGATGTAGGTGCCGGTGCCCATCAACACGACGTGATCGGCCGGCCGCCAGTTGACGTAGGCCTCGCCCAGCTGCCGGCTGCGGTCGGCGCGATCGGCGCGCAGGTTGAACACGAGGATCTGCTTCGCGGTGTCCGGGTAGCGGTCGAGCATGATGTTCCAGATCTGCTCGGACGACTCGGGATCGTTGGCCGCGAAGCCGTTGACGAACACGATCTCGCGCCCGAAGAAGTCGATGCGGTGCTCGGTCATCGCCCCCGGATCGGGCACGGCCGCGCGCATGCCGCTGAGCGCGACCTCACGGTCGACGCCCAGATCGGCGCAGACCGCCAGGGCCAGCGCGACGTTGATCTTGTGCTCGGCGTAGACGAAGCCCCGCATGTCCTCGTCGGAGATGGCCGCGACGTGCTCCTCCCCGATGGCCACGACCTCGCTGCCCCGCGTCGCGGCCGCCGCGCTCAGGATCGCCAGGTGATCGCGCTCGGCGGTGAACAGCTTGCCGGCGTAGGGCACCATGCCGCACAGCGCCCAGGCGACGTCCTCCTCACCGGGGCCCATCACGTCGAGGTGATCCGGGCGCGCGTTGGTGATGACGCCGTGGGTGGCTTTCACGAAGCGCGCCTCGCTCAGCCACTGGAGATAGGGCTGCAGCGCCATGCACTCGATCACCAGCGCCTTCGCCCGGGTCGCGGCCGCCGTGCGCACGATGCGGATCTGCTCGATGACGTTGGCCTTCGCCGGCCGGAAGACCGGCAGCTCGGCCCCGTCGGGCAGGATCATCCGAGCCAGCGTGCCGGTGGTCTTGGCGCAGGTGCGTACCTCGCCGGCGCGCAGCCCGGCGGCGATCAGACGGGTCACGCTGGACTTGCCGCGGGTCCCGTTGACGTGGATGCGGACGCCGATGCGTCGCAGGTTCGCCCGGTGCCGTCGATCCTCGAGCACCCCGAGGGCGACGAGCAGACCGAAGAGCCCGGACATCAAACCGAGGGTCGTCAACGCCTGACCTCCCGTGCGTGACAGCGGCGGCCGCGAAAGCAAGCCGGGTGCCAGTTCTCGCCGCCACGCCGACCCGGCTCGCGGGGCCCCGCCGGGGGGACCACGCTAGCCGATTCCTCGCGCCAGGCGAAGGCGGCACCGCATCGCGCGGCCGCGGGCGGTCCCATCTGCCCCACTGCCATCGGTCGCGATGGTCTGTCTCGCCCCAATCGGTCCTCGACTTGCCACCGCGCCCCGCAGTGGGCAGCCTCGACCCTCATCCCTGCGGCCGTCGAGCGGCCTCTGGAGCTCCCATGACCTCGCGCCCCTGCGCCCCGCTGCTGGTCGGCCTCACTCTGCTGGCCGGCCTGGCGTGGGGCGCGCCACCGACCCCGGACGGGGGGGCGCGGCGCGCGGACGACGCCGACGCCGGGGCGCCGCCCGCGGACGGAGGCGTCGCCGACGGCGGCGCGGCCTCGAGCGACGCCGGCGTCGACGCCGCGGCACCCGCCGACGCGGCGCTGCCCCCGGTGGCGCTCGAGCTCGACGCCCCGCCCGCCACGGTGGACGCGCAGGTTCGGCACCTGACCGCCCTCGCGGAGGGCAAGCTGGACGTCACGGTCGACCCCCGCACGCTCTTCGCCGTCGACCCGGCTGATCCGGCGGCCGTGGCCACGCGCATCGCCACCCTGCGGCGCTCGATCGCGGCCGCGCGCGCGCAGGCGGCGCCCTTGCAGGCCCGGCGCGAGGCCGCCGCGCTGCCGGCCGGCCCCGACGGTGGTCCGCCCGGTCCCCCGCCGCTGACCGAGGGCGACGCCGCGCGCCTCGCCCAGCTCGAGCGCCTGACCACCCGCGAGGGCCTCCGCCTGGATCTGCTGTCGCGCCCGGTGGAGGAGCGGCGCGCCCTGCTCGAGGCCCACGCGGCCCGGCGCGCGCTGGCCGACGAGCAGGTGCGCACCGCCTCCGCGCGGCGCGAAGCCGAGGCCGAGGCCGCGCGGGCCGAGGCCGCGCGGCAGGCCGCCCTCGCCGAGGCCGAGCGCGCCCAGAGCGAGGCCGCGCGCGCGCTGGCCGAGGCGCGCGCCGACGCCGAGGCGCTGCGCGGGCGCTTCGCCGAGATGGAGGCCGCCGACGCCGACCGCCGCGCCGCGCTGCTCGACGCCAGCGCCGCCCGCCTCGAGCTCGCCCACACCGTCCACACGCGCCTCGCCGACTCGGCCCTGCCCGCGTCCGAGGCCGACGCGCTGTACGGCCGCCTCGTGGACGCGCTGGGGATCGCCCGCGCCCGCTTCGCCGAGTCCCTCGACGCGCTGCACCAGCCGCCGACGCTGCCGAGCGTCGAGCCGACGCTGGACCTCGAGGCCGGCGCCTATCGGGCGCTGCCGGTGGTGCGCGACGCGCTCGTGCAGGCCCTCGAGGCGGCGCGCGCCGCCCGCGCGCGGCTGGTCGAGCACCGCGGGAGGCTGCAGGTGACCACCGCCGAGACGCTCGCGCGCGACGTGAAGGCGCTCAACGAGGCGCGCCTGGCGGTGCTGCCACGCATGAGCGCCGGCCGCCGCGAGGCGGTGATGGGCTTCGGCCGTGAGGGTCTGCAGCAGCTCGCCCGGGAGCTCGATCATCTGCGCCTGGCCGCGCGCTGGTACCTGCGCAGCCGGCGCGATCTGCCCGCGCGGGCGCCCGGTTGGCTGCTCGAGGTGCTGGGCCGCGCCAGCACCCGCTGGGCCGCGATCGAGCTGGGGCTGCTGCTGCTGGGCGCGCTGCTGCTGCTGCTTCGCGGCGGGCGGGCCTGGACGCGCCTGGGCGCGCTGATCGAGGGCTGGGCCGGCAGCCGCACGGATCGCGCCTGGGCCCGGCGGCTGTGGCGTCACGTCGGGCCGCTGACGCCGGCCCTCGCCCTGCTGGCCTGGGTCGCGCTGACGACGGACGTGCTCGACACGCTGCTGCGCGGCCCCGAGGTCGTCGCCATCGACGGCCTGCTGACCACCTACGCGCTCTACAAGCTGTTCATCGCCTTTACGCATCACCTGCTGCTGCTGGCGGCCAGCAGCCCCGGCGCGCCGGTCGACCAGGCGATGAGCGCGCGCCTGCTGCGCACGGTGCGGGTCACCGGGCGCTACGTCTTCACGGTGCGCGGCTTCCTGATCGTGGCCGACGTCGTGCTCGGCCGCGGCTACTTGTTCACGGTGGTGCAGGAGTTCGCCTGGCTGGGGGCGTTCCCCATCGCGTGGTGGACCCTGCGCCATTGGAAGGGCGACATCTTCCACGCCTACCTGCGACGCTCCCCCGGCGGCTGGCTGGCCGAGCGGGTGCGGCGCAGCCACGACCGCCTGCTGGGGTGGATCTGGGTGCTGCCCACGGCGGCGCTGCTGACGACCGGCGCGCTGGCCGAGGGGGCGGTGCGCATGGCGCTGCGGGCGGGCCGCATCCGGCGCGCGCTGGCCTACCTGTTCCGGCGGCGGCTCGAGCGGCAGGCCGCCACCCAGGCCGTCGAGCCCGACGTGCCGCTGCCGCCGGCGCTGGCCGAGGTGCTCGGGCGGGGGCCGATCGATCCGGCGCTGCGCGTCGACCGCCTGCCGGGCCTGGACGCCACCGTGCACGCCATCGAGGCGTGGCAGCGGGACGGCCAGGGGGCGGGCCCGGTGGCGCTCGTCGGCGAGCGGGGCATCGGCAAGTCGACGTGGCTGACGGCACTCGAGGAGCGGCTGCCCGGCGATCTCGTGACGCACCGTCTGGCCCTCGGCGCGCCGCGCATCACCGAGGAGACCGTGTGCCGCTGGCTGGCCGAGAGCCTCGGGCTGCCGGCGGTGACCGACGCCGAGGGGCTGATCGTCGCGCTGCACGAGGGGCCGCGGCGGGTGGTGCTGTTGGACGACGCCCACCTGATGCTGCGCCGCGCCCACGGCGGCGCCGGCGGCATCGAGGCGCTGGTGCAGATCCTGCGGCGCACCGGCCGGCACGTGTTCTGGGTCGCCGCCTTCGGACGCTTCGCGTGGAGCTACCTGCGCTTCCTGCTGCGGCAGCCCGACGTGTTCCGCCAGACGCACCGCCTCGAGGGCTGGAGCGAGGACGCCCTCGCCGAGCTGATCGACCGCCGGATGGCCGCCGCCGGCGTCACCGCCGACTACGTGCCGCTGATGCCCGAGGGCGTCGCCCACGGCTACGATCACGAGGGCGAGCTGGCCCGCACGCGCGAGCGCTTCCTGCGCCTGCTGTGGGATTACGCCGACGGCGTGCCGGGCACGGCGCTGCACTTCTGGGCCGCGTCGCTGCGGCCGGTCAGCGACACCGTCGCCCGCGTGCGCCTGTTCCGCGACCCCAGCCCCGACGACCTCGAGGGCCTCGGCGACGACGCGCGCTTCGCCCTCTACGCGGTGGTGCTGCACGATCAGCTGTCCCTGACCGACGCGCCGCCGGTGCTCGGCGCGGCGCCCGCCCGCTGCCTGGCGCTGCTCGAGCAGCTCCGCGCCGTGGGCTGCCTGGTCCGCCAGGACGACCGCTACCGTGTGCCCCTGCACTGGTACCGCGCCGCCGTGCGCTTCCTTCGCCGCAAACACCTCCTCTACGGCTGATCCCTCGGAGACACCATGAACGACTCACTGAACATTGTTCAATTCGTGCGGGTCGGGGGCATCCCCTGGGCGCTGGTGCTGCTGGCCGTCACCTTCTTCGTGGCGCACCTGATCACGCGCTTCGCCGAGCGCCTCGGCGATCGCTTCAGCGAGCGGCGGCTGGTGCTGCAGCAGATCAGCACCATCGCGCGCTTCGTCACGTCGATGCTCGGCATTCTCGGCGCCGCGCTGCTGACCTTCCGCCTCAGCGAGCAGATGCTGCTCGCCCTCGGCGGCACGCTGGCGGTGGCGGTCGGCATCGCGATGAAGGATCTGGCCGCCTCGATCCTGGCCGGCCTGATGATCCTCTTCGACCGCCCCTTCCAGGTGGGCGACCGGGTCAGCTTCGGCGGCTTCTACGGCGAGATCAGCCGCATCGGGCTGCGCTCCGTGCGCCTGATCACCCTCGACGACAACCTGGTGACCATCCCCAACAACAAGTTCCTCACCGACATCGTGTCGTCGGGCAACGCCGGCGCCCTCGACATGCTGGTGCAGATGGACTTCTTCATGGGGGCCGATCAGGACATCGCCGTGGCGCGCAAGGTGGTGCGCGACGCGCTCACCGCCAGCCGCTACGCCTACGTGCAGAAGCCCTGGGCGGTGCTGGTGAGCCAGGTGGTGCACCAGGGCTACTTCGCGGTGCGCCTGCGGGCCAAGGTCTACGTGCTCGACGTCAAGTACGAGAAGGCGCTCGAGTCGGACGTGACCGAGCGCGTGCTCGACGGCTTCCGCCAGCACGGCATCGCGCCGCCGGCCGTGCTGCACCGGGGCGTCGAGCCCGGCGCGCCGCCGTTCGTGGGGCCTACGTTGGCGGCTTGAGCAGCCGAACGGCGTTCAGCCGCCCGCGCGCTGGGCCTGCAGGCGCACCAGCGCCGGCTCCAGCACCAGCCCCACCAGCGCCTCGTAGCTGAGCCCATCACCCTTCGCGCAGATGCACAGGTCCGACCAGCCGGGGGTCATGCCGGGCAGCGGGTTGCACTCGATGAAGTTCACCTCGCCGTCGGCATCGAGGCGCAGGTCGATGCGCGCCACGTCGCGGCAGCCCAGCGCCTCGAAGCTGCGCAGCGCCACGCTGCGGATCGCCTCACCGAGGGCGGCGTCCACGTTCGCCGGGGCCTCGTAGCGCACGTTGGTGTCGGCCTCGATCTTGTGGGCGAAGCTGTACACCGGGTGCTCGACGTCGCCGGTGAAGACGATCTCCATCGGGCCCAGCACCCGCGGCATGGGATCGCCGACGAGCCCCACGGTGAACTCCCGACCGGGCAGGAACTGCTCGACCAGCACGCCCTGGCGGTAGCGCACCAGCATGTCGGCGACGATCGCGCGCAGCCCATCCTCGCTGCGCGCCACGCTGGTGAGCGAGACGCCCTTCGAGCTGCCCTCGGCCACCGGCTTGGCGATGACCGGGTAGCGGATCCAGTCGGGCAGCGGGGCGTCCGGGCGGTGCAGCACGACGCCGCGCGGCGCCGCGACGCCGGCGTCCCGCACCACGCTCTTCGCCAGCGCCTTGTCGAGCGTCAGCGCCAGGGTCGCCGGATCGCTGCCCGTGTACGGGATGTCCAGCATCTCGAGCACGGCGGGCACCAGCGCCTCGCGGCCCCGGCCCCGCAGGCCCTCGGCGATGTTGAACGCCACGTCGATGCGGGCCGCGCCCAGCCGACCGATGACCTCGGCGTCGGCCTCGAGGC
>JAUHXL010000386.1 GCA_030426945.1 bacterium
CCCGTCGGCGCGCCGCCCGGGTCCAGCCCCGCGACGCTCACCGGACGGACTCCTCCCGTCGTCGCGCCGCCAGGGTCCAGCCCCGCCGCGCTCACCGGACGGACTCCTCCGGTCGCCGCGCCGCCAGGGTCCAGCCCCGCCGCGCTCACCGGACGCTCTCCACCCATCGCCGCGCCACCGGGATCCAGCCCCGCCGTGCTCACCGGACGGACTCCACCCGCCGCCGCGCCGCCGGGGTCCAGCCCCGCCGCGCTCACCGGACGGTCTCCGCCCATCGTCGCGCCGCCAGGGTCCAGCCCCGCCGCGCTCGCTGAACGCTCTCCTCCCGTCCTCGCGCCGCCCGGGTCCAGCCCCGCCGCGCTCACCGGACGGTCTCCGCCCATGGTCGCGCCGCCTGGGTCCAGCCCCGCCGCGCTCGCTGAACGCTCTCCTCCCGTCCTCGCGCGGCCGGGCTCCAGCCCCGTGACGCTGTCCAGACGGACTCCACCCGTCGTCGCGCCGCCCGGGTCCAGGCCCGCGACGCTCGGCGGGCGGTCTCCGCGCCTCGCCGCGCGGCCCGGGTCCAGCCCCGCCGCGCTCGTCGAACGCTCCGCGCCCATCGCCGCGCCGGCGGGGTCCAGCCCCGCGGCGGGCCCCACCCGGCTGTCCGCCGGGCGCGGCGCGGACCCTGCCGCACCGCCCACGGCCCGCCTTCGTGCGGGCCGAGCCGAAAGCAGAGCGCGCCCTCCGTGCGCGTCGCCCTCGCCCAGCGTCGTCGCCGCCGCCCACCCTGCAGGGCGGTCACCGGGTGCGCCCTCGGCAGGCGACCCGTCGCGGTCCAGCTCGGGGGCGCGCCTCGAGCCTGTCGGACCCAGCGAAGGACCGCCCGTGTCCCCGCCCCGTCCCTCGGGACGGCGCGGCGTGGCGCCCTGGGCCGGGTCGACCGGAGGCCCGCACCAGGCCGGTCCACCCCGGCCCCGGTCGGCCGCCGGCGTGCTCGGTCGATCGTGCCCTGGCGCGGCCCGCGTCGGGCGCGCCGGGGGGCCCTCGGCCGCCGCACCAGCGCCCTCGAGTGACGGGGCGGTCCACACCTCGGTCGGCGGACCCCCCGCCGTCCCGAGAGGCGGCGCCGCGGGGCTGCCGACGCCGACCCGAGCGTCGGTGAGACCGCCGCCCGCCTGCCGCCGCGCTGCCCTCACCGGGGCCTCGGCCTCCCAGCGGCGGCGATCTCGTCGGGCGCCACCGTCCAGCCCGGTCGGCTCCGTCTCGCGCGGGGCCTCGATGCCTGGGGGAGCGCAGGCCACGCGCCTCGCCGATCCCGGCCGGGGCGCCGGCGCCGCGGCGCTCGGGGCGCGGGCGCTGGCGCCGCTCACGTCGCGGCCCGGCATCCCCTGAGGGGTGGGCGCGCGACGCTCGGCGTCGGGGTCGTGGGTGCGCGTCGGTCGCATGGCGGAACACTCCCGGCCGCGCCGCTCCCGGCGCGCTCGTCACGTCGTCTCGTTCGTCGTCCGTCCGAGTCACCCGGCGGGTGATCGGTCCCCTGCCCACCCTCGCCGCGGTCTCAGGCCACGCCCCCCGGCACCACCACCGGTCGCGGTCGCTCCCCGCCCCGCTGGGGCGCCGGCGCCGCGTCGCCCTCATCGACGCTCAGGTACAGCCGCGTCGTCTCGAGGCTCTCGTGCCCCAGGAGATCGGCCAGCGCCACCAGGTCACCGTCGTGGGCCGCCAGGAAGGCCGCCGCGAAGGTGTGTCTCAGAGTCCCTGGCGATGCCTGCACCTTGGCAAACCGACAGTACTTGCGCACCACCCGCTGCACCGCGTTCGCGGTGAGGGGCCCCCGCTCGCCCGTGAAGAGCGGACCGGGCGCGTCGCCGCGCTCGGCCAACCAGGCGCGCACGCGGCGCCGGCCGTGCCCGCTCAGCGGCAGGCTGCGTAGGCCGTCCGGGCACACCGCCGCGGACCGCGAGCCGAGGTGCAGGTCGCGCCGCTCGAGCGCCACCAGCTCGCTGACGCGCAGGCCCGTCTCGAGCAGCGTGTGCACGATGGCCTGGTCGCGGGCCGGCGCCCGCCGCTCCACCTCGCGCAGGAAGCGGCGCAGCTCGAGGTCGCTCAGGCCCTTGGGCCGGCGCGGCTTCTGAGGCACCGGCGCCACCTCGCGGATGGACTCGTTGGCCCGATCGCGCAGCAGCCCGCGGCCCTGCGCCCAGCCGGCGTATCGCTTGAGGAACACCAGCTTGCGGTTGATGGTCGCCGGGCGCAGCCCGCTCGACCGCAGGTGCTCGCGATAGGCCGCGACCGTCTCGTCCCGCAACGTGGCCACCTCGAAGGGCGCTCCGGGTCCATCGCTCGCGTGCCACTCGACGAACCCGCTCCAGTCGCTCCGATAGGAGTCGATGGTCTTCGGGGCGCGTCCGCGACGCTCGAGCTCGGCGACGAAGGCCGCGATGTGGCGCGCCTCGGCGGGCGTGCAGGCTGCGTGGCTCGGCGCGGGGTCGACCCCGCCGCCGACGGCGACCGGCTCGGTGACCGGCTCGGTTGGCACTCGGCTCATCGTCCTTCTCCCTCCTCGCGGCGAGCCATCGGCCCGGCCGCGAGGCGCACGGGTGGTGAGTCACCGCGGCGAGGGCCGCGGCGCGTCCATCGGCGGGCCCGCCGGTCGCGAGGCGACCTGCGGGGTCCGCGCCGTCGTGCGTGGCGTCAGCCCTGCAGCAGGCTCAGCACCTGCTGCGGCTGGGCGTTCGCCTGGGAGAGGATGGAGATGCCGGCCTGCGACAGGATCTGGTCCCGCGACAGGTTCGTGGTCACCTCGGCGAAGTCGGCGTCCCGGATGCGGCTCCGCGACGCCGTGCTGGCCTCGATGATGGCCGTCAGGTTCGACAGCGTCGACTGCATGCGGTTGGTCACCGCACCCAGCTCGGCGCGGTCGCTGGTGATCTGGGCCAGGGCCCGGTCGATCTTCAGCAGCGACTCGTTGGCCTCGAAGCGCGTCTCGACGCTCACCGTGGTCACCGCGTCGGCGCTGGTCACGCCGACGAGCTCGTCGTTCGCGAAGCCGAGGAACGCCTCGTTGTTCCCGGTCAGCACGTACTGGTCTTCGCTGTACAGGTTCAGCTGGGCGGTCTTCACCTGGGATCCGCCGATGCCGATGATGTCGGGACCGTTGACCTGAAGCTCGATGTTGCGTCCGTCCTCGGCGCGCAGCACGAGGCGGCCCCGCTCGTCGAGCGACGCGGCCACGCCGGTGCGGTCGAAGACCTCGTTGATCGAACGCACCAGCACGTCGGTCGCGTCGTCGGCGGCGACCCCGAAGCCCGAGATCACCTGGCCGTTGATGACGATGTTGGTCGCGTTGTCCAGCGTGCCGCCGACGATCGGGTTGGCCGACACGAACTCGTTGGGCAGCGGCTTCGCCGTCACGCCGTGGAACTCGGTGGTGTCGTTGATGGCCGCCGCCTTGGCGATGGCCGAGCCCGCCGGGAACGAGGTGGACAGCGTGTCGTCGACCGCCTGCGTGTTGCGGATGGTGACGCCGTTGAGCAGCACGTCCCCGACCGCGATCGGGTTGGTGGCCACCGGCACGCCGGTCTGCGTCGCCTGCCGACCGATGGTCAGCGAACGGGCGTCCCGGATGCGCACCCGCACCGTCTCACGAGCGAAGGCGCCGACGTGGAAGAAGGCGTCGATGAACGAGCCATCGAGCAGCTTCTTGCCGTTGAAGGTGGTCGTCTCGCCGATGCGGGTCAGCTCCTCGATGAGCTGGTCGACCTCGTTCTGCAGGGCCTCGCGCTCGCCGTCGCCGTTGATGTCGTTGGCGGCCTGGATCGACAGCTCGCGCATCCGCTGCAGGATGCTGGTCGACTCGGACAGGGCCGCCTCGGCCACCTGCGACAGCGACACCGCGTCGTTCGCGTTGCGCACCGCCTGGCTCAGGCCGCGGATCTGGCTGGTGAAGCGCTCGCTGATGGCGAGGCCCGCGGCGTCGTCGCCCGCGGTGTTGATCCGCAGACCACTCGACAGCTGCTGGAACTGCTTGGCGAGGCGGTTCTGGGTGTGGAGCAGGTTGCGCTGCCCATTGAGGGCGGCCACATTGGTGTTGATGAACAGGCCCATCGTTTCCTCCTTGGAAACAACCTCGTCCTGCCCCAGGCAGGGTATTCGAGGGCGGCATCCATGCCTTTTCGGGTCAGGGCGTACATCCTGTACGCCCGCTCAATGTCTCGACCGTAAGGTCTTGCCCGGGCCCCTTCCTTGGGTTTCCCGCGGCTTCACCCACCACATCGGACGGGCCCCGGTGAACGTGAGGAAAAAGTGCGGCCTTTGCGTGCGGGCTTATCGGCGCGGCTTTCGGTGCGCCCGAAGCGGGCGGCCTTATGCGGCGGGCTCCCGCGCGCCCCGCTGACCTACCGGAAGACGGCGAAGGTGCCGTCCTCCGGGGCCGCGGCGTGGCACAGGTGGCAGCCTTCGGCGTCGGCGGCGATGCGCGCGCGGGTGGCCGGGTCGAAGCTCTCGTAGGTCCAACCGCCGAAGGTCGCGTCGCCGGTCTTCCGCCGCACGTCGATGCGGGTGACGACGTCGGGGGCGTCGAGCCGGGCGTGCACCTTGACGAGCACCGTGCCCGGCGGCCAGCCGGCGCGCTCGAGGCGCGCGTCGGGCGAGGCATGGTGGCGGCGCAGCTCGCCGGTGCGCTCGTCGCGCACCACCTCCGACGCCGTGCTCCACCCGGCGTACCCCTGCGGGAAGTCGGCGGAAGCCGGCGGCGGTCGCGGCGTCGTCCGCACCGTCGGCGCGTCGGGCTGGCCCAGGCCGCCGCATCCGAGGGACAGGGCGACGACGAGGCCGCTGGACATGAGCAGGGGTCGGTTCACCCGCGCATCTTCACCCGCGCGCGCCGTCGCGGCAACCCGCCCCTTCCCGCCGACCCGTGCAGCGTTCATACTGCGCGCCGGGGGCCAACGGAGGGGGACCACCATGCAACCGAAGACCATCCTCAAGGCAGCGCTGGTGCTCGCCGTGCTCTTCACGGGCGTCCAGTTCTCGCTCGTCTACATCAACCGCTTGCAGCTCAAGAGCATCATGGACTCGGAGGCCCTCGACGGCCGGCGCAACAAGTCCGGCGCCGAGACCATCGAGGCCAACATCCGCGCGCGCGCCGAGTCGACCAGCGTCAACATCCCCGAGAACGTGGTCTTCACCATCGAGGGGACGGGCGGGGGTGAGAACGATCTGTGGATCACCGCCGAGTACACCGACGAGGTGAACCTGCTGGTTCACAAGGTGCCGCTCGACATGGTGATCGAAGCGAACGCGGCGCCGCCGATCAACTGAGCGGGTGCCGATCCCACGTTGCGCATCGTGGTCGTGGTCGTAGTCGTGGTCGGGGGTCGGGGTCGAGCGACGTGCCCGGCGAATTCGCTCAGCCCCGACGCGCAGCACGGCTGGATATCATGGGCAACCGTACGCAGGGCGGCGCGAGCGCGAGGCGTCCTCTCGTGCGCCATGGGTGACAGACCCTGGCGTCGTGGCCGTTTCGACCACGACGTCCGCAGCGGCGGCACTTGCACCCAACTGACCGCGCGCCCGGCGCGGATCAGCCGGCGATCTCGGCGACGATGGCCGGCACCGCCGCGATGGCCGCGGGCAGCTTGTCGGGCGACTTGCCGCCCCCCTGGGCGAAGTCCGGGCGGCCGCCCCCCTTCCCGTCCACCCGCTCGGTCACCGCCTTCACCAGCTTGCCGGCGTGGAAGCGGCCGTCGCCCTTCAGCCGCGGCCCCACCGCGGCGATGATCGCCACCGCGCCGTCGAGCTCGGCGCCGAGCACCATCACGCCGCCCGGCAGCTTGTCGCGCAGGCGGTCGGCCAGCGCCGCCAGCGTGTCCCGCGCGTCGACCTGCACCTGCGCCGCCACCAGCGGCACGCCGGCGACCTCGATGGCCGCCTCGATCAGCGCGTCCGCGTCCACCGCGCCGCCCGTGCGCCGCGCACGGTCGAGCGCCTTCTTCAAGCTGCGCTGCTCCTCGAGCAGGGCCTCGACGCGCTCCACCAGCCGCGCGGGATCGGTCTTCAGCAGCCCGGCCGCCTCGCGCAGCCGCTGCTGCTCGACGCGGGCCAGCGCGTCCGCCGCGTGCCCCACGACGGCCTCGATGCGCCGCACGCCCGCGGCGACCCCGCCCTCGGAGGTGATGCGCAGGTGGCCGATGTCGCCGGTCCGGCCGACGTGGTTGCCGCCGCACAGCTCGAAGCTGTCGGCGCCCGCGCGCACCGTGCGGACCGCGTCGCCGTACTTCTCACCGAACAGCGCCACGACGCCCTCGGCCTTCGCGTCATCGAGCGAAACGCCCTCGGTCACCTGCACGGTGGCGTTGGCCCGCACGCGCCCGTTGACCCAATCCTCGACGGCCTCGATCTCGTCGGCGGTCAGCCCCTTGTTGTGGCTGAAGTCGAAGCGCAGGCGGTCGGGCTCGACCACCGAGCCCTTCTGCTCGACGTGCGGCCCGACGATCTGCTTGAGCGCGGCGTGCAGCAGGTGCGTGGCGGTGTGGTGCAGCGCCTTCTTGGCGCGCCGCTCCACGTCGACGTGCGCGATCACCCGATCCGCCGCGCTCAGGCGCAGCGCGCCACGGGTCAGCCGCCCGACGTGGTGCACGACGCCGTTGATCGACTGCACGTCCTCGATGGCCAGCGCGAAGCCCGGCCCCTCGAGCGTCCCGTGGTCGGCGATCTCACCGCCGCTCTCCGCGTAGAAGGGCGTCTCCTGCAGCACCAGCTCGAAGCGGCCCTCGTCCTCGAGCGGGCGCCAGCGCATCACGGCAGTCTCGAGGTTGGCGCGCCCGTAGCCGCAAAAACCCAAGCCGCCGCCGTCGCGCAGCACCTGCCAGTCGCCGCCCGCCTCCTTGAAGGCGCCCGCCTCGCGCGAACGCTCCCGCTGCGCCTCCATCGCCTGCTCGAAACCGGCCTCGTCGACGGTGAAGCCGCGCTCGGCCGCCTCGATCGCGGTCAGGTCCACCGGGAAGCCGAAGGTGTCGTACAGCTTGAACGCCTCGTCCCCGCCGATGACCCGGTCGCCCTCGCCCTTGGCCTCCATGATCTGGTGGATGCGGCTCATCCCCTGGTCGATCGTGCGGAAGAAGCGGGCCTCCTCCTCGGCCAGCGCGTCGGCGGTGTTCTGCAGGATGTGCGCGGGCATGTCGTACACGCCCTCGAACAG
>JAUHXL010000011.1 GCA_030426945.1 bacterium
GCGTCACCGACGCCGAGGTCATCCAGATGGCCGGCGAGCCCGCGCGGTGCCAGAAGGCGAAGTCGGCGAAGACGGCGGCCGGGATGCCGAAGCGCTCGCCGAACCACGCGACCAGCGCCGGCGCCTCAGGGTAGGGCTCAAAGGCGGCGAAGGCGCGCAACGAAGAAGCCTCCCGTGTCGTTGTGGTGCGGCCAAAGGCGCGCGGCGTTCGCGGCGTCCGGGCGAAAGTGGCGGCCGTCCCACGCGGTGATGCCGGGGCTCACCCGCAGGCCGGCCGGCACGTCGAGGGGCTCGATGGTGACCAGCGAAGGATCCAGCGCGTCGAGCACACCCTCGTTCTCCTCGGGCGCGTAGGTGCAGGTGGCGTAGACGATGGTGCCGCCGGGCCGGGTCAGCTTGACCGCCCGGCGCAGGGCCGACTTCTGCACCTGCACGATGCTGGCGCGGTAGCGATCCTCGGTGGGCAGGTAGCGCGCCCGCGGCTTGCGGGTGGTGCCCTCGCAGCTGCAGGGCACGTCGGCCAGCACCCGATCGAACCAGCCCGCGGGCGCGGGCAGCCGGGCCGCGTCGTGGCAGCTGACCGCGGCGCTCGTGACGCCCAGGCGATCCAGCGTGCGCCGCAGCGCGGCCAGTCGGCCCACCTTGCGGTCGTTGGCGACCAGCGTGCCGCGATCCTCCATCGCCACGGCGATCTGCGCGGCCTTGCCGCCCGGCGCCGCGCACAGATCGGCGACGCGCTCCCCGGGCCGGGCGCCCACCAGATCGCCGGCCCACAGCGCCGCCTCCTCCTGCGCGTACACGAAGCCGCCGAGGTGCAGGCGGCTGCCGGCGAAGCTGGCCTCGGTGGGCAGGCGCCAGGCGTGCGCCCGCCAGGGCACGGGCGTCGCCGCCGGGAAGTCGCGGCGCAGCGCGGCCTCGGTCACCGCGACCGGCCCGCGCAGCGGGTTGGCCCAGACGACGCGTGGCAGGGGCCGCAGCGAGGCCGCGAGGAAGGCGTCGACGTCGTCCACGATGTCGGCGTAGCGCCGCAGCCAGTCCAGGGGATGAGCGGCCGCGCTCATCCCTTCACGCCGCCGGCGGTCAGGCCGCCGACCAGGTGGCGCTGCAGCAGGAAGAACAGCGCCATCACCGGGGCGCTCACCAACAGGGCGCCCGCGGCGAAGTGTCCCCACTCGGTGGTGTAGTCGCCCACGTACTGCTGCAGCTGCACCGGCAAGGTGTAGCTGGCCTCGTCGCTCATGAAGGTGGCGGCCAGGATGTACTCGTTCCAGGCGGTCATGAAGCTGAACAGCGCGGTCACGGCGATGGCCGGCCGGCTGAGCGGCAGGATGATGCGCCAGAAGATGGTGAACTGGCTGGCCCCGTCCATCAGCGCGCTCTCCTCGAGATCGCGCGGGATGGTGTCGAAGTAGCCCTTCAGCTGGAAGACGCAGAACGGGATGGCGGTGGTGCTGTAGACCAGCACCAGGCCGGCCAGGTGGTCGAGCAGGCCCAGCTGATCCAGCACGTGGTAGAGCGGGATCATCATCATCGTGCCGGGGAACATCTGCGTGACCAGGAAGGCCATCAGGCCAGCGCGCCGCCCCGGAAAGCGGAAGCGCGAGAAGGCGTAGGCCGCGGTGCAGGCGAGGAAGACGCCCGCGGCGGTGGTGACCGCGGCCACGATGACCGAGTTCAGCATCTGCTGCCAGAAGTGGGGCGCGGCGAACAGATCGCGGAAGTTGTCCAGGCTGAAGACGGTGGGCAGCGGGTTCAGACCGGTGGCGAAGGTCTGCTCCGGCCGGAAGGCCATCTTCACGACCCACAGCACCGGGAACAGCGTCACGACGGCGAAGCTGGCGAGGAAGAGGTGGGTGCCCCACCGCACCGGCGGCTTGGGCTCGGCGTCGCGCGGTCCGCTCATCCGTACGCCCCCTCGGCCGAGCGGCTGAGCCGGTTGGTCAGCCCGGAGTACGCCAACAGCACCAGGAAGATCAGCACCGAGTAGGCCGCCGCGTAGCCGTAGCGATCCTGCTCGAAGGCCCAGCGGTAGGCCTCGACGATGAGGATGTCGGTCGCGCCGTTGGGCTGCCCGCCGCTGACGAGGTAGATGATGTTGAACATGTTGAAGGTCCACACGGAGCCCAGGATGATCGCCGGCAGCAGGGCCGGGCGCAGCAGCGGCAGCGTGATGTGGCGGAACTGCTGCCACCGCGTGGCGCCGTCGACGTCGGCGGCCTCGTACAGGTCGCGCGGGATGCTCTGCAGGGCGCCGAGCGCCACCACCATCATGAAGGGGAAGCCCAGCCAGGTGTTGGTGGTGACGTTGGCCGCGAAGGCGGTCCAGAACTGGCTGAACCAGCCGACGGGCTCGACGCCCACCAGCCCCAGCAGGTGGTTGATGAGGCCGTACTGCTTGTTGAACATGCCCTTCCAGATGAGGGCGGTGATGTAGTTCGGCACCGCCCAGGGCACGATGAGCAGCACGCGGTAGACGCCCTTCAGGCGCAGGGTCGGCTCGCGCAGGATCAACGCCAGCCCCAGCCCGATGGCCGCGTGCAGCGCCACGTTCAGGCCGGTCCACAGGATGGTCACGCCGAGGGTGAAGTAGAAGCTCAGCGGGTGCGTGAGCGCGAAGCCCTCGCTCTTCAGGATGCGGACGAAGTTCTGCAGGCCCACGAAGGTGAACGTGCCGTGCTCGTGGCGGGTGAACGCGAGGGCGACGCCGAGGCCGAAGGGCACCAGGATCAGCACCGCCATGCCCAACATCGCCGGCGTCACGTAGGCGTAGGCCACGCGATGCGGCGAGCGACGGCTCGCGCTCATCGCCCCGATCACCGCGAAGACGACCAGCGGCAGCAGCGGCGCCGCGAAGAGCAGCGCCCACTCGCCCGCGGCCACCGGCGGCGGCGCGGGCACGCCCGTCGTGCGCAGCGCGAGGCCCTTCGCGGCGGCGTCCGTCGCCGCCGCGAGCGCCGAGGCCCCCCACCACAGCGCGGCGAGCACCCCCGCCCCGGTCAGCGCCGCCCCAGCCGGGGCCGCCCAGCGCGACGGTCCGCGGCGCAGCAGCGCCAGCCACGCGAGCAGGCCCAGCAGCGCCCCGGCCAGCACCGCCACGAAGTGCAGGGCCGGGGAGGCCAGCAGCTCCGCCCGCCGCGCGTCCACGACCGCCACGGCGTCGGGGCCCGCGGGGACGGCGGCGCGGGCCACGTCGCCCCCGACCCAGCGCAGGTCCGGTCGGCGCGCGCCGCGCCCGAAGGCGTCGGCCGCCGCCTTGTCGGCGTCGCGGTCGGGGGCCAGCCCCTGCCCGGCCCGCTCGGGATGCGCGGCATAGCGCAGCACGCGCAGGAAGGCGTACTTGCGCGGGGCCGGGTCGTCGACGACCACCCGCGGCAACAGGGCGGGCCCGTCCCCCGCTTCGGCCAACGCCGCCACCCGCGCCCGGGGCGCGGCGTCGCGCGCCAGCGCCTCCGCGGCGGCCTGCGCGGCCCAGGCGGTCACGGCGTCCGCGCGCTCGGCCGCGAAGCGCCCGAAGACGACCAACGCCAGGCCCGCCGCCAGCAGCGTGGTCAACAGCGGGCCCAGCAGCCCGACGCGCGGCGCGCCCGCGTCCAACGCCCCCGTCTGCACGGCTACTCCGTCGCCCGCTGGATGGTGGCCGCCGCGTCGCGCAGCGCCTCGAGCGGATCCTGCCCGTGCACGATCGCCTGCGACAGCGCCGTCTTCATCGGCGTCCACACGCGCCGCATGTGAGGCCGGTTCGACAACGACACGCTGTGCTCGACCTGCCCGCGGAAGGCACGCAGGAAGGCGTCCTCGCGCGCCCGGGGATCATCGTACGGCGCCTGGTTCGCCACCAGCTGGCTGCCTTCCAGCAGGCGGTGGGTCGCCTCGGCGTCGGTGGTCAGGAAGGTCATCAGCGCGAAGGCCGAGCGCTTGTGGCGCGAGTGGCCGCTCATCAGGACCGCCTCGACGCCGAGGAAGGGCCGCGCCGGCTGGCCCGTCTCGCTCACCGTCGGCAGCGGCGCCACGGCCCAGCGATCATTGCCCGCCAGCTCCCCCTTGAACCACGGACCGCTGATCACGAAGGCGAGGTGGTGGTCGTTGAAGAGCGCGGTGACGAGGGCGCTGGTGGCCTCCTCGGGGATGATCTTCTCCTCGACGAGCAGCCGCCGCACGAAGGCCAGGCTGGCGGCCGAGGCGGGCGAGTCGAGGGCCACGGTGTCGTCCTCGTCGGCGTACACCGCGCCGCCGAAGCCATGCAGCCAGGGCGCGTGAAAGTAGAGGCTGTCCACCTCGTAGCCCAGGCCCCAGACCTGCGGATCGGCGGCCCGCGCGGCCTTGGCGGCGGCGACGAGATCGTCCGTGGTCGCGGGGGGAGCGGGCACCAGGCCCGGATCGTAATAGAGCGCCAGCGTCTTGAAGGCCAGGGGCAGGCCGTACAGCTGCCCGCGATAGACGAGGGGCGAGACCGTGGTGCGGAAGAACCGATCGATCAGCGCCTCGTCGGCCCAGAAACCGATGGGCTCGATGATGCCGGTCTCGGCCCAGTCACCCACCCGGTCGTGCGCGAAGACGAACAGATCCGGGCCGTTGCCGCGCGGAACGGCGACGCCGAGCTTGTTGGGGAAGGCGTCGTAGGGGATCGAGACCGCGCGCACCCGCAGATCCGGGCGGGTGGCCTCGAAGCGGCGGAGGGCGGCGAGCAGGGCCGCCTCCTCCGCGCCGCGATAGCTGTGCCACAGCACCAGCTGAGCCCGCGCGTCAGCGGGCGCGCGCTCGCCGCAACCGAGCGCGCAGAGCGCCCAGGCCAGCGTGGCGAACAGCGCGCGGACGGCCGAGGCGCTCACAGCCGGGCTTGCGTGGCGGCGTCGAAGAGGTGGACGTGCGCGGGATCCGCCTCGAGGGCCACCGCCTCGCCCCGGGCCGGCGCCACGAAGCCGGGCCAGCGCGCCACGACCCGGTGCTCGCCGGCGACGCAGTGGACGAAGCTCTCGTTGCCCATCGGCTCCACGACGTCGACCGCGCCGGTCAGCGCGCCGGCCCCCTCGGCGCGCCGCAGGTGCTCGGGCCGCACCCCGGCGAGCACCGCCTGGCCCGCCGTGGCCGCCACACCCGCGGGCAGGGGCAGGCTGAAGCCCGCGCCGACGACGCGATCCCCCTGCACCATGCCAGGCAGCAGGTTCATCGAGGGGCTGCCCACGAAGGTGGCCACGAAGGTGTTCACCGGACGCGCGTACAGCTCGAGCGGCGCGCCGATCTGCTGCACGAAGCCGTCCTTCATCAGCACGATGCGGTCGGCGAGGGTCATCGCCTCCACCTGGTCGTGGGTGACGTACAGGCTGGTGGCACCGAGGCTCTCGTGCAGGCGGCTGATCTCGACCCGCATCTGCAGGCGCAGCTTGGCGTCGAGGTTCGAGAGGGGCTCGTCGAACAGGAAGACCCGCGGGCGCCGCACGATCGCGCGGCCCATCGCGACGCGCTGCCGCTGACCGCCGGACATCTCCTTCGGCTTGCGGTCGAGCAGCCCCTCGATGCCGAGGCGCTCGGCGACCGAGCGCACCCGCGCCTCGATCTCGGCCACCGGCAGCTTCTGCAGGCGCAGACCGAAGGCCATGTTCTCGAAGACGGTCATGTGCGGGTACAGCGCGTAGGACTGGAACACCATCGCCACGTCGCGGGCCTTCGGCGGCAGGTCGTTGACCCGCCGGCCGTCGATGCGCAGGGCGCCGCTCGAGATGGTCTCGAGCCCCGCGACCATGCGCAGGGTGGTGCTCTTGCCGCAGCCCGAGGGACCGACGAGGACGATGAACTCGCCGTCGGCGATGTCGATGTCGAAGGCGTGCACTGCCTCGAAGCCGTTGGGGTATCGCTTCCCGACGGCCTCGAGCTCGACCCGCGCCATGGCGCCTCCACGCATGTCCTGCCGGAGGGCCGTTCTACCGGCCCCGCGCGCGCGAGGCAACGACCGCGTCGTCATCGGCCGCTTGCGCCAATCTCGACCGGGATGGGAGTATTGCGCGCGGGTCCGACCCGTAGATCTGCCCAGTCGACGGTTTGACGGTCCGATGTCGTCCCACCGCCCGGCCGACATCGGGCCTGATCGACAGCGTACCGAACGAACGTGCCCTGCCCGTTCTCGTGGAGAAACCGGATGTCCTCGCCCCGCTCCGCCCTCCTTCCGATCCTGGTCGCGGTCGGCGTGCTCACGGCGCCGCCGGCCCGCGCGCAGATGTGCGACGACTCCCCCTTCGCGTGCGAGGTGGATCTCGCCATCGAGGCGGGCCTCCAGTTCTACCGAACCCTCGAGAACGGCACCGGCCACCTCAACGACCCACAGGGCCGGCACAACTTCCTCGGCGTCTTGTCTTTCATCGAGAAGCGGGCCGGCCTCGGCTTCCTCGGGCGCCAGCTGGGCTACGTCGGGCTCGACCCCCTCGACCAGAACATGGTCGTGCGCCTGGTGCGCAAGCTCATCGAGACCGAGGGGGTGATGACCAACCCCAACGCGACGCCCTACACCTACGTCGCCGGCGGCAACCTGATGGCGCTGTCGGCCTACCTGGCGACGGGCGGCCCCGACGAGGTCGGCGCGCCCGTGACGGCCACGCAGGCGCTGGCCAACGGCGTCGTCGGGCTGCAGCGCACCCAGGGCAACCAGGGTCCCGACAACATCGGCGGCTGGAACTACAACAACCCCACCCAGAGCGGCGACCTGTCGACGACCCAGTTCGGCGTGGCCGGCCTGTCGGCCGCCGAGAACATCCTCGAGGGCGCGGCGATGAACCTGCCCAACGTCATCAACTTCCTGATGGTGGACCAGGACGATCAGAACGGCGGGCTCAGCTACAACCCGCGCAGCGAGCCCAGCTCGTCGATGACCGCCTCGGGGCTGTGGTGCTACCGGCTCGCCGAGGTGCCCGCGGGCCAGGCGGCCCCGCAGGCGGCGCTGAGCTGGCTGCGCGAGAACTACACCTACGACGACATGATCGGCGGCTTCCGCCCCACCAGCACCTATTACTACCTCTGGGCCGCCGAGAAGGCGCTGACGGTCTCCGAGGACGACGGCCTCGGGGGCGGCATCTACGCCGACGACTTCGGTGATCGGGATCCGGTGGCGCTGGGCTTCCCGGCGGAGCCCCGCTCGCACTACTTCGACCTGGCCTACACGCTGCTCGAGTGGCAGCGGCCCAACGACGGCAGCTGGGGCACCGGCCACGCGGGCAGCCCGCAGCCGGGCTGGACCCAGCAGTCGACCCAGGGCTTCGCGATCCTCACCCTGGAGCGCTCCCTGGGCGGCGTCTGCCTCGACACCGACGACGACGGCCTGTGTGACGACAACTGCCCCGACGTGCCCAACCCGGACCAGGCCGACGAGGACGAGGACGACGTGGGCGACGCCTGCGACAACTGCCCGAAGGTGCCCAACCGCGCGCAGGACGACACCGACAACGACGGCGTCGGCGACGCCTGTGATCGCTACCTGTGCACGCCGGACGGCAACCCCGAGGTGTGCGACGGGATCGACAACGACTGCGACAACATCATCGACCGCACCGAAGACGGCAGTCCGGTGGTCGACCCGGATCCCTGCGCGACCGGACTGTTCGGCGCGTGCGGCACCGGCACGCTGGACTGCTCGCTCGGCGGCAGCATCGTGTGCCGCGCCACGGTCGGCCCGGCCGAGGAGATCTGCGACCTGATCGACAACGACTGTGACGGGTCGATCGACGAGGAGCTGCTCAACGACTGCGGCACCTGCGGCGCGGTGCCGGCCGAGATCTGCAACGGTGAGGACGACGACTGCGACGGCGAGGTCGACGAGGGCGAGCTGTGCGGGGGCGAGCAGGCCTGCGTGCTCGGCGAGTGCGCCGACCGCTGCGGGCTCGACAACACCTGCCCCGGCGATCTGTTCTGCATCAACAACCACTGCATCAGCCCCTGCGCCGGCGTCCAGTGTCCGCCCGGCGCCAGCTGCAACGCGACGACCGGCGCGTGTGAGGATCCCTGCGAGGGCGTCAGCTGCCCGGCCGGCGAAGCGTGCGCGGGCGGCGTGTGCGTGGAGGACATCTGCTACGAGACCGGATGTCCGCCGGGCGAGCGCTGCCGGGCGAGCGCCTGTGAGGCCGACCCCTGTGAGGGCGTCACCTGCGGCCTCGACAGCTTCTGCCGCGAGGGGCAGTGCACGTTCTCGTGCGCCGGCATCAGCTGCGGCTTCGGCCAGGACTGCATCGACGGCGTGTGCCAGGACACGCGCTGCGGCGGCATCGTCTGCCCGGCCGGCAGCGTGTGCGTCGACGCCGAGTGTGTCGAGGACACCTGCGAGGCGGACAGCTGCGGACCGGGCCGCGCCTGCATTGGGGGCGCCTGCGCTGACGATCCGTGCGACGGCGTGCAGTGCCCCGCCCGGCAGGCCTGCACCGTCACCGACGGCACCGCGCAGTGCGTGGCCGACTGGCTGAACCCGGTCGAGCCCATGCCCGACGCGGGCGTGCCCGACGGCGGCCCGTTGCCCGAGGACATGGGCGCCGGTGAGCCCGACGGTGGGATCGTCGGCGGCGACGTCGGCGGCGGCGGCGGCAACGCGGACGGCGGCGGCGGCGGCGACAAGGACACCAGCGAGGGCTGCGACTGCGATGCCGGCGACGGCGGCGCCCCGGCCCCCTGGGCGCTGCTGGGCCTGCTCCTCCTGGCCCTTCGCCCTCGCGGGCGAGGCCGCGCCCGCCCCTGAGCCCGCCGCGGCGCCTCACCGCCCGGCGCTGGTGGCCGCGAACCCCTCGGGATCTGGTCTCTTTTCCGATTGACCCGAAAGAAGTTGGACGCGCCCCTTGGCAGACCGGGGGGCGCTACCTAACGTGGACTTCAGGAAGCGTCACCGACGGAGCGTGAGGGTTCTAGATTAATCCCTGTACCAATCAAACCGGGCCCGGTCACTGACGATGGTGAGCAAGCCGACCATGTAGTCGGAAGCCTGAAGTCGTTTACCACTGCGCCCACCTGCTGCAGGTCATGGGTTTGATCATTCGTCCCGAGATTCGCTCCGCCGTGACGATTCCGACCACCAAAGGCGCCCCTCGGGGCGCCTTTGGCCTTTCTGGCGGGCCGTAAGGCGCCCTTGCCCTTGCCCTTGCCCTTGCCCTTGCCCTTGCCCTTGCCCTTGCCCTTGCCCCTCGACCCTCGCTCGACGGTCCGTTCCCAAAACGTGCCCGTGCCCGTGCACGTGCCCGTGCCCGACCCGCACGAAGGCGCGTGCCGGCGCTACGCACGGCGATGAAGTCGGGGTAGGGAGAGGTCGGACCTGAACGGCGCGAGCCGCCAGGGGGCGCGGTCAAGGTCAAGGTCAAGGTCAAGGAGGGCGGCGCTGCGCGCCGGGGGCGGCGCTGCGCGCCGGGGGCCGGCGCTTCGCGCCGGGGGCCGGCGCTTCGCGCCGGGGGCGGCGCTTCGCGCCGGGGGGCGGCGCTTCGCGCCGTCGGGCACGGGCACGGGCACGGGCACGGGCACGGGCACGTTTCCCGGGCCGGTGATCAACCGCTGCGGCTAGCGAAAGGTGAACCGCAGCTCGTAATCACACAAATAGAACGTGTCGCCCTCATCGACGCGCTTGTGCTCGATGCGCTTGCCGTTGAACTCGATGCCGTTGGTCGAGTCGAGGTCCTTGATGAAGTAGTGCCCGCCGCGGAAGATCACCGCGCAGTGCTTCCGCGAGATGTTGCCGTCGCGGATCGTGAGGTCCGTCATCTGGCTGCCGCGCCCGATGATGAACTTCTCCTTGTCGATGCGGTACCGCTGCCCATTGAACAACAGGAACAGCGGGGGGCGCGCGGCCGCGGCCGGGGCGGCCTCGGCGCTGCGCTGGTTGGGCAGCGGCGGCGGGCGCCGGTGAGGCACGGGCGCGGGCGCGGGCTCCGGCGGCGGGGGCACCGCGTCGGGCGCCTCGGCGGCGTCGTCGAAGGGCGACACCACCTGCGGATCCCCGCTGCGCGACGCCGCGGCCAGGCTGTAGTTCCGGCTGCGCGCGTAGTGCCGCATCGATTCGTTGACCAGGTAGTCCATCGAGCAGCCGAGGTCACGCGTCATGACCTCGAAGAGCTCCCACAGATAGTCCCGGCAGTAGAAGCTGCGCAGTGTCTTGCGGTTCTGGTCGGACATGGTCGCTCGGCTGGGGGTGGACCTCGTGACCTCAAGCCTTTATCACAGGCGCTCTGGATTGTGAAACGTCGCGCGACGACGGCGGGAGGTCGAGATGCGGGCGGTGGTTCAAAGGGTGCGACGGGCGCGCGTCACGGTGGACGGGGCGGTCACCGGCGCCATCGACGGCGGGCTGCTCGTCCTCGTCGGCGCCGCGGCCGAGGACACCGCGGCGGACGCCGACGCCCTCGCGAAGAAGGTCGCCGGGCTGCGCATCTTTCGCGACGCCGACGACAAGATGAACCTCGACGTGGCCCAGGCCGGCGGCGCCGTGCTGGCCGTCAGCCAGTTCACGCTGCTGGGCGACTGTCGCAAGGGGCGCCGCCCCTCGTTTCAATCGGCCGCACACCCCGCGGTTGCCCGGCCCCTGTTCGATCGCTACGTGCAGGCCACCCGCGCGCTGGGGCTGCGCTGCGAGACGGGCATCTTCGGCGCGATGATGGACGTCGAGCTGCTCAACGACGGCCCCGTCACCCTGCTGGTCGACACGACCCGTCTGTTCTGATCGAGGGGCGGCGCCGGGCGCGGTTCAGTCGAAGCGCGGCCGGACCAGGCGCCGCTGGGTCGTGTCCTTGGGGGCCGCGGGCGGCTCCCGCACCACGCGGAAGCCGTTCTCGAGGCTGGGCGCGTGCCGCGGCACGGCCAGGCGATGCGTCACCCGGCACCCGATGTCGCTCGTCGTGCTGAAGCTGCCGCCCTTGAGCACCCGCAGCGCGTCGTCGCCCCCGTAGGGGCTGTCGCAGTACTCGCGCACCAACCCGGCCATGTCGAAGCAGCCGTAGGGCGACATGTCGGCGGGGAACGAGCCCACCCGCTCCGGCGAGGACTGCCCGGGCCGCGAGTCGGCCATCTTGCAGAAGGTCGCGTCGAACCGGTTGCCCCACGGATAGAGGCGCCCGTCGGTGCCCCGCGCGGCCTTCTCCCACTCCTCCTCCGTCGGCAGCCGCACCACCAAGCCGGTCCGCTCGGTGTACCAGCCGCAGTAGGCCACCGCGTCGTCGAACGACACGCCCAGCACCGGCCAGTAGGGATCCCACCGCAGCCCCTCGCTGTCGACCTCGGGCAGCGCGAACCGCCCGTGCGCGTCGCGCCCCCACAGCCAGCCCGACTGCGCCTTCAAGCGCGGCACCCGGGCCTGGGCGGCCGCCGGATCCACCGCGTCCAGCTCCTGGACGAAGGCGAGGTACTCGCCACAGGTGACCGGGTAGCGCGACACGAAGAGGTCGCCCACCTCGGTCACCCGCCGCACCCGCGCCGAGGTGCACGCGTCGTCGCCCCCCATCACGAAGGGACCGCCGGGGACATACAGGTAGTGCGCCCCGATCTCCTCCTCGGTGAAGAACCGGCACGCGACGTCGGTGACCTCGCCCCGATCCACGCGCGCGCAGACGACGACGTCCCGGTAGCCGTCGCGCTGCAAGGTCAGCTGCCAGCTGCCCTGCGTCAGCGGGATGTTGTTCAGCGGCGTGACGCCCAGGTCATCCTCCATCAGCGTCGTCAGCCGCAGGTCGACCTCCATGTAGCGGCTGGCGGTGACGATGGCGTCGGCCGGGTAGGAGCGGATGATGATGCGCCCCTCGCCGCGGAGCAGATCATCGAACAGGCCTCGGTTGTAGGCCTCGACCAGCCCCCGGTAGTAGATGTAGGCGCCCTCGTCGTCGACCTCTTCGGCGTCGCGCAGCTTGAACCAGTACAGCCGCGCGAGCTCGTTGCACGCCTCGTCGTTGTCCGGGTTGAAGCCGATCGCCGACATCAGCGCCTGCGCCGCGGCGCTGAACAGCTGGTGCATCTCGACCTCGTGCTCGGCGAGCTCGGTCTGCTTGGCCCACATCGGCCGCTTGTGGTCCGCAGACTCGTAGCCCTTCACCCGCCACTCGAGATCCATCAGCTCGTGGCGCAGCTGCTCGACCACCGCCCGCGAGCGCGTGTACTCCTCGACGAGCTCGATGCCCTCTTGCAGCTTCTGCTCGGACAGCCGCGCCCGCCGGTCGAGGTCCTCGACCCCGGCCAGGTACTGCTCGAGCGCCTCGATCACCTGCCGCGCGCTGCCGTACCGGCGGTCGGGATCCTTCTCGAGGCAGCGCAGGCAGATCTCCTCGAGCCGCGCCGGCACGTTGTTGTTGGGCGCGCGCCGGGAAGGCGGTACGACCGGCTGGGTGAGCACGGCGGCCAGGGTCTGGCGGAAGTTCTTGCCCCGAAACGGCGGGCGGTAGGTCAGGATCTCGTACAGCAACGCGCCGAGCGCGTAGACGTCCGAGCGCGCGTCGACCTCGTTCACCTTGCCGGCCGCCTGCTCCGGCGACATGTAGGCCGGCGTGCCCGTCACGACGCCCACCATCGTGGCGTCCTCGGACTGGCTGCGCGCCGTCGACACGTGATCCGGCGTGTAGTCGTCGCCGACCGGATCCTCCGCGCGGCCGAGCACCTTGGCGACGCCCCAGTCGAGCACCAAGGTCTCGCCGAAGTCGCCGATCATCACGTTGCTGGGCTTGATGTCGCGGTGCACCACCCCGCGGCTGTTGGCGAAGCCGATGGCCATGCACACATGCTGGAAGACGGTCAGCAGCTTGATGCGCGGGAACTCGCGGCTGGCCTCGGGATCGCCCTTCCGGATGCGCCGCAGCACGTCCTTCAGGGTGCGCCCCTGCACCAGCTTCATCGTGAAGAACACCTCGCCCCCGCTGAAGTAACCGAAGTCGTGCACCGGCACGATGTTCGGGTGCTCGAGCTGGGCGGTGATCTGCGCCTCCTCGATGAACTTCTTGAGGACGTAGTCCGAGACCCCGTTGCCCTCGATCAGCGTCTTCATCACCAGCGTGCGCATCAGATCGCGATCACGCACCAGCGAGATGGCGCCCACGCCGCCGCGGGCGATCTCCTCGAACATGGTGTACTTCTCGGGGGGCACGCTCTGGCCGCCCGTCGCGAGGGCGCGCATCGCGCCCGCCCGCTCGATGACCTCGTCGCCGATGGCCGGCTGGGCCTGCGCCTCCGCCCCGTCGAGCGCCCGGTATCCCCACTCGTCGGCGGCGTCGCTGTCCGACTCCCCCGTGTGCTCGACGCTGTGCTGGACGCTGCTGCCCTCGTGCAGGCTGTGGTCGATGCTCGCGCTGAGGTGGCTGGTGCTGTCGAGCCCCGCCTCGTGGGTCTGCAGGTGGTGCTGCAGCACCCCGTGCTGGTGCAGCACGTCGACCACCACGTCGCGCTCGCCCACCCGCAGCAGCCGCTCGCACAGGCTGACGAACATCGCCGCGTCGATCTCGCCGCGGTGTACCGCCTGGCGAATCTGGATCAGCAGGTCCATCGTGCGGGGGGCTTCCCTTGCCGGGGTGGCGATCTGCGACTCTATTTCCGCCCGGTCCCGACGGTCAAGGAGCACCCGTTGCCCCGCGAAGCGGCGCCGTGCTAGAAGACCCGCGCGGCGGGCCGGACCGCCTGGAACGGGCCTCGGCGCGCGAGGCCCCGCACGATCTGGAATCGCATGTACACGCTCTATCTCTCGCTGGGCGTCGCCCTCTTCGTCGCCCTCGTGCCGCTGGTGTTCGGCGTCGGCATCGGCTGGACCTTCCTGCCCGGCATGATCCTCGGCGTCCTCGCCTTCGTCTGGACCAACCGCCGCGTCGCCAAGCGCGTCGAGGCGGTGACGCAGGCCGCCGACGCCGAGATGGCGGCCCTGCAGGGCCTCGCGCAGCGCCCCGGGAAGAACACCGCCGCCGCGATGGGCAACCGGTTCGACCGCGCGGTGGAGCTGCTCAAGCGCGGCTTCATGTTCGAGAAGTGGCAGATCGGCGTGTCGACCATGCTTAACGCGCGCATCGGCACGCTGCTGTTCACGAAGTGGCTGGTGATGCAGCAGGTGCCGGACGCGAAGCCGAAGGGCAGCGGCCTCGCGGACGCCATCCCGTACCTCGAGCGCGCCCGCCTGAAGGGCCGCAAGGCGCAGCTGCTGCAGGCGCTGTGGCCGGCCTGGGCGATGCTGGCGGTGGCGTACTACAAGGGGCGCAAGGACCTCGATGGGGCCGTGCGCGTCCTCGAGGACGCCGTGAAGGTGGCGAAGAAGCAGGGCATGCTCTGGTCGCTCTACGCCTGGATCCTGTGGAAGGAAGAGCGCCTCGACGACGCCATCGCGGTGCTGGCCCGCGGCAAGGACGCCGCGGCCGACGACAAGAACCTCGCCGAGAACCTCACGGCGCTGCAGAACCGCAAGAAGATGAACATGCGGGGCTACGGCGAGCAGTGGTACCAGTTCGGCCTCGAGCGCCCGAAGATGGCCGGCATGCAGCCGCAGATGGGCCACCCCCGCATGCGCGGAGGCGCGCGCCGCCGGTGAGCGAGCAGCGCACCCTGGGGCGCTACACGCTGCTGCGGCGCCTGGCGGCAGGGGGCATGGGCGAGGTGTACCTCGCCGAGACGCAGGGCGCCGCCAACTTCACCAAGCGCGTGGCCATCAAGCGCATCCTGCCGCACCTCGCGCGCAACGAGGACTTCGTCCACAAGTTCATCGACGAAGCGCACCTGATGGTGCAGCTGCACCACGGCAACATCGTGCCGGTGCTCGAGCTCGCCGACGACGACGGCGAGCTGTACCTGGTGATGGAGTACCTGCCCGGGCGCGATCTGAAGGCCGTCCTGCGCCGCCTGCGCACCGAGGGGCTCCGCATGGCGCCGGACCTGGCGGTGTGGCTGGTGGCCGAGGTGTGCGCCGGGCTGGACTACGCCCACCGGAAGGTGGGCGCCGACGGGCGGCCGCTGCACATCGTGCACCGCGACGTCAGCCCCTCCAACGTCGCGCTCGGGGCCGGCGGCGAGGTGAAGCTGGTCGACTTCGGCATCGCCCGAGCGCGCGGCGGCCTGCACCAGAGCATCTCGGGCACGCTGCAGGGCAAGTTCGTCTACATGAGCCCCGAGCAGGCCGACGGCCGGCACGTCGATCCGCGCAGCGACGTGTTCTCGGCGGGCCTGGTGCTGTACGAGCTGCTGACCGGCGTGCGGCCCTTCGAGGGCGAGAGCGAGACCGAGACGCTGCGCCTGGTGCGACAGGCCGACATCCAGCCGCCGACCTCCGTGGCGCCCCACCTGCCGCCCGGCCTCGACGCCCTGGTGATGCGCGCGCTGGCCCCCGAGGCCGCGGATCGCTACCCGACGGCCGGCGACATGCGGCGCGCGCTGTCGCGCTGGCTGGCCGAGACCGAGAGCCACGCCGACGCGAGCGCCCTGGGGCGCGCCCTGGCCGAGTGGTTCCCCGAGGGCGTGGTGCCCGACGCCGAGTCGGCGGCGCCGCTGTCGCTCGACGACGCGCTGATGATGCAGCTCGGGGCCCTGACGCCCAGCGCGGACGGCCTGGCGCGCACCCGCACGGCGACCGCCGAGGGCGCCGACCGAGCCGCCCGGCGATCGACCCCCCCCACCCCGACGGGCCCCGCCACGCCCCAGCGCCGGGCAGGCGACGCGACCATCGATCCGCTCGACGTCACCGCCGCCCCGCCCGCCGCCGGCCCGGTCGCCCGCGGACGCCGCCGCTTCCTGTTCGTCGGCCTGCTGTTGGGCGCGCTCACCGCCGCCGGGGTCGGCCTGTGGCTCGACCGCCCGGCCTCGAGCGCGGCCCGAGCCGCCCTCGACCCGGCCGTGACGCCGGCCGACGTCCCCTTCCGCACGCTGGTGAACGGGGGCGAAGTGTCGGAGCTGCCCTTCCCGCTGAAGCCGGGCGAGGACTACGTGGTGTGCGTCGAGGCCGACGCCCACGACGCCAAGCCGCGCTGCCGCACGCTCGTCGCCGGCGAGGGCACCCACCGCCCCGCCTTCGCGCTCCTGCCGCGGCCGGTGGACGCCGGGCCCCCGCGGGACGCCGCGCCGAACGCCGACGCCGCGGACGCTCCGGACGCGACGGTCGACGCCTCTCCCCCGCCGGACGCCGGGCGCCGCCGGCCGCCGGTCACCGCGCCGCGCGCCGAGATCATGCTGAGGACCGAGCCCACCGTCGCCAACGTGTTCGCCGACGGCACGCAGGTCGGCACGACCCCCTTCGCCGTCACGGTCACGCGCCGGGCCCAGCGCTTCGAGCTGCGCGCCAACGGCTTCGCGCCGACCGCCGTCACCATCCGGCCCGGCGCCCCGGCCGGCGAGCAGGTCGTCACCCTTCAGCAGTTCGCGAAGCTGACCGTTCGGACCAACCCCGGGGCCGCCGTGCTGCTGGTCGACGGCCGCCGCGTCGGTCAGCCGGGGCTGCTCAACGCGCACCCCTTGCCCCCCGGCCGCCACCAGGTCCAGGCCGCGTGGACCCACAAAGACACGGGCAACGTCTATCGCAGCGAGCCCGTGACGGTGACGCTGGAAGCAGGCAAGCTGACCGAGCTGCCGGAGATTCGCGTGCCCCTGCCCGCCGGAGTCGAGTAATGAGCGCCGAGGTCACCCGCACCATCCTGTCGAACGACATCGAGCGCCTCACCACGCGCACCTTCACCCTCGAGGTGATCGAAGGCACCGACGCGGGCAAGCGACTCGTGACCCGGGAGCGCGTCACCCGCCTCGGGACGCACCCCGACTGCGAGCTGGCCCTTGACGACGGCACCACCAGCCGCTTCCACGCGCGCATCGAGGTCGATCCCGCCGGCCACCGCCTGCTCGACGAGGCGAGCAAGAACGGCACCTTCGTCAACGACCTGCGGGCCAACGACGTCTACCTGCGGCCCGGCGCGCGGATCCGCATCGGCGGCAACGTCATCCGCTACCAGCCCGGCGACGAGGAGGTGCAGATCGAGCTGTCCCGGCAGCACCGCTTCGGGCAGATGCTGGGCAAGTCGGCGGCCATGCGCGAGATCTTCGCCATCCTCGAGCGGGTGGCGCCCACCGACATGACGGTGCTGATCGAGGGCGAGAGCGGCACGGGCAAGGAGCTGGTGGCCGACGCCCTGCACGCCCGCTCGAAGCGCGCCGCCGCGCCGCTCGTCGTCTTCGACTGCTCGGCGGTGGCGCCCAACCTCATCGAGAGCGAGCTGTTCGGCCACGTGAAGGGCGCCTTCACCGGCGCCAGCGCGGCGCGCGCCGGCGCGTTCGAGCGCGCCGACGGGGGCACGCTGTTCCTCGACGAGATCGGGGAGCTGCCCCTCGATCTGCAGCCCAAGCTGCTGCGGGCGCTCGAGAAGCGGGTGGTGACGCCGGTGGGCGGTGATCGCCCGGTGAAGGCCGACGTGCGCATCGTCGCGGCGACCAACCGCAACCTGCAGAAGGAGGTCGAGGACGCCGCCTTCCGGCAGGACCTGTACTACCGGCTGGCGGTCATCCGCGTCGTGTTGCCGCCCCTGCGCCGTCGCGTCGAGGACATCCCCTTGCTGGTCCGCCACTTCCTCGAGGATCTCGAGGCGCCGGAGGGCCAGCGAGTGCAGGTGGGCTACGACACCATCGTGAAGCTGCAGCGCCACCGCTGGCCAGGCAACGTGCGCGAGCTGCGCAACTTCGTCGAGCGCGCGTCGATGCTGGCCACGGACAACCGCCTCGAGACGCGCTACCTGATGCCGCCCAGCTTCGGCGACACCCAGTCGAAGGTCGACGAGCCCAACGCGGCGCCCGTGGCCGACTCGGGGGTCGAGGCCGCCCTCGCCGGCCTCGAAGAGGATCTGCCCTTCAAGGACGCCAAGGCCCGGCTGGTCGAGGCCTTCGAGCGCGCCTATTGGACCCGCCTGCTCGACCGCACCCGCGGCAACATCAGCGCCGCGGCCCGGGTGGCCGGCATTCACCGCAAGAGCGCCGAGTATCTGCTGAAGAAGCTCGACCTGCGGCGCGACGGCGACGCCGACGACGAGGGCGAAGACGCCTGACCGGCGCGACGGGGCCGCGTTGCCCCGCTCCCCCATTCGTGCAAGACTCCCGCGCGAACCGCGACGGCGAGGCGAGAGTGCGACTGGGCCGACAGCTGCTCCTCGGGATCCTGGCGTGGGCGCTGTCGTCCTGTGGTCCCGAGCGCGAACACAGCGGCGTGTGGCGCATGTCGGCCTGCGGTGACGACGCCACCTGCGCCGACGGCTTCGTCTACGAGCTGCACGTCGGTCGCTACGGCGACGGCGTCGCGGGGGTCGTGGTTCGGTACCAGTACCAGGGCGCAGAGCTCGACAGCTTCCAGCGCCAGCACGAGTGCGGCTGCTTCCTCATCCAGAGCGGCGTCGCGTCGGACACGCGCCTGCGCTTCGAGCTCTTCGAGCCCGACGTGCCGCGCCTGCCGGACGACGGCTTCCTGTCGCCCACGCCCGCCTGCCGCCCGCCGCCCCCCGCTTGCGCCGGGCAGCGCTTCCTGCTCGACGGCGACGGCGACACCCTGCGCGGCGAGATGCGCTGCGGCGGCGCCCCGCGCGGGACCCCGGTCACCTTCGAGAAGGCGGGCAGCCGGCCGCGCACCACCTGTGTGTGCCCGGGCGCCGGCGATCCCGACCGGCAGTGCCAGAGCGGCGGCGAGAGCCCATGAGGCGCGCGCTCGCTGCGCTGGCGGCCCTTGGTCTCTTGATCGGCGGCCCGCACGCCGCCGACGCCGCGCCGCGGGACAGCGACGTGGCGCGGCTGACCGGCGGCCTGCCCGCCGACTTCCGGCGCCCGCGCGTCGTGATCTATCCGCTGCTCGATCAGGCCGCCTTGGCCGAGGCCACCCCCGCCCCGACGGATCCGACCGCCCCCCCGCCCGTCTGGGCGGCCTTCGTGTCGGCCCTGCAGCACTACGGCAACCTCGACGTGGTGCCGCCCATCGCCACCCGCAAGCAGATCACCCGCGCCGCGGGCTACGACAAGTCGTTGGCCCTCGCCAACGAGATGCACGCCCTCGGCGAGGAGGAGTACCGAGCGGTCCGCCTCGAGTCCGCGGCCCGCCGGCTGGGCGCCGCGGTCGACGCCTACCTCGACCTGCAGCACGACGTGGTCGACCCCGCCGCCGTCGGTCGGGCCTTGCTGTTCCGCGGCCTCGCGCTGCTCGAGGCCGGTGACCGCGTTCAAGCCGAGGCGGTGCTGCGCCGCGCCCTGATGGTGGATCCTCACCTGCGCCTGCGGGCGGGCTACGACCGGCCCGAGTCGGTGGCGGCCCTCGACCGCGCGCGCGAGGCGCTCCTGGCCGCCGGGCCCCCGGCGCCCGACTCGTTCTCGCTGACCGGCGACCACCGGGGCGACGCGTCCCGTCGCACCTGGGTCGTCTTCGCGCGCCGCGTCGAGGGCCGCGTGGAGCTGGCGATCCACGGCCCCACCGGGGTCAGCCTCGAGGTCCAGCCGATGGGCAGCGACGCCGCCGACGCCGGCGAGCGCCTCGCCAGCCGCGTCTGGGCCTGTTTGCCCTTCGGCTCACCGCCCGACGCGCCCCGGCACCGCCCCAAGCTGTTCCTCGACGCGGGCTTCGAGGGCTTCACCTGGTTGCAGGGGCCCGTCGATCCCTTCGCCAACCTGGGCGTCGGCCTCAACCTCAGCTGGGTGGCCGCCCCCTACGTCGCCCTCGACCTTCACCTCGGGCTGACCAACAGCGGGCGCGACCGGGAGGAGGACCTCCGCGGCGACGTGGCCACCATCCGCGGCTGGCTGGGCCCCGGCTTCCATTGGGACGCCGACCGCTTCCGGGCCACGGCGACGGTGGGCATCGAGATCGCGAGCCCCGGGGCCCTCACGATCACCACCGACGCCGACTGCAAGCTCTTCGGCGCCGACGACAACGTGCCCCGCGCCCTCTGCGATCCCGAGGTCGACATCGAGCGCTTCGAGCGAGCCGTCATGGTGGGTCCGTTGCTGGCGCTCGGCGGCGCGGTGCGCCTCGTCGACCAGTTCTACTTCACCGCGCGCCTGGCGATCTCCAAGGACCTCTACAGCACGGAAGACAACGGCCTCGGCTGGCCGCTCGGCGGCCACGTCGGCCTGGGCTACCGCCTGTACTGAGCGCAGCCGCTGGCCTTGCGTCCACCGCGGTCCGGGCGTAGGGTGCAGCTGCCTTCGGCCGGCGTCCGACACGTTCTCGCCGCCGGCGCAGTGTTCGTCGAAGGGTCGCGCGTCCCCAGTCGGGTCACGGCGCGTCTCGGCCAGCGGCCGCCAAGGGCTGATCGCCAGTGGCACCTCGCAGCGTACCGGACGGTACGCGCCACGCGGGGGGCCGCGCGACGGACCACCACCGGCCGCTCCGTGCGTCGACTCGTCCGGTCGCAGTACCCGGCCCCGACGCGAGCACCGCCGCGGCTATCAGGACAGGTTCGGGTCGGCCGAAGGCGCTTCCTGTCGCGGGCCCCGCGTCCCCTCGCTCGCCACCGGGTTGCGTACCCGCGCGAGCACCGCGCCGTCGGGCCCGACGAGCCGCACCTCGACCTCGTCTCCGTCGACGAGGGGCCCCACCCCCGCCGGTGTGCCCAACGACACGATGTCGCCGGGCCACAGCGTCATCACCGCCGACACCGCCGCGAGGATCTCGCCCGGCGTCCAGAGCAGATCACGCAGGGCGCCGTCCTGGCGAAGCTCGCCGTTGACCGCGCACTGGACCCGACACGCCCGCCAGGGCGGATCGACGACGCGGGTGGCGCTGAGGGGGCAGAAGGTGTCGAAGCCCTTGGCCCGGGTGAAGCGCCCGCTGTCCGCCTGCTGCAGATCGCGCGCGGTGACGTCGTTGAGCACCGTCCACCCCGCGATGGCCGCCGCGGCGTCGGCCGGCGTGGCCCGCCGCAAGCGCGCGCCGACCTCCACCGCCACCTCACCCTCGTGGTGGATCAGACGGCTCTCGCGCGGCAGCACGATGGCGTCGCCGTCGGCGATGACGGCGCTCGACGACTTGAGGAAGAAGAGGGGCGCGGCGGGGACCGCGTTGCCCAGCTCCTCCGCGTGCAGGCGAAAGGAGCGGGCGAGGCAGATGATCTGACCGGTGAAGCGCACAGCGGGTCCGCTGCGGGACGAGGTACGCCAGCCCCGGCGACGCCCGCGACGGCGCCGGGCGGCGCCGCCTACTTCTGCTCTTCGGGCTTGGCCGCGCCCTCGGGCATCAGCTTGCAGGTGCACTCGGTGACCGACACCTGGTTCGAGACCGCGTCGTCGTAGTGCTCGAGGCACTTGGTGCGGTCCTCGAACTTCAGCTCCCGCTTCTTCTTGGCGTCGTACAGGAACCAGTACTCGCAGGCCGTCGGCGTCAGCTCGACCGCCTTGAAGAACTTGAACTCGCCGGTCGTGTCCTTGGTCCACAGGTGCTCGGCCACCGCGAACTCGAAGGGCTCGTAGCCGTCCTTCTCGAGGCGCAGCTTGTAGACCTTGCCGATGTCCATGTTGAGCAGGTTGGCCGGCGAGCGCACCACGATGTCCTCGCCGGTCTCCTCGTTCTTCACCACGCACTTCTCGTTGGGCTTGCAGACGAACCCGCCGAGCTCGAGATCGACGTCCGAGGCGTTGACGATGTCGGCCTGCTCGGGCGTGGACTCGATGCGCAGGACGCCGTACTTCTTCTGCTTGGCGAGCTGCTCCTCGAGGTGCTGCTTCTCGGCCTCCTCCTTCTCGGCCCGCTTGGCGGCGAGCGCCTCGGGCGAGGACACCTGGCGGAAGTACCAGAAGCCGGCGCCGCCCACCGCGATCAGCAGCAGCAGCAGCACCATGTTGATGGCCTTGCCGCCGGCCGCCTCGAACTCGGACGTCAGATCGACCGCCGCGCCCTCCTTCTGCAGCAGGTCGCGGGCGCTGCCGTGATCGGGCTCGCACGGCCACGCGGCGAACTCGGCCTTCGCGCGCGCCGCGCGCCCGTGGATGACCTCGTCGGACCCCGCGGGCGGATCATCGTCGAGGACGGTCTCTTCGGCCTCCGCCTCGTCCTCCCCCTCCGGCACGACGGGCTCTCTCTTCTTGGCGAGATCGACGCGGTCGTCCTGCGCGTCCTCGTCGTTGGCGCCGACCTCATCCGCGAGCGAGTCGATGATCTCGTCGCTCTTGAGATCCGCCTTGTTCTTCTTCTTCTTCGCCATGAATCTCCCGTCCCGGCGTCGGACCAACCCCGAAAAGGTGGCGGGCAGTATCGAGCAATCGGTGTCGGGGTGCAATAACGGTCCCGGCCACTTTGAACAAGTGCTTTAAATTGCACTGCTTCGTTTCGGCGCCCGGGCCCGGCGCGCGCCGACCACCGAATGGGCACGAACGGCCGATTCCACAACGGTTTTGGCCGGCTTGGCTGTCTTGACCCCCCGCTGGGGCCCGCGTAGACTGCAGGCTCGGTTCGCTGCACCCGGCAGGGTGCGGCCTCCCCCCCACCCTCGGCGCCACGAGCGCGGGAGCTTCCATGGCGGGCGAACGCAAGGAGAACTCGGTCCTCTTCCGACTCAAGGAGTTGAAGGAGATGACCGCGGACGAGCCCCAGGCGGCGCCCCCCCGTCCCGCGGCGGCCGCCGCCGCGGCCCCGAAGGCGCGGGCGACCAACAACTTCATCGACGACGCCGACTCGCTGCTCGCCGACATCCTCGGTGAGGTCGATCAGGAGGCCGCCGCCGAGGCGGAGCGCATCGAGGCGGACAAGCGCCGAGCCGCCGAGCAGCAGCAACAGCAGATCATGGCGACGCAGGCGCAGCAGCGCGCCGAGATCGAGGCCCGCATCGCGGCCGAGAAGGCTCGACGCCGCGCCGCCGAGGAGGAGCGCGCCGAGCGCGCGCGCGCCCTCGATATCGCGGAGCGCCGCGCCCGCGGTGAGATCATCGAGGAGCCCGAGCCGGCGCCGCCGGTGCAGATGCCGGGCAGCCAGGCCCCCGCCCAGGTGGCGCAGCCCCAGGCGCCGGAGCCCCAGGGCCGCGGCAACAGCTTCTATCTGGTGGTCGTCGGCCTTCCGGTGCTCTGCCTCACCGCCGTGGCCATCGCCCTCATCCTCAAGCCGACCGATCCGCCCCCTGCGCCCGCGGCGCCGCCGCCCGCGCGCACCGAGGTCGTCACGGTCGCGCCGCCGGCGCCGCCGCCGACGGCCGCCCAGCTCGAGGCTCAGGCCGCCGCGGATCTGGAGCTCGAGCCCGACGCCGCGGCCAGCGACGCCGGGACGCCGGACGCCGAGCCCGACAAGGTGGCCAGCGCCCGCAAGGGCAAGGGCCGCAAGCCCACCCGTCGCAAGCCCAAGACCAAGCCGGGCGCCACGGCGGCCGGCGAGGAGACGGGCAAGGGCAAAGAGAAGCTGAAGCTGAACCTGGGCGGCGACGGCCTCACTTTCTGAGCCGACGCGCGGCCGCCCGGCCCGGGCGACCTCGCCGCGCCGACCGACCCCCACCCCTCCCTTCAGGCCAACGACGTCGACCCGCGGACACCGGCCCGGCCGGTCCGTCGCGGTACCGCCGGTGACGGTGCGCGGGCGCGCCCGCCCCGCCCCGCTCGGCCCACGAACACCGAGCAGGCTGGTTTCGGCGCGTCGCCGGGGCGGCCACAAGCAGAGGTTAGGCGGGTGTGGGTGGGGCTGACCGCCCCGATCAGCGGCGGGCGCCCCGACCAAGGAGGCACCCGATCAGAGGCAGACGCCCCAGGCCCAGTCGGGCTCCATGACGCAGCGCTGCCCCTCGGGGCACTCGGGCGAGGCCGCGTTGCAGATGCCGAGGCACACGGGGCCGTTGCCCGCGTTCGCGCAGAAGGCGAGCCCGGCGCAGTCGTCGTCCGCTTCGCAGGCCTCACCGAGGGCCGCGGCCCCCGGCGGGCTGCAGCGCCCCTGCGGCGCCAGCAGGTTGTAGGGCCGGCAGACGCCGTCACCCGCGCAGCCGCCGCCGAGCAGCGTGCAGTCGCTGGCCAGGCACAGCCCGAAGTCGCGGTTCTCGTTGGCCGGCGTCTCGGGATCGTCGCGGGTGCCGAAGTCCACACAGGTGGTGCCGCCCCCGCAGCGTGCGCCCGCGCGCGGATCACAGGCCCGCTGGCAGGTGCCCGTCCCCGCCCAGTTGCGGTTGGGATCGAGGGGATCGTCGGGGTCGCCGAAGCACAGCGAGCCGGGGCTGCACTGCTGCTGGCGGTCGGCCGGCGTCCGTCCGTCTGCTTGCGCGTTGCAGGCCCCGCCGAGCGGCACGTCGCCCGCCTCGACGCACAGCCCCTCGGGCACCTCGCCCGGCGCCACGCCGGTCAGGGGCAGACAGGTGCCGGGCCACTGGCCCATGCTGCCCGCCTGGCAGGCCTCGTAGAGCGCGCCGTTGGCCGGCGGGAAGCCCCCGTCGGGCCCGCCCGCCCCGCAGAACGTGAAGTAGCAGATCCCGTCCACGCCGTAGCACGCGCGGTCCGGCGGGCAGGCCGCGTCGTCTTGGCATTCGACGAGGCACAGGCCCCCGTCGAGCGGGTTGTTCGACCGCGGGAAGCACGCCTCGACGCCCTCGGTGCAGTCATCGGCGTTCGCGCAGTCGCTGAACTCCTCCACGATGCACTGCCCGTTGAAGCACTGCTGGCCCTCGAGCTCGCAGTGATAGTCCGTCTCGCAGGTGCCGTTGAGGCGGACGCAGCGCGACCGCCGGCACTCCTCCCCGACCGCGCACGGATACTCGCAGGGCACCGGCCCCTGCTCACACCCGCCGGTCTCGGCGTTGCACTGCTGCCCGTCGCCGCAGCCCACCGTCCGACAGTCGGGCAAGCAGACCGAGACCCCCTCGTCGTCGACGGGCAAGCAGGCCCAGTCCGCGCGGCACGCCTGGCCCCCGTCGCAGCGCTGGAAACAGATCATGCTGCTGCCGCTGGTCAGACAAGCGCCACCCCCGCAGACGCTGGCGTCCTCGCAGGTCTGCCGGCAGAAGCCGCCGGGCACGCCCTCACCCAGCAGGCACATGCCGTCGCCGCACACGGCGTCGTCGGCGCAGGCGCCCGCGGGCCCTCCCTGCGCGTCGTCGACACACGCTCCGTTGCCCCGATCACAGCGCTGCCCCGCGGGGCACTGGACGCCAGCGCAAGGATCCGCCGGCGCGCCGCCCATGCCGGGCGCGCCGCCCATGCCGGGCGCGCCGCCCATCCCCGGCTCGCCGCCCATGCCGCCGCCGACGCCGGGCTCGCCGCCGACGCCGGGCTGACCTCCGGCGCCCGGCGCGCCCCCGGCTCCCGGCGCGCCGCCCGCGCCGGGCGGGGGCTGGATGCCGAAGTCCTCGCCGGGTTGGCGCGGCCCGCAGGTCGGGTCGAATTGCCGATCCCGTCCGTTGGTGCAGACACCGGCGATGCACGCGCCGAGTGCGGTGGAGCCGGCCAGCTCGAGGTTGCAGCAGACGCCGCTGCCCACGCCGGGCACCTCGCAGGTCTGCTGACCCGACTCGCTCGAGGCGCAGCCGAAGGACAGCGCGAGCCCGAAGGCGGCGACGCTCGCGAAGGAGCGGTGCTGGGTGAGAGTCATGTCGTCGTCCTCCCCGTGATCGCCAGACGGCGGCCGAACGCGCGCGGCCAACCTCGGCGGGGGCGGACGGCGATGGCCGCCCACCCCAGGGTTCGAGGTTGGCAGCGAGCAGGGTGCGGGGGCAACTTCACCCCCGCGTCCGAGCCGGGCGCGCTATTCCTGCTGCTCGATGCAGACGCCGACCAGCGCGCTCTCCATGCCGTCCTCACCGAAGAACCCGGTCTGGCAGTCGAAGCCCGCCGGGCAGGTGAGGTCGCTCTCGGGATCACTCTCGCAGAGGCGAATGCAGACCGGATCGGCGCCCATCGTGAGCGTGTCGCAGATGTGACCGTTGGCGCAGTCCGACGCGCCGGTGTCCATGTCCACGGTGCAGGACTCGCCGGTCATCTTGGTCTGCGCGCCCTCGGTGCAGAAGCCGACGCCGCGGTCGCGGCCCTCGGCGTCCTTGCCCACCCGGAACGAGAAGCGGCAGTACTGGCCGTCACCGCAGCCACTCTCGGGGCCGATCACGTTGCACTCGCCGAAGCACAGGCCCAGGTTCAGCGACAGCAGGCCCGCCGTGCAGGCCGAGCCGCCGCTGCACAGCGAGGAATCGGCCTCGTCGCAGAAGCCCAGGCAGCGGAAGTCCGGGCTGGCCTCGGTGCCGACGTCGGTGCACAGGTGGCCCGCCGAGCAGTTGCCCCAGTAGGTCTGGTCGTCGGGCGTGCAGGGCTGGTTGGTCGTCGCCGGCCCGTTGCTGACCTGGCCCTGGCCGTCGAGGCACGAGCCGACCGCCCGGCCGCCGACGTCGTCGGCCACCAGGCAGATGTCCATCGCGCCCGGGCAGTCCTGCGCGTAGATGCTGCAGCCCTCGTAGCAGAAGCGGTAGGGCACGCCGTCGAGGGACTCGGTGTAGTCGAGGCAGCGCCCGGCCGCGCAGTCGGCGTCGGTCTCGCACGACGCCGAGCAGGTGCCACCCGAAGCGAAGCGGAAGTTGGGGCACACGAGCCCGGCCATGCAGTTGTTGACCGCCTGCTCCCCACCCGCGGCGCCGCAGTCCTCACCCACGCCGCGCTCGCCGGCCGGGAAGCAGAAGGACGCCCGCTCCAGGTTCAGGCAGGTGGCCGGACCCCCACAGGCGAGCTCCTCGTTGCCGGGCTCGCAGTCCTGGCCGCGCACGCAGATGCCGGGCGAGCTCTGCTCGATGGGCGTGTCCGGGTTGGCCGCGAGGCAGACCTCGCGCATGCCGCAGCCGGTCGGATCGGCGTTGGCGTCGCAGGCGCGGTGGCAGGTCGCGCCCTCGCCGAGGGGATCCGCGCAGTCGAGGCCGGCGGCGCAGCAGTCGCCGTCGCCCACCGTGCAGGCGTCACCGTCGCCGAGCTGCATCGCGCAGCCGCCCGGGTTGCCGCCCGCGCCCGGGTTGCCGCCCGCGCCCGGGTTGCCGCCCGCGCCCGGGTTGCCGCCCGCGCCGGGCGATCCGCCCATGCCGGGAGGGTCGCCGTCCTCGCCGCCCATGCCCGGGGCGCCTCCGGCGCCGGGCGCCCCACCGGCGCCGGGCGCGCCGCCCATGCCCGGCCCGCTGTCCGCGGCCCCGCTGCCGCCGTCGTCTTCCTGACAGCCGCCGAGGGCGAGCGCCACACCGAAAAGCACCGTGGCGAGTCGAAGCTCCCCGTTCCTCATCTCGATCTCCTGGCTGAGGGCGGGCGGCCTCCCCTGGCACGCACTGCCCGGTCCGTCGAAGCGGGCCACGCTAGGCAGGCGCGCGCTCGATGTCAACGCCTCGAGCGTCGCGCGGTTGACCGCTCGCCACCGCGTCCCTACATTGGCGGACCCTCGAGGGGCCGCGCGGTCAGCTTCGACAAGGCGGCCCGGGCGGCGCGAGGGCATTATTTTGCACCCGACGAGGCGCGCTTGAGTCCCAACGACGGTCTGACGGTGGCGGTGGTGGGCGCGACGGACGCGCTCGGCGCCGAAATCCTGGCGGTGCTCGACGAGCGCCGCTTTCCCCTCACGCGGCTGGTGCTCCTGGCGCCGGCCGCGGGGGCGGGCGAGCGCCTCGACTGGCGCGGCGACGACGTCGTCGTCCAGGACGTGGCCGAGGCCGACTTCTCCGCGGTCGATCTGGCCCTGTTCGCGGGCGAGGCGCAGGTCGCGCGCGTGCACGCGCCGCGCGCCGCGCAGGCGGGCGCGGTCGTCATCGACGCCACCGGCGCCTCGAGAGCCGACGCCACGGTGCCGCTGATCGCCCCAGGCCTCGACCTGCCGCCGCTCGTCGAAGGGCACCGCCTGTTCGCCGCGCCCAGCGGCCTGGCCCTTCAGGTGGCCGCCGCGCTCGCGCCCCTCGAGGCCGCCGCCGGCGTCGCGCGGGTCGTCGTGTCCGCCTGGCAAGGCGCGGCCGGCGAAGGCCGCGCCGGCATGGACGAGCTGCGCGATCAGACCGTGGCCCTGCTGAACTTCCGGGATCCGAAGGCGCAGCGCTTTCCGCGTCGGTTGGCCTTCGACGTGCTCCCGAGCGTGGGCGCCGTGGGCGACGACGGGCTCACCGGCGCCGAGCGCGACCTGATGGCCCAGATCCCGCGCCTGCTCGGGCGCGACGTGCCGGTGGACGCCTCGATCATGCGGCTGCCGGTCTTCGTGGGCGAGGGCGCGCGGCTCAACGTGGAGCTGCGCGATCCGCTGACGGCCGCGGACGCCCGCGCGGCCCTGGCCGCGGCCGGGCTCGAGGTGAGCGACGCGGACGCCCCGGGCCCGACCGCGGCCGACGTCGCGGGCAGCGACGCGCTCTCGATCGGGCGCGTGCGCCGAGACCCGTCGGTCGAGCACGGCCTGGCGCTCTGGGTCGTGGCCGACGACCTTCGCTACGGGGGCGCCGCGGCGGTGGTGGCCATCGCCGAGACCTTGCGCGAGCGGGGCATCGCCCGACGACGCTGAGCCCGGGCGCGCCGCTGCCAAAATGTCTCGGCCGCCCTCGCCGCGTGCCAGAAAGACAGCCGCCGGCGCGTTGATCGACCCAGCGGTTGCGCCGACGGGCTGGGCTGGGGCATGAAAGCGCGCGTGGTACGGTTCGTGTAAGCCGCACCGCCACCAGAACGCCGCGCGCACGAGGCGCGGCCACGGGAGGAAGCATGCGTCGGCGTTCGCTGACCACCCTGGGCCTGCTGCTGGTCGCCACGAGCGCGGCCCACGCGCAGACCGAGGAGGACTACAAGACCTCGATCGACCTCGAACAGACCGCCATCGGCATCGACAACTGCAGCCTGTGGACGAACACGGCGTTCGCGATCGACGGCCTGCTCGACCGCACGGGCGAGACGCAGGACTTCGAGCTGACGCTGGGCTGGTCGACCGGGGAGATGTGCAGCCGGGAGCAGCTGCAGGACTGCCCGCTGATCGTGCAGAACGCGTCGCCGGAGTGCGGGTGTCTGGATCAGGAGACCGGGCTCGGCAAGATGCTGCGCCGCGAGGGCATCACGCTCGTCAACCTGCTCGAGATGGATCCCTGCGCCGCGGATCGCCCCTACGACGCGGTCAACTTCTACCTGCGCTTCTACCAGGCGACCGAGGGCAACGACTCGACCACCAACGACGTCGGCTTCGCGACCACCATCGACTTCGACTTCACGCGCCCGCCCGCGCCGAGCCAGGCCCCTTCCCTGTCCAACGCGGACTCCGCGCTGCGCGTCACGGTGGCCGACGTCGACAGCAACGACGTCGCGCGCTACGAGGTCTGCTACCGCCCGGCGACGGGGGTCAGCGACGACGCCGCGGGCGACGCCGGCGTCGGCGAGGGTGACGGCACGGTGTCCAACGACGACCTGCGGGCCGGGTTCTCGGCTTGCCGGTCTGTCAGCCGCGACGATCCGAAGGATCGGCTGGAGGGCCTCGAGAACGACGTCGTCTACGAGGTCGTCTACGCCAGCTTCGACGCCGCCGAGAACCGCAGCGCCAACAGCCCCATCGCCCGCGGCACGCCGTCCCAGGTGCTCGACTTCGCCGAGTACTACCGTTCGGTGAACGGGGCCGAGACGGGCGGCTGCACCCAGGGCGGCGAGGGGCCGGTCGGGCTTCTGCTGCTGATCGTCGGCCTGCTGGGCCTCGTCCGCTTCCGGAGCCACGCATGAAGCGCGCCGCCAACACCGCCCCCCTCGCCGGTCTGCTGCTGGGCCTCGGCGCCGCGGCTGCCCCGGGCCTCGCCGCGGCCGAGAACTTCGAGGTCAAGGAGTCCCCGCGCACGACCTTCATCGAGTTCCGCATGGGCAACTACCTGCCCGGCATCGACGACGAGTTCGACACGTCGACGCGCAAGGGCCCCTTCGAGGAGGTCTTCGGCAGCAACGCGGAGCTGATGTTCAACCTGATGTGGGAGCAGCACATCTGGCACGGCTTCGGCACGCTGGCCGGTGGCGTGGGCATCGGCTACTGGAGCATCGACGGCAGCGGCGTGGCGGTCGGCAACGCCGAAGCCGACGACTCGACCACCCTGCGCATCCTGCCGGTGCAGGCCCAGCTCAGCTACCGCTTCGACCACTTCCGCGACAGCTGGCCGTTGGTGCCCGTGCTCGCCCTCGGCGTCGACTACTTCGCCTGGGACATCCTCGGCGGGGACGACGAGGTCACCGACTTCGAGCCGGGGAAGGAGGCGCGGGGCGGCACCTGGGGCTGGCACTACAGCGTCGGCCTGCACCTGCTGCTCGACTTCTTCGCGCCGGAGATGGCCTTCGACTTCGACCGCGAGGCGGGCGTCAACAGTAGCTACCTGACCGTCGAGTACCAGGGGGTGCAGGTCAGCGACTTCGGCGCCAGCGACTCGTTCCGCCTCAGCGACGAGGTGCTGATGTTCGGGATCGCCCTCGAGCTGTGATGAGCGGGCCATCGGCGCGATCGGCCCGCCGGCTGGCCTTCACGGTCGAGTACGACGGCACCGACTTCCACGGGTGGGCCACTCAGCCCGACGTGCATCCCACGATTCAGCAGCTCCTCACGGACGCGGTGGCCGAGATCGTCGGGCACCCGGTCCGCGTCGACGGCGCGAGCCGGACCGACGCGGGGGTGCACGCCCGCGACCAGCGCGCGGCGGTCACCGTGCACCACCCCATCCGCCCCGCCGGGCTGGTCAAGGCGATCAACCGACGCCTGCCCGCCGCGATCGCGGTGCGGGACGCGCACGAGGTGTCGCTCGATCACCACCCCCGCTTCGCCAACGGGGGCAAGACCTACTGCTACCGCCTGCGCCGGGGGGTGACGGCCCGCCCGCTGACCGACCGCTACGCCTGGCAGGTGCCGTGGGATCTGGACTTCGAGCGTCTGCTGCCGGCCCTGCCCGCGGTGCTGGGCACCCGGGACTACGCCAGCTTCGCGTCGCGGGGCGGTGACTACCGCACGACCGTGCGCACCCTGTGGCGCTGGTCGCTGCAGCCCGAGGCGCATGGCGTCTGGGCCCTGCGGGTCAGCGGCACGGCCTTCATGAAGCACATGGTGCGCAACCTGGTGGGGACGCTGGTGCAGGTCGCCCGCGGCCACTGGAGCGCGGCGGACCTGCAGCGCGCGGTGGCCGCCTGCGACCGCACCGCCGCGGGGCCCACCGCCCCCGCGTGTGGCCTCACGCTCGAGCGCATTCACCCGCTCGGCGCGTCCGACGCATCCGACTGAAGGATCAGGGCCCGCACCGCGCGCCCGGCGGACGCCCGATCAGAAACCCACCTGGCAGCCGATGCTCAGGTCGATGTGCTGGGAGGGCGAGTCCCCGATCAGGTGCAGGAAGTCCGGGGAGATCACCAGCGCGAAGAGGTCGTTGAACTCGTACAGGTAGCTGGCGCCCAGCGTGTAGTGATAGGGGCCCTCGAGGGTGGTGTCCTTGACGTCGCCCAGGTCCACCAGGTGGCGCACCCGACCGACGCCGCCGCCCGCGCGCAGCTGCAGCTCGTGGGGGCCGTCGTCGATGACCTTGAACTTCAGCCGACCGCCCTCGAGGTGGGCGAACTCGACGATCTGCAGGCGCGCGTACGCGCCGAGGCCCAGCCAATCGGTGGCCCAGAAGTCGAGCTCGAGCAGCGCGTGGAAGGGCGCGACGGCGAAGCCGGGCCGGATGTCGGCGCTCTTGGTGTTCTGAGGCTCGGCGCGCTCGGTGATGAAGCCGGCGCCGCTGCCGATGCTGAGCGCGACGGTCACGTAGCGGCGCACCGAGGCGTCGTCCTCTTCCCACTCGTCGCCGCCCACCAGGCTCGAGCCGCTCGGGATCTCGTCACCGAAGCGGTCGCCCCGGATCTCCACGACGAGGGGATCCTTGGCGCTGTGGACGTTGGCGATGATGCGCCCGGAGCGGTCCTCGGCGAGGATGTAGTAGCTGAGCGTGCGCCCCGCCACGAAGCGACCCGGGATGCGGGCGCTGAACGCGCGCCGGCCGTCCGGCCGCATCTCGATCTGCTGCACCTGATCCGATCGGGCGCTGCGAAAGTACAGATACACCCGGTAGACGTGCGGGTTGATCGCGTCCGCCACCTCGGCGGTGACGGTCAGGTTCTCACCCCCGCGGGCACGCGGGATGGGCGTGTGCCGCAGATCGTCGGCGGCCGGCGGCGCGGGCTCGCGGGGCGGATCCCGGCGGACCGGACCGCGCCGCCGCGCCTCGTCACGGGCCTCGTCGAACAGCCGCTCGAGGCTGGGGGTGCTCACCAGCGGATCGAGGCGGGCCTGCTCGTCCACCAGCAGCGCCTGCACGAAGTCGGCGACCGCTCGATCGGCGTCCTTGTCCCGGACGTGCACCAGGATGCCGCGCTGAATGTAGACCTCGGACAGCACCGGCGTGCGGATGCCGTACTGCTCGCTCAGGCGGATGGCGCGGTTCAGCGCGTCCTCGGCCGCCTCGAGCTCGAGGTTGTCGTAATAGGACCGGGCGTCGTCGAGGAGCCGGCCCACCTCGCCCTCGGCCTGATAGGCATTGCGTTGGGCCGGGGCGGGGGCCGGGGCGAGCAGAGGCGCCGCCAGCAACGTCGCGATGAGGATGCCTGGACGCACGATCACTTCTTGATGATGTGGAACTCGACGCGGCGGTTGGCCGCTCGGCCCTCGGAGGTGCGGTTGTCTTCGATCGGGCGCGTCTCGCCGTAGCCCTCGCTGATCAGGCGGTCAGGGGCGATGCCCTGACCGATCAGGTAGCGCCGGACGGACTCGGCCCGCTGCTTCGACAGTGTCAGGTTGTAGCGATCACTGCCCCGGCTGTCGGTGTGCCCCTCGATGCGCACGTTCAGGTGCGGCAGGTCGTTGAGCGCCTGCGCCACCTCGTTGAGCAGCCCGAAGGACTTGGGCAGGATGCGCGCCTTGTTCGTCGCGAAGTAGATGGTCTGCTTGAGCTCGATGCGGTCGTCCTTGACCACGATCGTCTTGTAGATGTCCGGGCAGCCGTCTTCGTCCGCGTCGCCGTCGTAGTCCTCGGGCTGGTTCGGGCACTGATCGACGCCGTCCGCGATGCGATCCTGGTCGTTGTCGGGATCCGGGCAGCCGTCCGCGTCCTCGAACCCGTCCTTGTCCTCGGGCTGCAGGGGGCACTTGTCGACGCCGTCGAGGATGCCGTCGTTGTCGTTGTCGGGATCCGGGCAGCCGTCCTCGTCCTGGAAGTTGTCCTTGTCTTCCGGGTTGTCCGGGCACTGATCCACGTCGTCGGCGATGCCGTCGCCGTCCCGATCCTTGGCCAGATCGGGGCAGCCGTCCTCGTCCTGGTCGCCGTCGAAGTCCTCAGGATCGTGCGGGCAGCGATCCTTGCTGTCCGGCAGGCCGTCGCCGTCGGAGTCCTGATCCTCCGGGCAGCCGTCCTCGTCTTCGTAGTTGTCCTTGTCCTCGGGCGCGTCGGGGCACAGATCGACATCGTCGAGGATGCCGTCACCGTCGCGATCCGCGTTGACCTGGCACTCCGGCCGGCGCGCGACGCGCTCGACCTCGAGCGAGGCCTCGAGGGCCTGGTCGAGGTGGGCCTTGGCCCGGAAATAGGCGCCCTGCTCCAGCTCGAGGTGCGTGAACTCCAGGTGCGCCTGCGCGACCGCGAGCTCCCGAGGGGCGCACTTGTAGCCCGGCTTCGCCACAGCCTGCAGCTTCTCACCGGCGGTGTGGGCCTTGGCCTTCAAGGCGGCGCCGGTGGCGCAACCGCTCAGCGCCAGGCCGAGGAGGGCCAAGCCGCCCAGCGCCCACCGCGCCGTCCGCTCCACGCGCGCAACGCCGCTCACAGGTGACTCCCGCTGGGCTCGCCGGTGGGGGGGGCGCCGAGGCTGGGGGGGTTCGGTCCGGCCGGCGCGGCCTCGCCGGGCGCGGGCAGACCGCGCGCCGGGTTCGTCCGCGCCTTCTCCCGCGCGTCCTCGGCGAAGGCGCGCGCCTTCTTGGCGAGGTCGATCGCGCGCTGGAAGTCGGAGTAGCCCTCCTCCTCGCGCGCCTTGCGCAGATACTCGACGGCGCTCTGGTACTCGTAGATCGCGTACTGCTCGGCCTCGATGCCGCGGGCGGCCTCGAGCGCGACGGTGGCGTCGGCGATGGACGTCGTGGCGGTGATGGGTCCGCAGCCGACCGCGCCGACGGCGGCGGTCAGGAGCGCACCCAGCAGGCGGCGCAGCGGGCGACCGGGCCGTTGCACGTACACACTCTCCCCCACGGTCGAAAGGGCGAGACCATCTACACCCCGCGCCGCCGCGGTGTCAACATCGGGGCGCGCTGGCGTCCGCGCGCCATGCGGGTTCGCGCGCGCCGACCAGCCGAGCGCGCGGGGTCGACGGGGTGGGCGGCGCTCGAGGCGCTCAGCCGAGCAGCTGCTCGATCTGCGCCTGTACGGCGTCGGTCGGCAGCCGCTGGGCCACCGCGAGCTCCTGCACGAGCAGCTGCGTCGCGGTCTCGTGCACCCGGCGCTCGCCGTAGGACAGCTGCTTGTCCCGCGACATCAGGTGCAGATCGCGCAGCACCTGGGCCACCTCGCGCAGATCGCCGCTCTGCAGCTTCTCGTAGTAGCGCCGCTGGCGGCGGTTCCAGTTGGGCTCGTCGATCGCCGTCTCGGTGGCGCGCAGGCGCTCGAGCACCTCGCCGATCTGCTGCTTGTCGACCACGCTGCGCAGGCCGACCTGCTCGGCGTTGGTGAGGGGCACGCGGATGGTGTCCTCGGAGTCGATGCACTTGAGGACGTAGAAGCGGCTGGTGAAGCCGGAGATCTCGAGCTCCTCGATCCGCAGGATCTCGGTCACCCCCTGCACTGGATACACCGCCATGTCGCCCACACTGAACGCAATCGCCACACGCACCTCGCTTGATCACGGGCCGCGCCCCCGGAGGGGCGGGGTCGTCTGGAGTTGGGCGACCAGCTAGCAGTGTTCGTGCCATGGCCCACGTCACTGGACTACCGGCACACAACGACTTGAAAACAATGAGGAAACGCCAAGTATGGCGCGGCGATCACGGTGGCGAGCGGATCCGCCACAGGGGCGACGTGCGCGGGCGCACGGCTCGAAAAACGTCGCGTTTTCGGACTGTTGCCCGATCGGAAGGTGGAGCGGCCACCCCCCGTGACGTGATCGTCACGGGGGCGGCGCGGCTCAGGCGGCGGTGCGGGCCAGCCCGCGCTGAAGGGAGATCAGGCGGCCGGTCGACAGACCGAGCAGCTTGCGCCGGTACTCGGCGTCGCCCTTCTTCAGCTCGACGATGCGATCGACGAGGGCCTCGCGGCTGCCGAAGCGCTCGCGCAGCTCGGTCTCGCGGGCGAGCAGGCGCAGCAGCTTGCGGTTGCTGACCCGCATCAGGCGGTCCTTGAAGTCGGCCTCGGTCTCCTCGGCCTGCTTGTCCAGCAGGGGCACGAGCTTGTCGACGAGGGCCTCCTTGCTTCCGAACTGCGTCTTGACGGTATGCAGAGGCGCGGCCATAAAGTCTGTCCTTCTCTCGGTCGGTCGAAACGGGCGGGCGTGATAGCACAGCGGTTCCCGACCAACAAGCGTTTCTGGTGCGGCGCGCTCCCCGTCGGGGGGCTGCTCGCGCTCGTGGCCCTCGCCGGGTGCCGCGCGCCGGCGCCGTCGGCGGCGCCCGACGCGGCCCCCGAGCGCCCCACCCGCGCTCGCCCGGCCCCGGACGCCGGAGACGACGTCGCGGTGCCCGCCGACGCCATCGGTCGGGCGGGGCCGGTGATCATGCGCCCGGCCGACGTGGCGCGCGCGGTCGAGCAGGCGCGCGTGCTGCAGCATTGGAACACCGGCACGCCGCCGCCGCTGGACGCGCTGGCCTCGATCACCGTGCGCCGGCGCCTGCTGATCCGCGCGCTGGAGCAGCGCCTGGTGCGCACCGAGGCCGCGGCGCGGGGGCTGTCGGCGCCCGCGGCCGAGGTGGACGCCCTGCTGCGCTCGGCCGCCGTGGGTACGCCACCGCGCGCCGAGGATCTGCCGGACGCCGGGGCGCCCCTGCCCGACGCCGCCGCGCGCGCCGCCGCGCGGCTGGGCACGACGCCCGACGTCGTCCGTGAGGTCGCACAGGATCTGGTGGTCGCGCGGCTGCTGGCGACGGATCTCGTGGAGCGGGTGCCCGAGGCCACCATCGAGCAGGCCTGGCGGGCCGAGCGCACGCGGGCGACCGCCCGCCTCGTGTCGGTGCCCCGCGTCCCCACGGCCCGCGAGATCGACGCCGCCGAGCGCACCCGCGAGGCGGACATCGCGGCCTGGTACGCGCGCAACCTGCATCGCTTCCGGACGCCCGAGCGCGCCGAGGTTCAGCGCCTGTTCGTGGCGGCCGCGCCCGACGATCCGGCCGCGCGCGCCGCGGCCCGCGCCAAGCTGAAGGCGCTCCGGGCGCGGGTGGAGGCCGGCGAGGCCTTCGACGCGGTGGCGCGCGCGGGCAGCGAGGGGCCCTTCGCGGCCCGCGGGGGCGCCGTCGGGCTGGTGGGCCGCAAGCGCCTGCCGTTGGCCTTCGAGCAGGCGATCGGCGTCCTGGGGGAGCCGGTCGACGAGCCCGCCGGCGTGGCCGTCTACCGGGTGGTGCGGCGCGTGCCGGCGGTCGATCGCCCGCTGACCGACTCACGGATCCACCGCGAGGCCGCCGCCGCCATCCTCGAGGCCGAGGACCAGCTGCCCCACGCCCGCGCGGTGGCCGACCAGGTGCGCGCCCTGCTCGCCGAGGGTGCCGAGACACCGGCGCTGGCCGCGCTGGTGCAGCGCGAGCGCCTGGCGGCCGAGAGCACCCCCGCCTTCGCCCGCAGCGCGGCGCCCATCGTGCCCGGCATCGGCCACGCGCCGGCCCTGTTCGACGACCTGTTCGCCCGCACGTCGGCGGCCCCGGTCACCGCGGTCCACCGGGTGCGCCAGCACTACGTCGTGGGACGCCGGACTTCCTTCGAGGCGCCCGCCGCGGACGCCTGGGCGAAGGCGCGGGCCGAGTTCGCGCCGGCCTGGCGGGCGCGTCAGCGCGGGCGCGCGATCGAGGACTGGCTGCAGCGTACGCTGAAGGACGCGCCGACGTGGGTCGACGTCGAGCGGCTCGAGGCCCTCGAGCTGCCGGGGGTGGGCGCCGCGACCCAGCGCTGAGCGGGCCGCGCTGCGCTGCCGGGCGCCCTCGCCCCGTGCGGCGGTGGCGGCGGCCGCTGGCGGAGCGGCGCAGCGGCCCGAGAGGCCGGCGGACGGACCGGATCAGCCCGAGTGGCTGCGCAGCCAGTCGCGGGCGTCCTCGGCCTCGTCGCTCTCGGGGCGGGTCTCGACGATGCGTCGCGCCACCGCGGCCGCGTCGGCGGGCCGGTCGAGCGTCTGGTAGACCCCGACCAGCATCCACGCCCCCTCGAGCCAGCGGTCGGGCACGTCGGCGAAGTCCTCGAGGACCACCTCGAGTCGTCCGCGCGCCGAGATCGGCCGCTCCTGGTTCAGGTAGAAGCGCGCGACGTACAGCTCGTGGTCGGCGAGAGCCCGGCGACCGTCGAGGATACGGGCCTTCGCCTTGGCGACGTTCTCGTGGTCCGGGAAGCGGCTGACGTAGCCCTCGTAGGCCGCGATGGCCTCGCGGGTCGCCACCTGGTCCTTCTCGTGTGCGGGCGGGAAGAGCACGAAATCACTGGGGATTTGCTCGAAGTGCGCCTCGGCGATTTGCCACATCGCGTAGGGCACCTCGCGATGGTTGGGGCGCCCCCGCATGAACAGGCGGTACGCGTCGATCGCCTCGATGAACTTGTCCTGCTCGAAGTAGCTGTCGGCGATGCGCAGCTCCGAGAGCGCGGCGTACTTGCTGTAGGCGAACTTGCTCTTCACGAACGTGAAGTGCTTGACGGCCTCGATGAAGTTCTCGTCCTCGAAGGCCTCCATGCCCTGCTCGTAGCGATAGCGCGCGGTGCCGGCGTAGGTGGCGTCCGGTTGCGCGCCGCCGCACCCGATGGTGGTCAACAGCAGCGCGAGCAGCGGGAGGAGGTGGCGGTGCGGTGCGTTCATCACCGGCGGCGTCTACCACCAAGGGCGGGTCGAGGGCAACGGGCGCGTCGATTGACCGATGGCGGCCCGTTCCGCTACACAGGCCGGCGCCGTCGCCGAGGAGCGCCCCGTGGACTCGACCATCCCTCGCCGCCTCCGCCTCGCCGCCCTCGTGTCGCTGGCGGTCGCGCCCGCCGCGGGCTGGGGGTTCGCCACCCTGGACGGCACGACCGCCAAGTGGCAGGCCAACCCGACCTACTCCATCGGCGTCGGATCGTCCGAGATCGCCGACGGCTCGGACGCCGAGGCGCTGCGCGCGGGCTTCCGCACCTGGCAGGCGGTGCCCGGCTCGTCCATCGGCTTCCGCGAGGTGGCCGCCGGGGGTGACATCACCCTCGACTTCCTCGCCCGCTGGCCTCGGGAGTTCGGCGCCGACGCCGCCGGCGTCACCGTGACGCAGCGCGATCGGACGCGCATCTGGCAGGCCGAGATCTCGTTCAACGAGCAGAACTTCGACTGGTCGACCAGCGGCCAGCCCGGGCGGTCGGACGTTCAGGGCGTGGCCACCCACGAGATCGGCCACGCGCTGGGCCTGTCGCACAGCTTCTATCGCGAGGCGACCATGTACTGGTCCGGCGGCGACGATCAGCTGCTCTCGACGCTGGAGCCCGACGACGAGCGCGGCCTGCGCTACCTGTACGGCGCCGGCCGCGAGGGGCAGATGTGCGACAGCTGCCAGGCCGACGCGGACTGCGCCGATGGGGGCACCTGCCTCGGCTTCGACAGCGGGCGCAGCTTCTGCGCGTCGCCCTGCCGGGGCCCCAACGACTGCCCCGCGCACGCCGCCTGCTACGAGCTGCGCGGCGGGGGCACCGTCTGCGCGCCGCTGGCGCTCGAGTGCGCCGAGCGCGGCGGCGGCGAGTTCGCGGTCGGCGACTACTGCTTCGGCGCGGATCAATGCCCCGCCGGCAGCCAGTGCGTGCCCACCGTCGACGGCGCGCGCTGCGCCGGCGACGGCGCGGCGGCCTTCGGTGATTCGTGCGTCGCCGACTTCGAGTGCAGCACCGGCGTGTGCCTGCCCCTCGACGACGCCGGCAACACCGCCTGCTCGGCCCTCTGCGACCCCGACCGCGCCAACTGTCCGGGGGGCGCGGCCTGCCTGCCCATCCCGGAGGATCCCGCCATCCAGGGCGTCTGCATCCCGCCCGGGGACGTCCCGGAGGGCGGCGCCTGCGGCAGCGCGGACCGCCGGTGCGCCGGCAACATGACGTGCATCCTCGAGACCGACGACGCCGGTGTGTGCCGCGCCCCCTGCGAGCCCTTCGGGGCGTGCGGGGGTGGGCGCGGCTGCACGCCCTTCGGGGACACCTGGTTCTGCTTGCCCCTCGCCGGGCCTCAGGCTGGTCAGCCCTGCGGCGCGGATGGGGGCTGCGGCGGCGGGCTGCTGTGCCTGCCCGAGGATCAGGGCCCGGGCGTGTGCGTTCGGCCCTGCGACCCGAGCGGCCAAGGGGGCTGCGACGGGGCCAGCTGCCTCGACGTGACGGACGATCTCGGCATCTGCCCCACCGGCCAGGCCGCCTTCGGCGAGCCCTGCGACGGCCCCCTCGACTGCCTGTCGGCGTTCTGCGTGGCGGACGGCGCCCAGGGCGCCTGCAGCCGAGGCTGCGGCGATCTGGCGGCCTGCCCCGAGGGGTGGAGCTGCGGGCCGACCCAAGGGGGGCGCGCGTGCTTCCGTGACGACGATCCCGGCGCGGGCGGCGCCCCCGGCGCGGGCGGCGCCCCCGGCGCGGGCGGCGCCCCCGGCGCGGGCGGCGACCCCGGC
>JAUHXL010000387.1 GCA_030426945.1 bacterium
CGCCGTGGGACAACGGCGATCGGGCTGGCGCCCGGCCCGCGGGGCCGCGACAATGCGGCGGGCGGGTGATCTGCGCCCACCCCGCAGCCGATCTGGAGCCTCGATGGATCCCGTCGCCCTCTACGTCATGGCGATCGCCGCGGGCGCCGTGGTCCTGTTCGTGGGGGAGTGGCTGCGCCTCGAGGCCGTGGCCATCCTGATCATCCTGGCGCTGGTCGTGGTGCCGGTGCACGCCGACGGCGGCGGCGTCCTCGACGCCTCGACGGCCCTGGCCGGGCTGGGCAGCAGCGCGGTGGTGACGGTGGGTGGCATGTTCGTCCTCGCCGCCGCGCTGACGCGCACCGGCGCGCTCCTCGGCATCGTGCGGCGGCTGCGGGGGCTGAACCTGGGCGAAGGCGGGCTGACGCTCGCGACGATGCTGCTGGTCGCCCTCCTGTCGGCCTTCGTGAACAACACGGCGGTCGTCGCGATGTTCATCCCCGTCACCATCGACCTGGCCCGCAGCGCCGGCTTCGCGCCGTCCCGGCTGCTGATGCCGGTGTCGTTCGGCGCCATCCTGGGCGGCACCTGCACCTTGATCGGCACGTCGACGAACCTGATCGTCAACGACCTGGGCACCAGCCACGGCATCGCGCCGATGGGCATGTTCGAGTTCTCGCGCATGGGGATCCTGCTGGTGGCCACCGGCGTGGCCGTCGTCGTGCTGTGGAGCCGGCGCTTCCTGCCCGAGCGCGACACCGTCACCGGCACGCTGCCCGCGGGCGCGGCGCTCGAGTACGTCACCGAGATCGAGCTGCGAGAGGGCTGCGCCCTCGCCGGGAAGCCGCTGCGGGCGGCGTTGGGCGAGCACGCCGACGTGATCGACGTGATGCAGCTGATCCGCGGCGAGCTGATCACCTGGCGGCCCGGGCCGGATCGGGTGCTGCAGCGCGGCGACCTGTTGGTCGTGCGCGCGCCGCCGGGCCCCCTGTTGGCGCTGCGGCGCATCTCGGGCGTGGTGCTGCTGCCCGACCCGCAAGTGGACGGCGAGGGGAAGCACGGCGAGACCCTCGCGGAGCTGGTGGTGGCGCCGGGCTCGCGGTGGCTGGGCGCCACCCTGGCCGACGTGCGCATGTGGCAGACGGATCGCCTGCGGGTGCTCGCCGTGCAGCGGCACGGCGCCCACCTGCGCGAGGGCATCCAGAACCTGCCGCTGATGCTGGGCGACGTGCTGCTGGTGCAGGGCACGCCCGAGGCGGTCACGGCCATCACGCGGTCGCCGGACTTCCTGCTGATCGAGGCCGTCGACGCCCGCGTCGTCCGCGCGCACCGGGCGCGGCGCGCGCTGGGCATCACCGCGGTCACGGTCGGCCTCATCGCCTTCCGTCCGCTGCAGGCCCCGGTGTTCGCGCTGGGCGGCGCGCTGGCCTTCGTCCTGTCCAACTGCCTCACCGCCCGCGAGGCCTGGCGCGCGGTCGAGATGCCCATCCTCATGCTCATCGCGGGCGCGCTGGCGCTGGGCCAGGCCATGGGCGAGTCCGGCGCCGCCACGTGGCTGGCGACGACGGCGCTGGGGCCCCTCGACAGCGTGGGCGCCGCGCACACCCAGGCGTGGGTCGCGCTGTCCGCGCTCTACCTGCTGACGATGGTGCTGACCGAGGCGATGACCAACAACGCCGCGGCCGCGCTGCTGACGCCCATCGCCCTGTCCCTGGCCGAATCGCTGGGCGCCGACGGCCGGCCCTTCCTGTTCGCCATCGCCTTCGCCGCGTCGGCCAGCTTCGTCACGCCCATCGGCTACCAGACCAACACGCTGGTCTACTCCACGGGCGGCTACACCTTCGGCGACTTCGCCCGCACGGGGGTGTGGGTCAGCGTCGCGTGCTGGATCACGGCCAGCGTCGCGCTGCCCCTCATCTGGCCGCTGTTCCCGGCGTGAGCGGCGCGCGCAGCCCTCGATGACGACCGCGGCCGAGGAGTGTGCGCGCGCGCTGCGCCGGCTGGCGCGGCTGGACGGCGTCGTCGTCGATGCCGAGGGCGCGCGCTGGCTCGTCGGCGGGCTGGCGCCGCGGGCGGCGGAGCCGGAGGCGCTGGCCTTCGCGCTCACGGCCGACGCGCTGCCCGGGCCGGACGCGCTGGGGCGGCTGGTGGGGGCGCGCGAGGTGGTGCGGCTGGACGCGCGGCGGCTGGGGGCGGCGTCGCGGGCGCTGCGGCAGCTGGGGGCGGCGCGCGATCTGGGGCGGTGGATCGACGACGGGCATCCGGCGCTGCGGCGCTGGCGCGGGGTCGATGTGGCGGCGTGGCTGGCGGGGCGCGCGGCGCGGCTGGCGGCGCTGCCGAGCGCGCCGGCGCTGGACGACGACGCGCCCGGGGATCTCCGCGGGCGGGCGCTGCTGCGCGTGCGCCGGCTGTACGGGCGCGTCGCCGCCACGTCCGCGGCGCGCCTGTGGCCCGCCGTGCACGCGCCGACGGTGCCGCGCCGCGTGGCGCGCTGGGCGGCCCTGCTGGCGGGCGAGCCGCCGCTCGACGCCGGGGAGCACGCGCTCGCCGCGAACCTGCGCGCCCTGCCCGCGGATCGGGCCGGGGCGCTGGGCGCGCTGCGGCCCCTGTGGACGGCCGCGCCGACGCCGCGTCCCGTGCCCCGGCGCCGCCTCGAGGCGATGGTCATCCGCGCCTGGCCGGATCGCCGCGCCGCGGCCCGCGCGGTGCTCGACGCCTGGCAGGACGCGCTGCCGCCGGCGTCCGGCCTGTCGCTCACCGACGCGCGGGCGCGCCTCGCGTTGGTGCTCGCGCACCCTCAGGCCCGCTTCGACGCGCCGCCGGCCGACGCGGGGACCGCCGCCTTCACCCGCTTCGCCCTCGTCCTCGACGCGGTGGACGACGCGCGCGCGACCGCCCTGTGGCCGGCCGTCTCGACCCGTGACTTCACCGCCTGGCGCGCCCGCAGCTGGAACGCGCTGCTGCGGACCGGCGAGGGGGCGCCGGCCGATCTGGCGCAAGCCCTGCGCCTCGATCTCGATCCCGACGAGCTGGGCGGCCTCCTGCGCGGCGGCCGGCTGAGCGCCTGGCTGGACGCGCGCGCCGCCCTCGCGGCGAGCGGCCTCCCGGCGCAGGTCAGCGACGCGGACTGGCTGCGCACCTTCTTCGCCCGCGAGCGCCTCTGGGGCCCGAACCTGGTGCTCGCGCTGCTGGGCGCCGCGCGCGACGCCGCCGAGGGCGCCGTCGCGGTCGAGGCCCTGGGCCGAGCGCTGGGCGGCCACGCGCCGCCGGTGCAGGCCGCCCTCGCGGCCTGGGGCACCCCCGCCCCGGACGCGGGCGGCGCCGAGGTCGAGCAGGTGGCCACCGCCCTGGGCGTCGACGTCGAGCGCCTGCGCGCCTACGCCCATCACCGCGCGCTGGCCGGCGAGACGCGCCCGCTGCCCGCCTCCCTGCGGGCGCCGGCCGAGGGCGCGGCGCGCGAGGCGCGGCAGGTCGCCTGGCTGGACGCGCAGCTGGCCGACGCCGCGCAGGACGCCGACCGACGGGCGGCGCTCGCGGCCCGCCGCGCCGCGCTGGTGAATCCCGAGGCGATCGCGGCCCGCCACGCCGCCGCGCGGCGGCAGGCCCTGAACACCCTGGAGCGGGGGCTCGAGGTGGCGCGCCGCGCGAGCCTGGCGCGCGTGCTCGACGATCTCGCCCGCGACCTCCTGCGCGCCACGGGCGCGGCCGTGCCCGACGGTGAGCTGCCTGCGGGGCTGTGGGACGCCCTGCTGCTGCTGCGCGCCGACGAGGCCGATCCGGCGCTGGTGCGCGCGCTGCTGACCGACGTGCTGGCCGGCCGCGACCTGGCCGAGCGCCCGCCGAACCGGGCGTGGCTGGCCCGGGCGACTTTCGACACGGCGGCCTGGCGGCGGGGGCTGCGCGCCGAGGTCGACGTGGCGGGCGAACGCCTGGTGTTCGCCACCGAGCACGACGCGCTGGCCGCCCTGCGCATGGGCACCTACTTCGACACCTGCCTGTCGCTCGACGGGGGCGCGAACGCGGCCAGCACGCTGACCAACGCGCTCGACGTGAACAAGCAGGTCATCTATGGGCGGCGCGCGGACGGCGTCGTCGTGGCCCGCAAGCTGATCGGCGCCACCGCGGACGGGCGCCTGGCGGGCTATCGGTTGTACGCGCAGGGGGATCGCGAGGCGCTCGAGGCCGCGCTGGCGCCGGTGTGGGCAGCCTTCGCGGCGGCGTGCGGGCTGCGGCTCAGCGATGACGCCACGCCGGAGAACCTGCACGGCGGGTTCTGGTACGACGACGGCAACGCCCCCTGGTCGGGCGGCCGCGCGGCCGGTGAGGCCGCCTTCGTCGACGCGGCGCGCCGCGGCGACACGGCGGCGCTGCGGCGCCTGGCCCACGACGGCGCCTGGGCCTGGCGCGCGGCGGCCTGGACCACCCTGCAGCGCCATTACCCGGCGTCGGCGCCGCCCGGTGATCCCAACGGGGACGCGCTCTTCGTCGCCGGCCCGCTGGTGGCCGCGGGGCGCGTCGGTTGGGTGCGGCGGCTGCCACGGCGGCGGCGCTTCGACGACGAGCTGCTGCACGCGCTGATCGACCGGGCGCCGCCCGACGCCGCCGCCGCCGAGGTGGTCGTCGCGCAGGTCGAGGCGATGGCCGCCCGCCCCGGCGACCGCTCCGACGCGTGCGCGCTGATGCTGGGCGCCGGCTGGCACGTCGCCGGCCCCGCGCGGGTGCTGCGCCTGATCGTCGCGCTGGACGCGCTGGTCGAGATCAGCGAGCGCGACGTGTCGCCCGCCGACCGGGACACGGCGCTCGCGACGTCGGCGCAGCGCGCGCTGCTGCCCCACACCCGCGCTTCGGCCTCGGCGCTGCGCCGCGCGCTGATGGACGGCGGCGCGGCGCGCCGGGCGGCGCTCCACGCCCTGGCCGAGGCGCCGCTCTCCGCGCTCGCGCCGACGCTGCGCGCCACCCTGCGTCCGGACGACGGGCTGGCCGCGCGGGCCCTCGGCGCGGTGGGCGATCCGCGGGACGGGCCGCGCCTGCTGGCCGCGCTCGAGGCCCACCCCGCCGATCTGGATCGGCTGGTGGCGGTGGTCGACAGCGGGGACGGGGCGTCGATCACGCGCGCGCACGCCCTGTTCCGGCCGCCCGCCGACGTGGTGGCCTGGATGAAGAGCCCGTCGGTGTGGCGCGACGCGCGGCGGGCCGCGTCGCCGGCCATCGAGGCCCGGCTGCGGCGGGCCGCCCGGCGCGCGGCGGAGGATCCCGAGGCGCCGGTGCGCGCGGCGACCCGGGCCCTCGAGGCCTTGGCGCGGCTGGGGGCCGAGGTCGACGACCTGCTCGCGCTGCTGGCGTCGCAGGATCCGCGCAGCACCGAGTCCCTTGCGGCGGGCCTGCGCCGCCTGGCCGCAGCGGAGGCGCATGCCCCCGCGACCCCCCGCCCGCTGCTCGAGGGCTTCGTGTCCGCCGAGCGGCTGCTGCGTTGGCTGGACGCCGGCGGCGACGCGGACACGGTGGGCGAGGTGCGCGGGCTGCACGACGCCGCCCTCGTCTGGGCGCTGGGCCTGTTCGACGATCCGGCGCGGGCCCCCGCCCTGCGCGGGCTGCTGCTCGACCTCGCCGCGCGCGGCCACCCGCTGGCGGTCAGCGTCGCCGACGCCGCGCTGGGCATCCTTCACCCCGACGAGGCCGAGCCGCTCGCCGCCGAGGTCGTGGCGCGCTGGCCCGCCGGCGAGCCGCTCCGCGACCTGGACGGCGAGCCGCCGCAGAGCGCGCGGCTGAGGTGAGTCAGCGCGCTGCCCGCAGGACGCGCCGGCGGGCGCGCGTGCGCCGCAGCCCCTCGGCGCTGTAGATGGCCAGGCCACCCCAGATGAACGCGAAGCCGAGCGCGTGGTGGCGCGAGAAGGGCTCGCCGAAGGCGAAGACGCCCAGCAGGAACTGCAACGTGGGCGCGAGGTAGTGCACCAGGCCCAGGGCGGTGAGGGTGAGGCGGCGCACGGCGGCGGCGAACAGGACCAGCGGCAGGGCGGTGGCGACGCCGCTCAGGATCAGCAGCAGGTGGGTCGCCGCGTCGACGTGGCCGAAGGCGCCGACGCCGCGCACCTCGAGCAGCATCAGCCAGGCCAGCGCGGGCAGGAACAGCAGCGCCGTCTCGAGGGCGAGCCCCTCGAGGGCGCCGAGGGGCGCGAGCTTCTTGAGCAGCCCGTAGGTGCCGAAGGTGCCGGCGAGCGCGAGGGCCACCCAGGGCGGCCGGCCGTAGCCCACCGTGAGCACCGCGACCCCGACCGCGGCCAGGGCGATCGCGACGCCCTGCGCGCGGCGGGGCCGCTCGCCGAGGAGCGCCGCGCCGAGCGCGATGTTGACCAGCGGGTTGATGAAGTAGCCCAGCGAGGTCTCGACGACGTGGGCGTGGGTCACCGCCCAGATGAAGGTACCCCAGTTGATCGCCAGCACCGTCGCGGCAGCCAGGTAGAGCGCGACCGTGCGCCGGCCGAGGCCGCGCACCCAGCCCCAGCGGCGCCGCACCGCCAGCAACACCAGCACGAAGCCGAGGGACCACACCATGCGGTGGGCCAGGATCTCCACCGCCGGGACCGCCTGCAGCAGCTTCCAGTACAGGGGCAGCAGCCCCCACAGGCCGAAGCAGGCGAAGGCGAAGGCGAGCCCGGCGCCCGAGGCGCGCGGCGGCTGGGCCGGCGCGCTCACGCGGGCCGGCGGCGCGGGGTGTGTTCCGATCCCATCGCTCGTCCCCCTGTCGCGCGCATCCTGCGCTGGCGGCCGCGTCTGCGTCGAGGTTGTTCGCGGGGGCCGTGTGAGACATGTTAGGCGTCCGCGTTCACTGTCTCGGTGCGGAAGGAGGGCCCGCTGAGCGGTTTCGCCGGCAACGACCGCTTCGTGCTGCACCGCGCGCTGGGATCGGGCGCGTTCGGCACGGTGTACGAGGCCTTCGACGCGCAGGCCGAGCGCACCGTCGCGCTCAAGACGCTGCACGCCCTGACCCCGGACACCCTGTACCGGTTCAAGCGCGAGTTCCGCGCGCTGGTCGACCTCGAGCACCCGAACCTGGTGCGGCTGTACGACCTGCTGCAGGTGGACGGCACGTGGCTGTTCACCATGGAGCTGCTGCAGGGCGCCACCTTCCTCGACTACGTGCGCCCCTTCGGCAAGCTGGACGCCGACCGCCTGCGCCGCGCGCTGG
>JAUHXL010000388.1 GCA_030426945.1 bacterium
AGGGCGGCGGCGGCCACCCGGGCGGCGTGTGCGAGACGAATCATGGGCGGCACTCCCCTGCCGGTTCGGTCGAAGCGCGGATGAATAGCACCGAAGGCGCGTCGGCGACAACCGGGCGCCCGGCCTCAGGCGATCGCGCCGTCTTCACTCTTCCAGGCGGCGATCGAGCAGGCGAGCCACCTCGGGCGCGTGCTCGGCGAGCAGCCGCAGCTCGGTCTCCGACAGATAGGCCGTCCGCCGGCCGTGCACCACCGGGAACTCGATGCGGAGGGCATAGTCGCCGGCCACCTCGCCGCCGGCGCGGTGCACCGCCAGATCATCGGCGTCGGCCTCGGCGAGCGCGCGGGCGAGGCCCTGAAGATAGCGGTGCAGGCGGATGGCGCGGCGCGCCCGTGGATCGGCGAAGAGGTCGAAGTGCCGGTTGCGGGACAAGCGCGCGCCGCCCCGGAGGGCCTTCAACGTGCGCCAGATCGTCGGATCCATCTCGGCGGGCGGCTCGCTCATGGGGCCATGGTACGCAACGCGCTGCCGTCGACCAAGCCTCGCCCCGCGGCGCGCGGGCGGTTACCTTGGCGCCATGAACGAAGCCACCCGCGACGGACCTCTCACCGGCGTGCGCGTGCTCGACCTGTCGCGCGTGCTGGCCGGCCCCTACTGCTCGATGGCGCTCGCCGACATGGGCGCCGACGTGATCAAGGTCGAGCACCCGGCGGGCGGCGACGACACCCGCCGCTTCGGCCCGCCCTTCGTCGGTGGCGAGTCGACCTACTACCTCGCCGTCAACCGGAACAAGCGGTCGTTGGCGCTCGACCTCAAGGCGCCCGACGGCAAGGCGGTGCTGTGGAAGCTGATCGAGCAGGCGGACGTGCTGCTCGAGAACTTCCGGCCCGGCGCGCTCGACCGGCTCGGCTTCGGGTACGACGCCTGCGCCGCGCGCAACCCCCGGCTCGTGTACGCCTCCGTCAGCGCCTTCGGGCACTTCGGCGATCCGGCCTGGAGCCGCCGACCGGGCTACGACGTGATCCTGCAGGGCATGGGCGGCATCCCCAGCCTCACCGGCCCCGTGGACGGCCCGCCCTCGAAGGTGGGCGCGTCGATCGCGGACGTGGTGTCGGGCATGTACGCGACGCAGGGCGTGCTGTTCGCGTTGCTCGCCCGCGAGCGCACCGACCGCGGGCAACACGTGGACGTGGCGATGCTGGACGGCCAGGTCTCGCTGCTGACCTACCTGGCGAGCGCGTGGCTCAACGCCGGCGTCGAGCCACCGCGGGTGGGCAACCGCCACCTGTCCGTCGCGCCCTACTCGGCGTATCGCGCCGCCGACGGCTGGCTGAACCTGGCGGTGGCCAACGACGCGCTGTGGGCGAAGTTCTGCGCGCTGCTCGAGCGCCCCGATCTGCTCGACGACGCCCGCTTCGCCACCAACCCCGATCGCGTGCGCAACGTCGAGGCGCTGGACGCGGCGCTCGCGCCGACGCTGGCGCAGCGCACGGTCGCCGGCTGGCTGGACGTCTTCGAGGCCGCGGGCATCCCGGCCGGGCCCATCCTCACCGTGCCGCAGGTGCTGGGCCACCCCCAGCTTCTGGCGCGCGGCATGGTGCCCGCGCTGCCTCACCCCACCCTGGGCACCGTGCGCGCGACCGGCGTGCCGATCCGGCTGAGCGACACCCCCGGCGCCGCGCGCACGCCCCCGCCCGCCCTGGGCGAGCACACCGACGCGATCCTGGAGGAGCTGGGCTACGACGCCGCCGCCATCGCGACCCTGCGCGCGGCGGGGGTGGTGGCGTGACCGGGCGGGCTCTCAGGGGCGCAGGCCGAGCGCTCCGAGGTGGCGCTCGACGGGCAGGTAGGTGCCCTCGACCTTCTCCACGACGTTGCCGTCGCCGTCGACGATGAACCACATGGGGACGGTGTCGGCCGACAGGCGGGCGAGCACCGCGCCCTCGACGTCGAGGAAGGTGTCCGGGCCGATCGCGTCGGCCATCTGCTCCACGCGCGAGCGCTCCCCCGCGCCGACGATCACCGCGACGCTCAGCGCGTCGCTCTGCTGGCCGCGCACGGCCTCGAGCGCGGCCAGCGAGCCCTGGCTGGCGTCGTCCCAGGGCGCCAGGTAGGCCACCACACAGCGCGGCGCCCCGTCACAGGGCCACAGGTCGGTCGCGGCGGGCGCCTCGAGCAGCTCCGTCGGAAAGGGCTGCGCGCGCAGCAGCGCGATGGCCACCACCGCGCCGACGGTGATCAGCGGCAGCAGCCACGGCCAAGGGCCCCACTTGCCGGTCAGGGGGATGGGCTGCCGGCTGGCCTCGCCCATCACCACCATGTGGGAGCCTGGGCGAGGCGCGACGGGGGGCGGGCGGATGGCGGGCTGGCTCAGCTGGGTGGCGGCGAGGGGATCCGCGGGCGCGGCGTCCTCGGGCGGCGCCGGCTGGGCGTCGAAGAAGCGGTGGCCGCAGAAGGGGCACACCGCGACGGGGGCGGCCACCTCGCGGGTGCAGTCGGGGCACTTCTTCACCGCGGCAGGCTCGCTTCCAGCGCGGCCCGCACCGGCGGCGACAGCAGCGCCTCGCGCACGGCCGAGCGCTCGACGTCGCGCCGGGCGTCGATGCGGGCCCAGGCGGCCTCGCGCAGCTGGCGCTTGGCCCAGGCGAAGGTGAACGCGGGGCGCGCGATGACGGTGTCCAGCCACGCGCGCGCCGCGGCGACCGGATCCGCGTCGAGCGCGTCGCCCGCGCCGAGACCGTAGGCGTGCTGCGGCGGCAGCAGCCCCGCCTCGTAGACGAAGCGCCGGGCGCCGCGCGGCGGCAGCGCGGTGTGCACGATCTCGAAGGCGCTGCGGGGGAAGGGCACGCCCACCTTCAGCTCGGTCAGGCCCAGGCGGTAGTCCCCGGTGCCCAGCACCAGGTGATCGGCGGCGAGGGCCAGCACCATGCCGCCCGCGATGGCGTGGCCCTCGACGGCGACGGCCACCGGCTTGGGGCAACGGAAGATGGCCTCGAGGGCGCGGTCGAGGGCGACCAGCAGCGCGTCGACGCCCGCCGCGTCGCACCCCACCAGGTGGCGCAGGTCGAGCCCGGCCGAGAAGCAGCGCCCCGCCCCCAGGAAGAGCACCCCGCGGACGGCGTCATCGGCCGCGGCCGCCTCGAAGGCGTCGGCGAGGGCGTGCAGGGTGGGCGGGTCGAGGGCGTTGACCTTGGGCCGGTCGAGGCGCACCTCGCGGAGGGCGTCGGCGGTGGTGGTCGTGACGGGCGGCACGGGGGGAGCATACCCGGTCCATGACGCGACGCGAACCCCTCAATCGGCGGGCAGCAGGTGCGGGTCGATGGCTTGGCGGGCCTGAGCGCGCGCGCGCCGCCAGGCGGGCAGCTCGAAGTAGCGCTCGAGCTCGCGATCGATGCACAGCACCTGCTCGCGCGGGGCCCAGACGACGGGCTCCCCGGTGCGCGCGTCCACCACCCGGCCCTCCTCGAGGGCCCAGGCGACGGCGTGCAGCGGGTGCCGGTCGAGAAGGCGCTGCAGGGCCTGAAAGCGGCCCTCGAAGGCCGGGTCGAAGAAGTGGGTGCGCCGACGATAGAAGACGGCGTTGTGAAAACGCTCGGGCACGTCCACGACGCCCTGCAGACCCAGGCGGCGCGCGGTGATGTAGAGCAGGACGAAGACCTCGTCCCCGATGCCCGATCCGGGGTGGTCCTGCCCGGGCAGCGGCGGCCGGTCCGGACCGAACTGGGCGCGGGGATCGGCCAGCGACAGCCACTCGACGGACAGCAAATCGGGCACGAAGTGCCGCTGAAACTCGGCGAAGCAGGGATCCTCGACGCCGTGCGCCCGCCGCAGGCGGCACTCGCACACCAGCAGGCCGTCGGCGCGCACGCGCAGGACGTGGGCGTAGTCCTGCAGGTCGAACTCGACCGCGAAGCTGCCATAGCCGCGGGCGCGCAGCGTATCGAAGATGCCGTACGCCTCGAGGGCCGCCTCGATGCCCGCGGGCGCGTAGTAGCCCAAGAGGCGGTCGTCGCCCCCGCCCATGAGATCGGCGAAGACGTCCTCCTCGATCGAGCTGTCGCCGCGGAGCAGGTCGTCGGGCAGCTGCCGCGCGATGCGCTCGAAGCGGCGCACCAGCGGATCGATGTCCTTCAAGGGCACCTCCTGCCCCGGTCTGTACGGGCTCCCGGGCGGCCGCGCAAGCGACGGGCGGGTTCAAATCTCGTTCGATTCGTGCAACACCGAGGTGCTTTGTCCGAAGGATCGGGGCACACCGAACCAGGAGCCCGCATGAGCCGACCTGCCCCCGCACCCGCCGACGCCGCGACCGACGCGCTGCGCGACGCCCTGCGCGCGCACTTCGGCTTCGACGACTTTCACAAGGGCCAGCGCGCGGTCATCGAGGATCTGCTCGCTGGCCACCCCACCGTCGCCGTGATGCCCACCGGCGCCGGCAAGAGCCTGTGCTACCAGCTGCCCGGCATGCTGCTCGACGGCGTCACCGTGGTGGTGTCGCCCCTCATCGCGCTGATGAAGGATCAGGTCGACGCCCTGCGCGCGCGGGGCGTCGCGGCCGAGTACATCAACAGCAGCCTCGCCCCCGAGGCCCAGCGCGCCGCCCTCGACCGCCTGGCCAGCGGCGCGACGCGCCTGGTGTACGTGGCGCCGGAGCGCTTCCGATCCGGCGCCTTCCTGCGCGCCCTGCAGCAGGTGCCGCTCGCCCTGTTCGCCGTCGACGAGGCCCACTGCATCTCGCGCTGGGGCCACGACTTCCGCCCGGACTACACGCGCCTGGGCGCGGTCGTCGAGCGCCTGCGCCCGCCGCGCCTGCTGGCCTGCACCGCCACCGCGACGCCCGACGTGCGCGACGACATGCTGCGCGCGCTGCACCTCGACGCGGCCCGCGTCCACGTCGCCGGCTTCCTGCGCGACAACCTGTACCTCGAGGCCCGCCTCTGCGCGAACGAGGGCGACCGCGAGAAGCGCCTCGTCCACTTCCTGACCCACGGCGCCGGTCGGTCGGGCGCGGTCATCGTGTACGCCAGCACGCGCAAGCGCGTGGAGCGCTACGCGGCGGTCGCGTGGAAGGCCCTCGGCGACGGGCAGGTGGTCGCGTACCACGGCGGCATGGACGACACCGAGCGCAGCGCCGCGCAGGAGGCCTTCATGTCGGGCCGCGCGCGGGTGGCCGTCGCGACCAACGCCTTCGGCATGGGCGTCGACCGCGCCGACGTGCGGGCGGTGGTGCACGTCGACCTGCCGCGCACGCTCGAGGGCTACTACCAAGAGGTCGGGCGCGCCGGCCGCGACCGCCAGCCCGCCCGCTGCCTGCTGCTGTACAACCCCATCGACACGCGGGTGCACCACTTCCTGATCGACCAGAGCCACCCGGATCCGAAGGCGCTGCAGGCCACCTGGCACGCCCTGCGGACGCGCGGTCCGGCCACGCCGCGCCAGCTGGCCGAGGCGGTGGACGCCCTCGACGGCGCCAACCAGGCCGAGACCGTGCTGCGGCATCTGGCCAAGGTCGACGCCGCGCAGTTCGACGGCGGCGGCGCCTTCCGCGCGCACCCCGACGCGCCGCCCGACGTCGCCGATCTCGGCATCGACGTCGAGGGCATCGCGCGCCACCGCGACCACGAGCACGACAAGCTGCGCCAGATGAAGCGCTTCGTGCACGAGGCCGGCTGCCGCCACGGCTACGTGCTGCGCTACTTCGGCGAGCACGTGGACGCGGAGTGCCCCGGCTGTGATCGCTGCGACCCCGACGACGACAACGCGGCGCCCGGCGTCGTCTTCGCGCCGCCCGACGCCGACGAGGCGCTGCTCATCCGCAAGGCGCTGGCCGGCGTGGCGCGCGCCGAGGGGCGCTACGGGCTGCGCAAGGTGGCCGCGATGCTGGTCGGATCGCGGGCCAGCACCCTGCGCGGCACCGGGCTCGAGGAGCTCAGCACCTTCGGGCTGCTGAAGGCGGTCGGGCTCGACTGCACCGTCGAGCTGCTGCAGCTGTTGATCGACCAGGACCTGGCGCGCATGACCGGGGGCGACTACCCGCTGCTGCAGATCACCGAGACGGGCTGGGAGGTGATGCAGGGCCGGGCCTGCCCTGGCTTCAAGCCGCCGCCGCACCTGATGCCCGGGACGACGGTGGCGCGCCGCGTGGAGCGCCTGCGGAAGGGATCGGCGGCCGAGGTCGACATCGGCCCCGAGGACGCGCCGCTCGTCGACGCGCTGCGGGCCTGGCGGGCCGACCAGGCGCGCGAGCGCGGCGTGCCCGCCTACGTCGTGTTCAGCGACCGCACCCTGTTCTCGGTGGTCGACCGCCGCCCCACAGACGAGCGCGGCTTCCTGAGCGTGCACGGCCTCGGGCCGTCGAAGTGGGAGACCTTCGGCCCCGACCTGCTGCAGGTGGTCGCGCCCTTCGCGGCAGGCTAACGCAGTAGGAGCCTGTTGCACATTCGGGGCACTTCGCGATGCACGCCCCCGAGTGCTCGGCTCGGCGTTGCGAAAGCAAGGCGATACCGCCGGGTATCGTCATGCTTCCGCGCCTTGATCCGAGCTTTCGGTGACGCACCCCGCTCGCCCCCTCCATGCGCAACAGGCTCCCCGAACCCCCTTTCTCCCGCGCCGCATCGGATGCTATGCAGGGCGACTTCCGCCCGATCCGAGGACGCAGCGCATGTTCGAACGCCACCGCCACCGTCTGGTGGAGCGCATGACCGACGCCGTGGCCGTGTTCTTTGCGGCGCCGGAGCAGGTGCGCAACAACGACGTCCACTTCGCCTACCGGCAGGACTCCGACTTCTTCTTCCTGAGCGGCTTCGAGGAGCCCGAGGCGGTGCTCGTGATCGCGCCGCAGCGGCCGGAGGGCGAGCGGGTGGCGATCTTCCTGCGCCCGCGGGATCCCGAGCGCGAGGTCTGGGACGGCAAGCGGCTGGGCGTCGACGCGGCCCCGGAGGCGCTCGGCGTCGACGCGGCGCACGACCTCGCCGAGCTCGACGAGAAGCTGCCCGACTACCTCGTGGGGGCGCGCACCCTGTACTTCGCGCTCGGCCAGCACGCCGAGCACGACGAGGCGATCATGGCCGCGCTGGGCCGGGCGCGCCGGGCGCGCCGCGAGGGCCGCGAGACCCCCGCGGCCATCGTCGATCCGGGTGAGGTGCTGCACCCGCTGCGGC
>JAUHXL010000389.1 GCA_030426945.1 bacterium
GAGGAGGCCGCGCGCGCCGAGCGCATCGTCGCCGCGCACTGCCACGGCAAGGCCGGCATCATGGCCGCGCTGCGCGCCGGCGCCCGCACCATCGAGCACGGCACCTACCTCGACGACGAGGCGGCCGAGGCGATGAAGGCCGCGGGCGCCATCCTGGTGACCACGCGCTTCGTGAAGGTGCGCATGATGGCGCACGGCCAGCGCACCGGGCTGCCCGACTACGCCTGGAAGAAGCTGGTCGACACCGCCGAGGTGCACCGCGAGGCGGTGAAGCGCGCGATTCGCCTGGGCGTGACCATCGCCGCCGGCACCGACAGCATCACCACCGGGCGCGACACCGCGCTGCCCTGGGGCCTGCACGCGCTCGAGCTCGAGCAGCTGGTCGACTGCGGCATGACGCCGCTCGAGGCCATCGAGGCGGCGACCGCCAACGGTCCGCTGACGCTCGGTCCGCAGGCGCCACAGGCGGGGCAGTTGAAGGCAGGCTACGACGCGGATCTCGTCGCCGTGGCACGGGATCCGTTGGAAGACATCCGAAGCCTTCAGGACGCCCGAAACATCACGCACGTATGGAAAGCGGGTCGGATCGAGAAGGCGCCGCGGGCCTGAGCGGGGCCACCGGCCGGAAGGAGAGTCCCATGCTACGCGCCGTCGATCCCACCAACGGCCGCGTGATCCGGGAGGTCGAGCCCGACAGCGAGGCCGAGGTCGAGCGGAAGCTCGACGCCGCGGTGCTGGCGCTCCAGGGGTGGCGCCGGGCGTCCTTCGATGATCGCGCCGAGGTGCTGCGCGCCGTCGCCTCGTTGATGCGCGACGACATCGACCGCCTCGGCGGGCTGATGACCGAAGAGATGGGCAAGCCCGTGCGCGAGGCGCGCGGCGAGGTGCAGAAGTCGGCCTGGTGCGCCGACCACTACGCCGCGCACGCCGCCGCCTACCTGGCCACCGAGCACATCGACAGCGACGCCACGCGCAGCTACGTGCAGAACCTGCCGCTGGGCCCGGTGCTGGGCATCCTGCCGTGGAACGCCCCGTTCTGGCTGGCCTTTCGGTTCCTCGCCCCGGCGCTGATGGCGGGCAACGCGGCGCTGGTGAAGCATGACCCGCACGTGCCCGGCTGCGCGATGGCCCTGCCCGATCTGTTCGAGCGGGCCGGCGCGCCGCCGGGGTTGGTCCAGGCGCTGATGCTGCCGACGCCGCGCGTCGAGGCGGCGCTGCGCGATCCGCGCGTGCGCGCCGTCTCGTTCACCGGATCGAGCGGCGGCGGCGCGAAGGTGGCCGCCATCGCCGCCTCGCTGATCAAGCCCGCCGTGCTCGAGCTGGGCGGCAGCGATCCCGCCATCGTCCTGGCGGACGCCGATCTCGACGTCGCCGTCGAGGCCATCGCCACCATGCGCATCATCAACGCCGGCCAGTCGTGCATCGCCGCCAAGCGCGTGCTGGTCGAGGCGCCCGTGTACGAGCGCTTCGTCGAGCGCTTCGCCGCGCGCCTGCGCGCGTACCGCGTGGGCGATCCGCGCGATGAGAAGACCGACGTGGGCCCCCTCGCGCGCCCCGACCTGCGCGACGCGCTGCACGCGCAGGTGCAGGGCACCATCGACCAGGGCGCCACCTGCCACTTCGGCGGCGAGGTGCCCGAGGGCCCCGGCTTCTTCTACCCGGTGACGCTGCTGACGGGCGTACACCGCGACATGACCGCCTTCCGCGAAGAGACCTTCGGCCCGGTGGCCGCGGTGACGCGCGTGGCCGACGTCGACGAGGCCATCGCGCGCGCCAACGACACCGACTATGGCCTGGGCGCGAGCGTCTTCACCGACGCCGCGCGCGGCGAACGGCTGGCGCGAGACATCGAATCGGGGCAGGTGGCGGTGAACGGCGTCGTGAAGACCGACCCGCGCCTGCCCAGCGGCGGCGTGAAGGGCTCGGGCTACGGTCGCGAGCTGGGTCCCCACGGCATCCGCATGTTCGTCAACGCTCAGCAGGTCTGGGTCGGCCCCCGCCGAGACTGAGTGCCTTGCGCGGCCGCGAAGGCTGCGCCCCCCGGTGGGTCGAGTGAGTGAGTTCCATGGAAGTCTTCGAGCAGCTGGAGTCCCGGATTCGCGGGTACTGCCGCACCTGGCCGGCGGTGTTCGATCGCGCCAAGGGCGCGCGGCAGATCGACGAAAACGGCAAGGAATACATCGACTTCTTCGCCGGCGCGGGCGTGCTGAACTTCGGCCACAACGACGAACGCATGAAGGCGGCGCTGCTGCGCTACCTCGAGTCGGACGGCGTGACGCACAGCCTCGACATGGCGACGACGGCCAAGCGCACCTTCCTGCAGACCTTCCACGACGTCGTGCTGAAGCCGCGCGGGCTGGACTACCGGATGCAGTTCACCGGACCCACCGGCAGCAACGCGGTCGAGGCCGCGCTGAAGCTGGCGCGCAAGGTGACCGGGCGGCGCACGGTGGTGGCGTTCACCAACGGCTTCCACGGCATGACGCTCGGCGCGCTGGCCTGCACCGGCAACGCGAAGTACCGCGACGCCGCGGGCGTGCCGCTCGAGCACGTCGTGCGCGCGCCCTTCGACGGCTACCTGGGCGAGGACGTCGACACGCTCGAAGAGCTGCGGCGCATGCTGGCCGATCCCTCGAGCGGCGTGGCGCCGCCGGCCGCGTTCGTGGTCGAGACCATCCAGGCCGAGGGCGGCGTCAACGTCGCGCGCACCGCGTGGCTGAAGGGCCTGACCGCGCTGGCGAAGGCGCACGGCGCGTTGCTGATCGTCGACGACATTCAGGTCGGCGTGGGGCGCACGGGCAGCTACTTCAGCTTCGACGGCACGGGCATCGAGCCCGACATCGTGTGCCTCGCGAAGGGCATCGGCGGCTACGGCCTGCCCCTGGCGGTGTGCCTGGTGAAGCCCGAGCACGATCAGTGGTCGCCGGGCGAACACACCGGCACCTTCCGCGGGCAGGATCTCGCCTTCGTCGCCGGGACCGTCGCGCTGAGCTACTTCGCCGACGACGCGCTGTGCGACGCGGTGAAGCGCAAGGGCGCCAAGACGCACGGGCGCCTGGACGCGCTGGTCGAGTCGCTCGGCCGCCCCGAGGTCGACCTGCGCGGGCGCGGCATGATCCACGGCCTCGATCTGGGCAGCGGCGCCTGGGCCACCGCCGCGACGAAGGCCGCCTTCGAGCGGCAGCTGATCATCTCGCCCTGCGGCCCCAGCGGGCGGGTGATGAAGGTCATCGCGCCGCTCAACATCCCCGACGCCGACCTCGACGCGGGGCTCGATCGCCTGTGCGAGGCGGTGCAGGCGACGAAGGGGGCGGCGTGAGGCAGCGCGACGACATGACCTTCCCCGCCGAGGAGTACACGGCGCGCCTGCAGGCCCTGCGGGATCGCATGGCCGAGCGTCGGCTGGACGCGGTCATCATCAGCGATCCCGAGAACCTGATGTACCTGACCGACTACCAGACGACGGGCTACAGCTACTTCCAGGCGCTGGTGGTGCCCCTCGACGACGAGCCCTTCATGATCACGCGGGCGATGGAGGAGTCGAACGTCCACGCGCGCACCTGGGTCGAGCGGACGCGCCCCTACGCCGACACGGGCGACGCCATCCAGATGCTGTTCTCGGCGCTCGTCGAGTTCGGGCTGCACACGAAGTCCATCGGCTACGAGCGCAACAGCTACTTCTTCCCCGCCTACCAGCAGGACCGCATGATCCACGCCCTGGCCGAGGGCGATCTGCTCGACTGCTACGGCATCGTCGAGGAGGGCCGCGTCTGCAAGTCGGCCGCGGAGATCGAGCTGATGCAGCGCGCCGCCCGGGCCACCGAGGCGGGCATGCAGGCGGGCTTCGACGCCGTGCGCGAGGGGGTCAGCGAGAACGAGATCGCCGGCGAGGTGTGCCGGGCGATGTTCGCGGCGGGCGGTGAGTACCCCGCGGTGCTGCCCTACATCACGTCGGGCCCGCGCACGATGATCGGCCACGCCACCTGGGAGCAGCGCAAGGTCGCCGCGGGCGAGCACGTGTTCCTCGAGGTGGGCGGCTGCGTCCGCCGCTATCACACCGCGATGATGCGCACGGTGGTGCTGGGCGACCTGTCCCCGTCGATGCGCGAGGCCCAGCGGGTGATGAAGGAGGCGCTCGACGCCGTGCACGCGGTCGTCCGCCCCGGCCTGACCATCGCCGATCTCGACCGCACCGTCCGGATCATCATCGACGACAACGAGGTGGGCGCCCGCCTGGTCACCCGCGCCGGTTACTCCATCGGCATCGCCTTCCCGCCGAGCTGGGACGAGGGCTACATCCTCAGCATCAAGCAGGGCGACTCGACCCCCCTGCGTCCGGGCATGACCTTCCACATCATCCCGTGGATGTGGGGCGTCGACGGCGACAAGACCTGCGGCATCAGCGACACCGTCCGGGTGACCGAGGACGGCTGCGCCTCGTTCTTCGAGCTCGACCGCGACTTCGTGGTGGTCTGAACCTCGACGGCGGCGCCCCCCTTCGCCCACCATGGCGCGGTGAACGACCGCATCGCCGACCTCTTCACGCTGCACGGGCCCCTCGTGTATCGCCGCGCGCTTCAGCTGATGGGCAGCGCCGCCGACGCCGAGGAGGTGACGCAGGAGGTGTTCATCCGGGCGGCGGCGGCGCTCGATGACTTCGATCCGCGGGCGCGCGTGTCGACCTGGCTGTACCGCATCACCACCAACTACTGCCTCAACCTGCTGCGCGATCGCGGGCGGCGCCGCGCGTTGCTCGACGAGCGCGCCGACGAGGCGGCGCCGGCGACCGTGCCCTACGATCTGCCGAAGATGGTGCAGATGCGGCGGCTGCTGGCCGAGGCCGATCCCCGCGAGGCGGCGGCGGCCGTCGCGGTGTTCGTCGACGGCATGAGCCACGCCGAGGCCGCGCAGGTGCTGGACGTGTCGCGGCGCACCGTGGGCAACCTGTGTGATCGCTTCGTGCGCTGGGCGGCCGAGCGGCTGGCGGAGGGCACATGAAGCGCGGCTTGCCCGTCCCGTTGGGTCCGCGTGTTTCATGCGCCGAGAGGACCCGATGAACGCACCCTGGCACCTGCGGGATCCCGACGCGCCGTCCGAGCTGACGCTGGACGCGTACGTCGCCGGCGAGGCGACGCCCGACGAGGCGGCGCGGGTCGAGGCGTGGGCCGCGCAGGATGCCACGCATCAAGCGACGCTCGACGCGCGACGGGCCGGCTTCGGCGCGCTGCCCGGCGCGCGGCCGCAGGTGATGCAGGCGCGCATCGCGCAGGCCCTCGAGGCGCCGCCCGCCGCCGCGACGCCGTGGTGGCGGCGCTGGCGGCTGCCGGTGCTGCTGCCCCTGGCCGCGGCCGCGACGGCGGCGCTGGTGCTCGCGCTGCGCGGCCCGCTGCCCACGCCCCTGCCCGACGATCCGGGCCTGCGCGCCAAGGGCAGCCTCACGCTGCGCGTGTTCCGCGCCCACGACGGCGCCGTCGCCGAGCTGGTCAGCGGGGACACCGTCGAGGCCGGCGACCGCCTGCGCTTCCGGCCCGAAGGGGCGCCGCCCGACGGGCACCTGCTGGTGGTGGGTCGCGAGGCCGACGGCGCGCTGTTCGCGTACGCGCCCCTCGCGGGACGCAGCCTGCCGGCCAGCGGCCTGGACGCGGAGGGCGCCCTGCCCGACGCCGCCGAGCTGGACGGATCGCAGGGGCGCGAGTGGGTGTGGCTGGTCGCCTGCGACCGCCCCTTCGATCTGGGCGATCTCGCGCCGGCCGAGGCCGCAGGGCGTCTGCGCACGCCAGCGGGCTGTCACACGGCGGCCTTCGAGATCGACAAGCGATGAGGCGCGCGCTGCTGACGGTCCTGCTGTGGGTCCTCGCCACGCCCGCCGCCGCGGCCACCTACCTCGTGGCCATCGGCAACGACTTCGGCCGGCGCGACGAGCTGCCCCTGCAGTTCGCCGAGCGCGACGCCGCGCGCGTGGTGGACGTGCTGCGCCGCCTGGGCGGCGTGGCGGCCAGCGACGTCGTGCTGCTGCAGGGCGCCGATCGGGCCGCGGTCGAGGCGGCCATCGACACGGTCGAGCAGCGCATCGCGCGCGAGGCGGAGGCCGGCGAGGACGCGGCGCTGGTGGTCTATTACTCCGGGCACGCGGACGCCACCGGCCTGCACCTGGGCGAGGAGACGCTGCCCTACGCCGATCTGCGCGCCCGCGTCGCGGCGGCCCCCGCAGCGGCGCGCGTGCTGATCCTCGATGGCTGTCGCTCGGGCGGCCTGACGCGGGTGAAGGGCGCGAAGCCGGCCGAGGCGTTCTCGATCGCCATGGACGATCGCATCGCCGTCGAGGGGCTGGCGGTGATGACCTCGAGCGCCGCGGGTGAGGACAGCCACGAGAGCGATGCGCTGCGGGGCTCGTTCTTCACGCACCACCTGTTGGCGGCCCTGGCTGGCGCGGGCGACGCGGATCGCGACCAGCGCGTGACGCTCAACGAGGCCTACGCCTACGCCTACCGCCACACGCTGCGCGCCAGCGGACGCACCGCCAGCCTGCAGCACCCGACCTATGCCTACGACATGAAGGGGCGGGGCGACTTCGTGCTGACGCGGCTGGACGCTGGGCGCGGGCAGGGGGTGGTGCTGCTGGACGACGCGGCGATTTGGCTGGTGCGCGACGAGGCCGAGGAGGGGCCCGTCCGCCTCGAGGTCACCACCGACGACGACGGCGTGCCGCTGGTGCTGCCGACGGGGCGCTACTTCCTGCAGGCGCGCCACCGCGACCACTACGACGAGTACGCCGTGACCCTCGAGGCGGGGCAGCGGGTGGATCTGGGGCGCCTGGCCGCGCGCCGGGTGGCCTACGCGCGCCTGGTGCGCAAGGGGGCGGCGCCGCGGGCGCACGGCCTGTACGCGCTCGGCGGGGTCGAGGGGCCGACGCTCGAGGGTCGGGGCCCCACGCCGGTGGCGCTGCTGGGCTACAGCCTCGACCTGCCCTGGGCGACGTTCTCGCTGCGCGGCCGCTTCGGGCAGTCGGACGAGGTGGTCGACGGGCTGCGCAGCGCGGTGCGGGTGATCGGCGCGGGCCTGACGGTCGAGCGCGTCTTCGACGCGGCGCCCTGGCTGAGCCTGTCCGTCGGGCTGCGGGCCGAGGGGCTGTACCTGACGCAGGACTTCGAG
>JAUHXL010000390.1 GCA_030426945.1 bacterium
CTTCGCCGGCGTGTGCACCGTGGTCACCAAGCTGTTCAACATCGTGCAGCCCGACGTCGCCGCGTTCGGCGAGAAGGACTTCCAGCAGCTCGCCATCGTGCGGCGCATGACGCGCGACCTGGACCTGCCGATCGAGATCGTCGGCGGGCCCATCGTGCGGGAGCCGGACGGCCTGGCGATGAGCAGCCGCAACGCCAACCTGACGCCGGATCAGCGGCGCGAGGCGGTGGCGCTGTCGAAGGGGCTGGCGGCGGCGCGGGCCCTCTGGGACGCGGGCGGGCGGGATCTGCGGGCGCTCGAGGCGGCGGCCCGGGCGGTGGTCGAGGGGGCCGCGGGCGCCGAGATCGACTACGTCGAGGCGCGGCACCCGGACGACCTGACCGCGCTCGAGGGCCCGGTCGACCGCGCGGTGCTGGCGCTGGCCGTGCGCTTCGGCGGCACGCGGCTGATCGACAACGCGGTCTTCACCGCGTAGCCGGGCTCACATCAGCCAGTTCATCAGCGCGCCCGCGAGCGTCACGACCACCGACAGCGTGGCCAGCCCGCCGAAGTCCTCGACGTCGAAGGCGTCGCCGGTGAGGCCGTCGGCCACCTTCAGCAGGATCATGTTGACGATGAAGGGCACCACCAGCCAGGCGAGGCCGAAGGTGAGGATCGCCGGCAGGAACAGCAGCGTCCGGAAGACGAGGCTCAGCACCCAGGCCAAGAGCAGGTTGGCGACGCCGAACGCGGCGGCGGCGGCCATCGCCCCCCCGAACTTCTTCACCTTGACGCTGGGGATGGCCGACGCGGCGGCCACGAACACGGCCGCGTAGACGACCCACTTGATCAGCAACGGAATCATCGCGTCCTCCGGATCACGGTCAGGCCGCCGCCGCCTCGGGCGGCCAGCAGCAGCACGCGCGCGGGCTGGCCGCGATCGTCGTCGAGGAAGGTGGCGGCGCGGGCGGTCAGCCCCGCCGCGTCGACGGCCAGCAGCAGCGCACGCAGGTGGTTGGCATCGTAGACGAACAGCGCCTGCCCATGGGGGGCGAGGGCCGTCGCGGCGGCGCGGGCGAAGTCGCCGACGTCGCCGTGCAGGGCGTGCGTGGCGCGGGCCACCTTGCCGTCGGCGCTCTGGCGGCCCCAGCCGGGCGGGTAGAAGGGCGGGTTCGTCACGACCAGATCGAAGGCCGGGGGCAGGGGCAGGTCGCGCACGTCGGCGCGGACGATCAGGGCGCGGTGGTCGTTGAGGGCGGCGTTGCGCCGGGCCTGGTCGGCCCAGTCGGCGGCGCGCTCGACCCCGACGAGGGCGCGCAGGTCGGGGTGCGTCTGCGCTGCGGCCCACAGCAGGACGCCCGTACCGCAGCCGAGGTCGAGCAGGCGGTCGCCCGCGCGGGCGGGCAGGGCCGCCGCCGCATCGAACGCCCACGGGCACGGATCGAAGCCGCCGCGATCGCGCAGCAGCCACCCGTCGCCGAGGGGCTGCACCACCTCGCCGCGGCGGAGCGTCACGCCCCGGCGGCGCGCCTCAGCGCGGCCGGCGCGCAAGATCGACCTGTGGGGTGAAATGGGCGAAGGTGGGCGCCATGGACGTGCCGGGGCTCCGTGAATGACGGGTCGACGAGGATGACCGCGCGGTCCCGCAGCATAGGGCACGCGGCGGTCTGCGTCGCGGCCCTCGCGCTCGCGCTGCCGACCGCGGCGCCCGCCGCGCCGCGGCCCCGCTTCGGCATCAGCGCCGGCGTCCTGGTGCCGACGGTGCTGTCCGTGGACGGCGAGACGCCGGTGACCGAGCCCGGCTTCCTGGTGGTGATCACCTTCGACGCCGCGCGGCGCGAGTGGCTGGACGCCGGCCTCTTCCTGCACACGGGCAGCTTCACCGCCGAGCGGCGCGACGAGCAGGTCAACCTGTTCGAGCTGGGCCTGGCGGCGCATTGGGTGCGCCCGCTGGACGGCAAGACCACCCTGCGCGTCGGCGGCGGCTTCGGCTACCGCCGGCTGTTCGCGGACACCCCGCGCTACGACGCCACCGACGGCCTCGCGGTCAACGCGGACGCCACCCTCAGCCTGCGCCTCGCGACGCGGCTGCTGGGCGAGGTGCGGCTGGGGGCGCTGTCCCAGCCCTGGGGCCGCAGTCAGGCGGGCACGGTGTGGTTCGCGCCGATGCCCTACCTGACCTTGGGTGCCGTGTTCTGATCCGGTCAGACCTTGTCGAGCAGCTTCTCGGTGGCCTTCGGGCGGCCCTTCTCGAGCTTCTCGGCGATGTGGGCGAGGGCGCTGCGCTCCTCGTCGTCGACCGTCCAGAAGAGGCCGAACAGGCCGCCGCTCGCCTTGGCGACGCGGTGGGCGAAGTCGGTGAGGTTGGTGCGGGCCTTGTCCGCCTCGGACGCCGGCAGGGCCTGAAGCATCGCGCCGATGAAGTCGAGGGCGGTGTCGAAGAAGGCGTCGTCCGGCCGCTTCTCGAGCAGCGACTCGAAGAACTCGCGGGCGGGGCCCTCGGTGACGCCGGTGGCGTCGGCGGCCTCGAGCAGCAGGTCACGCTCGTCGCCGTGGATCTCACCGTCGGCCCAGGCGACCTGGACGAGCGGCACGAGGTGCAGGGCCGGCGCGGTGTCGGCGGTCACCCCCAGGCGCGCGAGCGCCAGCGTGATCTCGTCGTCGTCGACGCCGGTGTTCTGCTTCAGCAGCGCGGCGGCCTCCTCGGCCTGCATGCGGTCGCGCATCTGCTCGATGAGCTGCGCGTTGCGGCGCATGAACCAGGTCTCTTCGTGCGCCTTCTCGAGGGGCTGGAGGGGGTTCTTGTCGTCCGACATCTTGCTGCCTCGCTGTGGGCCGTCGCCGATGAGCTGCCGGCTGTTCCTATACGCGCAGGGTAGCTGAATCAAGGCCCCCGGTGAATCGCGACCATGATCGACGGCGGGTGTCGAATTGACGCCGCGGCCGGGGCCGCGTCCAATGAGGAGCCCCCCGCGCTCTCACGGAGGAGACCGCACCGTGGATCGACGCCAGTTCATCGCGACCGGCGCGGCGGCCGCCGCCGTCGCCGCGTTGCCCCGCCGCGGCCGGGCCGACGAGCTGATGTCGCGGCCGGGCGAGGTGGTGCAGGTGTTCGCGCCGGGGGTCACCGACGGGCCCGACGTGGTGCGCGCCGAGGCCGCCTGCGCGCTGCTCGACGAGACGCTGCGTCGCTTCGGCGGGAAGGCCGAGCCCGCCGACGTGCTCGCCGAGTACATCGATCCCGCCGACACCGTCGGCCTGAAGGTCAACGCCCTCGCGGCCCCCGGCCACCCCTTCCACCCGGTCTTCGCCTGGCGGCTCGTCGACCACCTGCGCGCCCTCGGCGTGCCCGACGCGCGCATCATCATCTACGACCAGTACGGCGACCGGATGGAGAAGAGCGGCTATCGCCTGCAGCGCAGCGCCAAGCGCGGCGTGCGCGTGGTGAACCACCGCTCGGTGGGCTATCGCCGCCGCGAGGTCGACTTCGATCAGGTGCGCGCGCTGCGCTGGACGCGCGTGCTCGACGAGGTCACGGCGATCATCAACCTGTGCGTGCCCAAGGATCACGACCTCGCCGGCGTCACCGGGGCGCTCAAGAACATGGCCTTCGGCAACATCGACCGGGTGCCCGAGTTCCACCAGGTGATCCACGAGGCCATCGTGTGGATGTACGCGCAGCCCGAGATCCTGGGCCGCACGCGGCTGACGATCTGCGACGCGACGCGCGTGCTGTACGAGGGGGGGCCGCAAGACCAGCCCAAGCACCGGGTGCCCTACGACTCGATGCTGATCAGCGAGGATCCCGTCGCGGTGGATTGGGCCATCCTCGACATCGTCAACGCCCAGCGCGCGACGCACGGCCTGAAGCCGGTCGAGCACGCGACGAACGCGCGGGGCCGAGCGCGGCCGCCCGACTTCCTGCCCCTGGCGGTGGCCGGCGGGCTGGGCCAGCCGCTCGAGCGGCTGAAGTGGACCCGCGTGTTCACCGACGGCAGCGTGGCCCCGTACCACGCCGACTTCATCGACCGCGCGTGGTCGGATGGTCCTCTCGTCGGCGCAGGAAGTCGACCAGGCCCCCGCGGACCGGATCGCTGACCACGACGGTCAGCAGCAGCCCGCTCGCGAAGCCGATGAAGAGGCTGGCGGTGGTGTCCATCAGGTACACCTCGCCGTTGAGCAGGATGCCCAGCAGCGGGAGCGTCATCGTCACCGCCAGGTAGCCCACCGAGAGCACGGCGCGCTCCGGCTTGGCGCGGGCCGCGATGGCCGTGCCCACGGCGGCCAGCACGGCGGTGGTCAGGAAGGCCAGCACCGGGTGGCCGGCGGGCAGCCACCTGCGCTCCACCGACATCGCCAGGAACAGGCTGACGAAGCACAGCAGCATCACATAGGCGCCGAAGCGGATGGACTCGGCGCGCCCCAGCGTGCGGGCGTGCTCGAGGCCGTTGAGGATGGCCACGCCCATCAGCAGCAGGGCGAGGCAGGCGCCGACGACGTAGAAGGGCATCACGCGCGCCATCTCGGCGGCCTTCTCGGACTGCTCGACGTCGGGCAGATCGCCGTAGTAGGCGGCGGTCGTCTCGAGCACGTCCTCGGGGTTGCAGCCGACGACCACGGGCAGCGCCAGCAGCAGGGCGCCGAGGACGAGGCGCAGGCTCATTTGAGGGCCTCCACGACGCGATCGTGGCCGGCGTAGTCCGGGTGCACGGTGACGTGGGCGAAGCGGGCGCGGCACAGGGCGGCGACCGCGGGCCCCTGGTCGAAGCCGATCTCCATCATCAGCGCGCCGCCCGGCTGCAGCAGCGCGGCGGCCTGGTCGACGAGGCGGCGCACCAGATCGAGGCCGTCGGCGCCGCCGTCGAGCGCGCCGCGCGGCTCGTACTGCCGCACGTCGGGCATCAGCCGCTCGACCTCGGCGCTGGGGATGTAGGGCGGGTTGCTGACCACCAGGTCCACGTGATCGAGGTGCGTCACCGGGGCCAGCAGGTCACCCGCGTGGAAGGTGACGTTGGGCACCTCGTTGGCGGCCGCGTTGGCGGCCGCGACCTCGAGCGCGTCGGTCGAGCGGTCGATGGCGTGCACCGTGGCGTCCGGCCGCTCCTTGCCGATCGCCAGCGCGACGCACCCGCTGCCCGTGCCCACGTCCACGACCACCGGCGCCTCGGCGTCCTTCAGCCGCGCCAGCGCCAGCTCGACCAGCCGCTCGGTGTCCGGCCGCGGCACCAGCACGCGCGGATCGACCTGCAGGTCCAACGACCAGAAGCCGCGGTGCCCCAGGATGTACGCCACCGGCTCGAAGCGCGCCCGCCGCTGCACCCGCGCGCGGATGGCCGCCAGCTCGTCGGGCAACAGCGGCTTGTCCAGGTCCATGTACAGCCGGATGCGGTCGACGCCCTGGGCGTCCGCGATCAGCAGCTCGGCGTCCAGCCGCGGCGAGTCCAGGCCCTTCGACTGGAAGAAGTCGGTGGTCCAGCTCAGCACGCGGCGCAGGGTCCAGGTGTCGTCGGGGGCGCTCACGGGGCGCGAGCATACGGCAGGCGGGGGTCGGTGTCAGCCGCCGCGGATGCGGGCGAGGGACGCTGGCCCGTCGTCGTGGGCGTCGTCGCCGTCGTGGTCGATGCACGTGAGGCGCTGGGCTCGAAGGGCGCCCGACGCGTGTTGGGGCTCGCCGCGGGTGCCTGCGACGTCGACAACGGCGCCATCGGGCGTCGTGGCGCGGGTGCGGCGCTCAGGCGCGCTGGATGCGGGCGAGCACGGCGTGGGCGGTGCTCGACAGGCCCTCGGGGTCGAGGGCGGCCTCGAGGCGGCGCATCACGCGGGCGCGCTGGTGGGCCTCGGCGCGGCCGGCGAGGTCGAGGTCGTGCCAGGCGGGGGCGTCGAGGACGCGGCCGTTCGCGTCCCGATCACGGTAGGCGGCGGCGGCGGCCTCGATCAGGGCGTCGCGTTCGTCGCTCATCGCTCGACCTCCAGCTCGACGCCCTGCATCTTCAGGCACCCGCTGAGCTGCTGGCGCGCGCGGCCGATGTTCTGCAGGAAGGTGTTGAGGGTCATGCCCAGGCCGGCCGCGAGGTCGCGGTCGGCCACGCGGCCCACGGCCTCGAGGCGCGCGGTGAGCGCGGCGGCGGGCTTGCCGGCCAGCTTGGCGCGGCAGAAGGCGATCACGCGGCGCAGGAAGGGATCGGGCGGGCTGCTCGGCGGCGCGTCCTCGTCCAGCAGGTGCTGCAACGCGACGGTGTCGGTGGGGGTCAGGCGCTGGGCGCGCGCGTGGTCGACCGCCAGGTTGCGGGCCACGCGCACGCCCAGGCGCAGCAGGCTGTCGCCCTTGCCGTCGGCCGTCACCTTCGGGGCCACCTGCCACAGGCGCAAGAGCGTCTCCTGCAGCACCGCCTCGGTGTCCACGTAGGGCGCGAAGCGGGTCAGGCTGGCGCGCAGGCGGTCCTCGGCCTGGGCCACGAAGCGCCCGAAGGCGACGGCGTCGCCGGCCGCGATGGCCGGCAGCAGGGCGTCGAGGTCGGTCACGCGGTGATCGTCCAGTCGTGGTCGGCGAAGGTCAGGCGCACCAGATCCGCGGGCAGCTCGCCGGCGAGGTCGAGCGTCAGCCGCACGGTGACGCCGCCGGGCAGCGAGGCGCCGGCCGTGCTGCGGTCGCGGTCGACGCGCACGGTGAGGCGCGCGCCGTCGGCCAGCGTCAGCGTCACCTCGGTCGGCGCGTCCCACTCGGCCGGCGCGTCGAGCTCGGCCTCGACCACCAGCCGGCGGGCGTTCCGCAGTCGGACGCGCGCCAACAGGCGGCGCAGGGCCAGGCCGCGGCGGCGCGGGGCCGGCGGCGCGTCGACCTCCTCGTCGGCGAGCGGCGCCTCGACCGCGTCGAGGGCCTCGTCGGCGGCGTCGGCGCTCTCGAGATCGAGCGCGTCGAGGGCCTCGTCGGCGGCGTCGGCGCCCTCGAGGTCGAGCGCGTCGAGGGCCTCGTCGGCGGCGTCGGCGCCCTCGAGGTCGAGCGCGTCGAGGGCCTCGTGGGTGGCGTCGGCGCTCTCGAGGTCGGGCGCGTCGAGGGCCTCGTCGTCCGCGTCGAGGACGTCGCGCGAGGTCGGCGCCGGGGCGTCGGTCACGGCCGGCGTCGGTGCCTTCGGCGCCGGGGCGCCGACCGTCGGCGCGGGCGTCGGC
>JAUHXL010000391.1 GCA_030426945.1 bacterium
CTATCCCAACCCGGTCGCCGCGGACGACTTTCGCAGCGAGGCGACCGTGGATCCGGCCGCGGTGACCGCCGCGGTGGACCCGGCGTGGGCGGCCCTCGCGGTCGAGGCGGCGCACGCGATCGGGGTCGACTTCGCCGGGGTGGATCTGCTGGTGCACGCCAGCGGGCGCGTCTACGTGCTCGAGGCCAACTTCCCGTGCTACTTCCCGCACGCGCAGCAGCTCGGCGGGCTCGACGTCGCGGGGGCGATGGTCGAGGCGCTGCTCGCCCGGGCGGCCGCCGCGGCGGAGCAGCCCGCACGCGACCCTCGTGCGCCGTCGCCCCCATGACGTAGGCTCACGGCGCCATGTCCGACAGTGATCCGCCCCCGCCGATCAGCGGCCTCGACGAGACCATCGCCGCGCTCGACGCCACCGTCGACGCCGGGGAGCTGCGCCTCGACGGCCTCAGCCGCGTCGAACCCGCGGCGGTCAGCGGCGACACGGCGGAGCGGCACGCCCTCGACGCCCTCGCCCGCCTGACCGAGCAGCGCACCGCCCCGCCCGTGACGCTGGGCGCCACGTTGGGTGAGGGCGGCATGGGCGTCGTCCGCCTGGGCGTCCAGCCGGAGATGGGGCGTACGGTCGCGGTGAAGACCGTCCGCGACGGGGTGGCGCTCAGCCGCCGGGCGACGCTGGCGATGCTGCACGAGGCGTGGATCACCGGCGCCCTGGAGCATCCCGACATCGTGCCCGTTTACACCGTCTCGGTGGACGCCGACGGGCGCCCGGTCATCGTCATGAAGCGCGTCGAGGGCACGCCGTGGAGCGAGCTCACGAGCGATCCCGACGCGGTCCGCGCGCGCTTCGAGGCCGATGATGTGATCGAGTGGCACCTGCGCACGCTGCTGCGGGTTTGCCACGCGCTCGAGTATGCCCACGCGCGTGGCTTCGTGCACCGCGACGTCAAGCCGTCCAACGTGATGGTGGGCCGCTTCGGCGAGGTCTATCTGATGGACTGGGGCATCGCGGTGGCCCTCGAGGACGACGACAGCGGCCGTTTTCCGCTGGCCCGGGACGCGCTGCAGCTGGCCGGCACGCCGGGCTACATGGCGCCCGAGATGCTGGGCGGCGCCTGGGCGCGGCCGCCGACGCCGCAGACCGATGTCTATCTGTTGGGTGCCACGCTGTACGACATCCTGGTGGGCCGCCCGCCCCACCGGGGCACGACGCTGACCGAGGTCGTGCAAGCGACGGTCGTGTCCGAGCCGGCGGTGCCCGACACCGTGCCCCCCGATCTGGCCGATCTGGTGCGCGCCGCGATGAAGCGCCGGCCGAAGGATCGCCTGCCCGACGTCGCGACCTTCGCGCGCGGCGTGGAGCAGCACCTGCGGCGGCGCGGCGCCGCGCGCCTCGCCGACGAGGCCGAGGCGCGCCGCGGCCGGCTCGAAGGGAGCCTCGCGGCCGAGCCCGACCGGGGCGAGGTGTACGACCTGCTCGGCGCCTGCCGCTTCGGCTTCGAGCAAGCGTTGGCGGCGTGGCCGGATCATCCGGCCGCGCGCCGGGGGCTGGACGCGGCGCACCTGGCGGTGGCGCGCTTCGAGCTCGCCCGCGGGGACGCCGCGGCGGCCTCGGCGCTGCTGCAGAACGTCGCGGCGCCGCCCGGCGACCTCGCCCGCGCGGTCGAGGAAGCCCTCGCGCGCGCCGAGGCGCAGCGGGAACGGCTGGCTGCGCTGGAGAAGGCCCTCGATCCCGCCAGCGGTCAGTCCGCCATCCGGTGGTACCTGTTGGTGCCCATCCTCGTGGGCGTCCTCGGTCCGTTCGTCGAGATGTACCTGGACGCTCAGCCGGGCGGCGGCGCGACGCACGCGCGCAACATCAGCCGCATGGGTTCGCTGCTGGCCGTGACGGGCGCGGCCACCTGGTGGCTGTACCGGCGCGGCGTCCAGTCATTCCACGCGCGCGGGCTGGCCGCGGCCGGCGTCGGCGTCTTCACCGCGCTGCTGGTGATCTCGCTGTTGGGGGCGCGCTTCGGTCTCGATCCCGTCGAAACGCAGGCCCTCTACCTGCCCGTGGGTCTCGTGGCGGTCGGCCTCTTCGCCTTCCTGGCGCGCGTCCGGTTGTGGCCGGCGGTGCTGGCCTGGTGTCTGGCCATCGCGGCCGTGGCCTACGAACGCACGCTGCTGCTGCCCGCGGTGGCGTGGTGCAACCTGACCCTGGGCCTCAACGTGTGGTTCGTGGGCCGTCGACTGGCCCTCGAAGCGCGGCGGCGGCGCAGCCGCTCCGGTTGATCGGCGCTCATCGCGGCGCAGCGTGAACGCCGCAGAAGCACGGGGAAAGGGGGCGCGCGGGGCAACGGAGAGGGTCCGTCGAGCGTCTGTTCATTGACCAGTCCACGCGGCTTGCCTCGGCGGGCGCGCTCCGGTATCAGGCGGGGGCGGGGGCAGCCGCAGATCCACGTCCGAGCCGAGGATGCGGTCGATGCGACAACAGCTGTCCTCCCCCTGCGCGCCGTGCCATGTCCCGGTCTCGGGCGCGACGCCGTGCTGATGTCCCAGCCGACGGTCGACCATCGGATCACCGTCCTGATCGTCGACGACGTCCCCAGCGACGCGCGCCTCGTCGTGCGTCTGCTCGAGCGCGCGACGGAGCCGACGATCAGCGCACGCCACGCGGCGTCCTACGACGAGGGCATCGCGCGCTTGGGCGAGGGCGGCTTCGACGTGTGCCTGGTCGACTACGACCTCGGCGAGCGCGACGGGGTGGCCTTCATCGCGGAAGCCAGCGAGCGGGCGCCGGACGTCCCGCTCGTCCTGTTGACCGGCCACGACCCGGGCCTCGTCGACCGGCGCGCCCTCCGGGCGGGCGCGGTGGACTTCCTCTCGAAGAGCACGCTCGACGCCGCATCGGCGCAGCGGGCGGTGCGTTACGCCGTCGAGCGATCCCGGCGCCACCGCGTCGAGGCGCGCTACCGCGCCCTGATCGAGCACGCCAACGACATCGTCGCGCTGGTGGACGCCGCCGGCCGGGTGACCTACCTCGGCCCGTCCGTTCGCCGGATGCTCGGCGTCGAGCCGGGGCCGCGGGTCGGGCGCGCCGTGCGCGACCTGGCCCACCCGGAGGATCGCGCGGCCCTCGAGCAGGCCTTCGCGACCGTGGTCGCCCAGCCCGCGCGCATCGTGCCGCTGACCTTCCGGGTGCGGCAGGCCGACGCGGGCTGGCGCTACCTCGACGCCCTCGTGGCCAACCGCCTCGACGAGCCCGCGGTCCGGGCGATGGTCCTGACCGCGTGGGACGTCACCGAGCGGGTCGAGCAGCAAGCGAAGATCGCCTTCCAGGCGCGCCTGCTCGACAGCGTGGGCCAGGCCGTGATCGCGACCGATCTCGAGGGCAAGGTCCGCTACTGGAACGCGGCGGCGGAGCGCCTCTACGGCTGGTCGGTCGCCGAGGCGATGGGGCGATCCATCGTCGACCTCACGACGCCCGAGCCGGCCGTCGAGCAGGCCGAGGAGATCATGGGCCGGCTGGCGGCCGGTGAGACCTGGTCCGGTGAGTTCTGCGTCCGCGACCGCGCGGGGCGCGAGTTCCTCGCGCTGGTGGCCAACGCCCCCTTCTTCGACGCCGACGGCCGCCTCGCGGGCATCATCGGCGCGTCCTCCGACGTGACCCCCTTCCGCGAGACCGAGCGCGCCCTGCGCGAGCGGGTGAAGGAGCTGGGCGCGCTCTTCGCCTGCAGCCGGGTGTTGCAGGCGCACGACCGCAGTCTCGACGCGCGCCTCGACGAGGTCGTCACGCTGCTGCCGGCGGGCTTCCAGTGGCCTTCGCGGACGGCGCTGCGCCTGTCTCTCGACGACGGGCGCACCTTCGCCAGCCCGGACTTCGCGCCCTCGGCCTGGCTGCTCAGCGTCCCGCTCGAGGGCACGCACGCCTCCTCGAGCCGCCTCGAGGCCGTCCTCTGCGACGCGCCCCTCGGGGAGCCCGCGTTCCTCGAAGAGGAGAGACACCTGCTGCGCAGCGTGGGTGGGCTGATCGCCGAGGCCGTCGAGCGAGGCCGCCTGCGCAACGTCCACGCCCGCACCGTCGCGAGCCTGAACGAGGCGGTGCTGGTGATCGGCGGGGCCGGGCGTCCGCACCACGTCACGGCCGCCAACCCGGCGGTCGAGTCGATCTTCGGCTACGCGCCAGCGGAGCTGCTGGGCACGTCGCCCGAGCACCTGCACCCGTCGGCCGAGGCCTTCCGCGCGTTCCGGGCCGCGAGCCACGCCACGCTGCGCTCCGGCGGCGTGTTCGAGGCGGCCGCGCCCCTGCGCCGGCGGGACGGCTGCGTCTTCGCGGCCGAGCAGCGGCTGACCCTCGTGGATCCGTCGCGCGGCATCGACGGCGGGGTCATCGTGGTCATCCGCGACGTGTCGCAGCGCGTCCGCGTCGAGGCCGAGCTGCGGGCGAGCGAGGCGCGCTTCCGGCAGATCGCCGAGCACCTCGACGTGTGTTTCTGGATCACCTCGCCGGACAAGACGCGCATGGAGTACGTCAGCCCGGCCTACGAGATCATCTGGGGGCGCTCGGCGGACGCGCTGTACACGTCACCGCGCAGCTGGCTCGACGCCATCCTGCCCGCGGACCGGGCGCGCGTCGACGAGGCCGTCGCCGCCCAGTCGCAGGGCGACTACGCGCTCGAGTACCGCATCGCGCGGCCGGACGGCCAGATCCGGTGGATCCGCGACCGCGCCTTCCCGGTGCGCGCCGCGGGGGGCGAGGTGGTGCGCATCATCGGCATCGCCGAGGACGTGACCGATCAGCGCGACGTCGAGACGCGCCTGCGGCTGGTGACGGGCGCGATCAGCGATGTCATCTCGGTGCTCGATGCCGATGGCACCATCCGCTACAGCAGCCCGTCGGTGGAGCGGCTGCTCGGCTTCACGGCGGCCGAGCTCGAGGGCCGGTCGATCGTCGAGCGGGTCCACCCCGAGGACGTCGCCGGGGTCGAGGCGCGGCTCGCCGCGCTGAGCGCCGAGCCGGGGGCCGTGACGCGGGTGGCGGCCCGCGTGGTGACGCGCGAGGGGCAGCCGCGCCACGTCGAGGCGGTCGCCACCAACCGCCTCGACGAGCCCACCCTCGCGGGCATCGTGATGACCACGCGCGACGTGACCGAGCGCGTGCGCCTCGAGGAGAGCCACGCCGCCGGGCAGCGTCTGGAGGCCATCGGCCAGCTCGCGGGCGCCGTCGCCCACGACTTCAACAACCTGCTGACGGTCATCCGGGCGCAGACCGATCTGGTGCTGATGGATCTGCCGACCGACAGCCCGCTGGGGGCCGACATCCGGCTGGTGCAGGAGGCCGCTGATCGCGCGGCGCGGCTGACCGCTCAGCTGCTGGCCTTCAGCCGCGATCAGGTGCTGCAGCCCCAGCGCCTGGATCTGCGGACCGTGGTCGAGGCCACCGGGCGGCTGGTCGAGCGGGTCATCGGCGAGCGCATCGAGGTCGTGTACCGGCTGGCCCCTCGGTCGGTGGTCGTCGAGGTGGATCCCGGGCAGCTCGAGCAGGTCGTGGTCAACCTGGCGGTCAACGCGCGGGACGCCATGCCCGAGGGCGGTCGCTTGACCTTCGACGTCGGGGTCGAGCGCGGCGGCGGCGGTCGCCGGTCCGCCGTGCTGCGCGTGTCCGACACGGGCGTCGGCATGGACGAGGCCACCCGGCAGCGCATCTTCGAGCCCTTCTACACCACCAAGCCCAAGGGGCGGGGGACGGGCCTCGGCTTGGCCACCGTGTACGGCGTGGTGGTCCAGAGCGGGGGCACGATCGAGGTCGAGAGCGCGCCGGGTCGGGGCACGACCTTCGTGCTGCGCTTCGGCATCGCCGAGGGGCCGGTCGACGGCACGCCGCCCCCGACGCCGATGGAAGTCGACGCGCTCGCGTCCGGGCGCGTGCTGCTGGTCGAAGACGACGACGCCGTCGCGCGGGTGGCCGCCCGCGTGCTCGACCGCGCCGGCTTCACGGTCACCCGGGTCCGCAGCGCCGAGGCGGGCATCGCGCTGCTGGGCGAGGACGACGACTTCGACGTGATGGTCACCGACCTCGTCCTGCCCAAAGCCAGCGGCGTCACGCTGACCCACCAGGTGCGGGCGCGGTGGCCCGCGCTCGCGGTGGTGTGGATGTCCGGCTACGCCGACGAGGAGGCGGGCGTCGGGCGGCCCATCCCCACCGACGTGCCCTTCGTGCGCAAGCCCTTCCGCCCGGCCGAGCTGGTGCTCGCGGTGCGGCGGGCGCTCGGGGCGAGCGAGCACACGTAACGGTTGCTTTACCGTAATGTGCATGTTACGGGTTCGCCCATGAACGCGCTCGACGCCATCGGCAACCCCGTCCGCCGCGCCCTGCTCGAGCACCTGCGTGCGGGCCCGCTGAGCGTGCAGCACCTCGCCGACAACTTCGCCATCAGCCGCCCCGCGGTCTCGCGCCACCTGCGCGTGCTCGAGGACGCCGGCCTGGTGACGCACGCGTCCGAGGGCCGACAGAACCTCTACGCGCTGCGCGCCGAGGGGTTCGCCGAGGTCCGGGGCTACCTCGACGCGCTGTGGAGCGACGCGCTGGCGCGCTTCGCGTTGGTCGCCGACAACCTGCCCGACGAAGGCGATCCCTCGTGATCGAGCGCGCCGTGGTGGTGGCGACGACGCCCGCGCGTGCCTTCAATCTGTGGGTGAGCCGCGTGGATCTCTGGTGGCCGCCGGGCCACCGCGTCTCGGGTGAAGCCGGCGGCACGCTGCGGATCGAGCCGGGCGTGGACGGGCGCTTCTTCGAGCGCACCCCCGACGGGCGCGAGCTGGACTACGGGCGCGTCGTCGCCTGGCAGCCGCCCACGCTGCTGGCCTACGACTTCTTTCTCGGCGGCGGCCGCGACGCCCCCACCCGCGTCGAGGTGCGCTTCGTCGCCGCCGGCGCCGGCACCCGCGTCGAGGTGCGACACACGCCGGGCGCCCTCGCGCCCGATCGCTTCGACGCCACCGCGCCGCGCTACCGCGCCTCGTGGGATCATGTCACCGCCGCCTTCGTCGCCCACGCCCGAACGATCACGGAGATCACCCGATGAGATACGCCGTGCGCACCCACATCGCCGCCCCGCCCGAGAAGGTGTGGCCCCTGTTGGTCGACGGGGCGGGCTA
>JAUHXL010000392.1 GCA_030426945.1 bacterium
GTGTTCGTCACCAAGGACGCCAACCTGCGCATCCGCGCCAACGCGGTGGGCCTCGACTCGGTCGACTACGATCCGGGCAACGTGGAGCTCGCGCAGCTCTACCCCGGGCACCGCGAGGTGGTCGTCGACGCCGACGCGATCCAGCGAGCGTTCGACGAGGGGATCGAGGTCACGATCGAACCTGCGTTCCACCCCAACGAGTACGTCCTGCTGCGCGACGAGGCGCGCGCCAACCACACGGCGCTCGCGCGCTTCGATCCCCGGACGGGGAAGCTGCGCGCGCTGCCCAAGCGCCGCGGCGAGATGGTCGTCTTCGGGCTGACGCCCCGCAACAAGGAGCAGTCCTTCGCGCTCGACCTGTTGCTCGACGACAGCGTGCAGCTCGTCACCCTGGTGGGCAAGGCCGGGACGGGCAAGACGCTGCTGGCGCTCGCCGCCGGCTTGCACAAGGTGACCGAGGAGGATCGCTACCAGCGCGTGCTGGTCAGCCGCCCGATCTTCCCCCTCGGGCGCGACCTGGGCTACCTGCCCGGCACCCTCGAGGAGAAGCTCGATCCGTGGATGAAGCCCATCTACGACAACGTCGAGCTGCTTCTCGGCCTCACTCGCCAGCACCAGAGCACCAACAACCGTCGCGATCACGCGCCCCACGCCGATCTGGTCGAGATGGGCGTCGTCGAGATCGAGCCGCTGACCTACATCCGCGGGCGCTCGATCCCCAACCAGTTCATCATCATCGACGAGGCCCAGAACCTGACCCCGCACGAGGTGAAGACGATCGTCACCCGCGCGGGCGAGGGCACCAAGCTGGTGTTCACCGGCGACCCCTACCAGATCGACAACCCCTACGTGGACTCGACGAACAACGGCCTGGTGCACCTGGTGAACAAGTTCCAGGACCAGGCCATCGCGGGCACGGTGACGCTGGCGAAGGGCGAGCGCAGCCCGCTGGCGGAGCTGGCGGCGAACCTGCTGTAGGAGCCTGCGCAGCAGTCTCTCGGCGAGGGGTTGTCGGGCGCGTCGACCACGACGACGACCACGACCACGACCACGCGGGGGCGTCAGGCGTAGGTGTTCACCAGGCGCCCGATGTCGGGGATGGCGGCGATCAGCTGCAGGGCCGCCTGGCTCTGGCTGTCGATGGCCTTCTTGAAGACGGTGATCTCGGCGGCCTGGGCGGCGGCCTGGGGTGCCAAGGCCGCCGGCGCCTGGCGTGCGTACTGGATGGCGGCGTTGCCGCCGCTGCCTCCGATCGCGCCCACGCTCATCGCCGCCTCCCGCACCGCTGGACGTTCGGGACATCGACCGTCGGGCGGGGGACTTGAGCATTTTTTCGACTTTCTGGTGATCCCCGCGCGGACCGGGACGAACCGGGGACGCCGTGGCGTTCGGTGGTGGGCGACCGCTAAGATGGCGGCCGGCCGTGGAGGTGGGCATGAGGGCGACGTTGCCGACGGTGCTGGGTCTTCTGCTGTGCGCCGCGCCGGCGAGCGCGACCACGGTGGTGGGCTACGATCTCGAGGGGCTCGCGCGCGCCGCGGACGCCGTGGTCGTGGGCCGGGTGGTCGACCGCGTCAGCGCCTGGCGTGACGGCCGCATCGTCACGACGGTCACCGTCGCGGCCGAGGACGTGCTGAAGGGCGAGGCGGCGCCGACCTACCGGGTCGATGTGCTCGGCGGCAGCGTCGACGGCATCTCGCAGCGGGTGGCCGGCGTCGCGGTCTTCGAGCCCGACGAGCGCGTCGCGGTCTTCCTGCGCGCCGACCGAGCGCGCGCCGCGTTCACCGTGGTGGGGATGAGCCAGGGCAAGATGCGCCTGGAGCTGCAGGCGGTCGGGCCCACGCTGGTGCGGCAGACCGGCGACCTGCGGCGCGTGACCAAGCGGCCCGACGGCGCGCTGGTCGAGGCCCCGGCGCTCGAGGCCGAGGTGACGCTGCCCGCCTTCGTGCGGGCGGTGAACGCCGCCCTGGCGAAGCCCGGACCGGCGCGCTGAGCGCGTGGCGTGCCGTGCTGCTGGCGACGGCGCCGCTGACGCTGGGCTGGACGCCCGCGCGCGACGCGACCGGCGCGGCGCTGGCCTGGCCCGCCGAGGCGTGGCCGCTGGCGCTGGCCGAGGCCTCGCCGGTCTGGCAATGGGCGGCCGCGCAGTGGACGCAGGCGGGGCCGGCCGCGTTCCGGCTGCAGCCGCCCGCGGCGCCGGCGCCCGACGGGGTGGTGACCTGGGGCCGGATCACCGACGCCGCCGAGTGGGACGCGCTGGTGGGCGATCCGGCGCTCGTGGCCTTCACCCTGTGGACCCGTGAGGATGATCGCCTGGTGGACGCGGACGTGCTGACCAACGAGGCCCGCTTCGAGCTGGTGGAGCCACCCGCGCCGCGTCGCTACGCGCTGCGCGCCGTGCTGGCGCACGAGCTGGGGCACGCGCTGGGCTTGGGGCACAGCTGCGGCGAGGCGGAGGGCCCCGCTTGCGACGCGCTGGACGTGGACGACGCGCGGCTGACCGCGTTGATGGCGCCGCGGCTGGCGCCCGGCGCCGGACCGTCCGCGCCCGAGGCCGACGACGTCGCCGGCCTCGCCGGGGTCAGCCGATGGACCGGCGCGCCGCGCCGACCGGCGCTGGGCGCGCCGCGCCCCGCGGGTGAGCGGGTGATCCTGCCCGTCGCTGGCTGGGCGCCCGGCGACGCCGCGCGGGGGTGGTGGGCCGCGGCGTGGCACCCGGTCGAGGTCGAAGGGGGCGCGCTGAGCGTGCCCCGTGAGGCGGCGGCGGCGGTGTGGACCGCGGCCGGGCAGGGCGCGGTCGCCCTGGCGCCGCTCACGCCGGTCGAGGACGCGGGGGGGGGCCCGGCGGACGCGGGCGCGGACGCCGCGGCCACGGGCGAGGCGATCGAGGGCAGTGGCTGTGCGACGGCGCCGGTCGGCCCCGCCGCGCCTTGGATGTGGTCGGTGCCGGGCGCCCTCGCGCTCGTCCGACGTCGGAGGAGACGATGAAGCGCGCTGCCCTGCTGGTGGCCCTCGCCCTGTCCTGGGCTCAGCCGGCCGACGCCTGTGTGCGATCCCGGACGAGCGCCGGCACCCCGCTGCAGTGGTGGACCACCTGCATCCCCTTCCACGTGCACGAGGCGGGCACCGAGGACGAGCCGTTCTCACAGGCGCTGGCCGCGGTGAAGGACAGCTTCGCCACCTGGGTGGCCCCCTCCTGCGGGGGCATCAGCCTGGAGTTCCAGGGGCTGACCAACGATCCGCGCGCCGGCTATCAGGTCGGCGGGCAGAACATCAACAACGTGCTGTGGCGCGAGAGCGCCAGCCAGTGGCCGCACAACGGCGACGTCATCGCGGTCACCACCGTCACGTTCTGCGACCGGGCGGGCGGGGCCTGCCCCTTCGCGGGGGCGATCATCGACGCGGACATCGAGCTGAACGGCAGCGGCTTCACGTTCACCACCACCACGCTGCCCGCGCGCGTGGCCTTCGACATCGCGAACACGGTGACGCACGAGGTGGGGCACTTCCTGGGCTTCGACCACACCCCCGTGGCCGCCGCGACGATGTTCGCGTCGGCCCCGCGCGGCGAGCTCGACAAGCGCTCGCTGCACGCCGACGACATCGAGTGCCTCTGCGACGTGTACCCTGCGGGCGAGGGCAGCTGCGCCGCCATCCCGGTGCAGGGTGACCACTACGTGGATCTCGAGAACCTGCAGAACCAGGAGAGCTCGGCCGACGACGGCTGCGCGGCACAGCCCGGCGCCCCGGCCCGCGGCGCGGCGCTGGGCCTGTGGTTGCTGGCGCTGCTGGGCATCGCCGGGGCGCGCCGGCGGCAGGCGGGCGTCAGGGCCGGCGGCAGATCCCGAAGCTGAAGTCGGTGCCCGCCACCGGGTTGTCCACGCACGACCAGCCCGCGGGGCAGTCGCCGTCGAGGGCGCAGCCCTGCGTGCAGTAGCGGTCGCCCTCGGGCCCCTGGCAGTAGCGGTGATCGCAGCGCATGGGCGGGTTCGCCTGGAGATCGCAGGGCGAGCCCACCGGCGCGCCGTTCGCCGGGGGATCGCAGTACCCCACGATGCCCGTGCTCTCGACCACCGGGCCGTACTGGCACACGTGGCCGTGGGGCCCGTCGCAGTCGTCGTCACCGCCGCAGGCCTGCAGGCAGAAGCCGATGTCGACCAGATCGCCGTTGCCCAGGCGGATGCCGGTCAGCGCGCACTGGAACCCGACGGGGCACTCGTCGGTGTGCTGGCACAAGGTGGTGCAGCGCTCCCCGGCCAGGCACAGCGCCGACTGGCAGCGATCGGCGGGATCGCGGCAGTCGCCGCCCACGGGCAGGCCGCCGGCCACCTGAGGCCGGCAGCGGCCGCCCAGATCTTCCGGCCCCTCGGGGGGCACGAGCTGACAGTTCTCGCCCGCGACGCAGTCGGCGTCGCTGTCGCACGGCGCGAAGGTGCGGAAGCAGTAGCTCTCGTTCTGGCGCGTCTGGCAGGTGAGCCCCACGCCGCACGTGTCGTTGGCCGGATCGCAGGCCTCGCTGCAGTACCGCGTGCCGTAATCGTTGAGGCACAGCCCCGTGCCGCACTGGCGGTCCTCGTCGCAGGGCCGGCCTTCGTCGACGCAGGCGCCCTCGCCCTCGTCCACGCGCCCGTCGCAGTCGTTGTCCTCGCGATCACAGACCTCCGGCACCGGGCTGGTGCCCCCCACGCAGGTGAGCGTGCCCGCGACGCAGCGCAGCGCGCCCGAGGTGCAGGCGCCGACGTCGCGTCCGCAGGCGTTGCCCGCCTGCGGATCCGCCTCGTCGATCACGCCGTCGCAGTCATCGTCGAGCCCGTTGCAGGTGTCGAGCGCGCCGTTGGGCGCCCCCCGGCACACCAGCGCGCCCTCGACGCACGCGAAGGTGCCGGCCCCGCACCCCGCGGGGCCGTCACAGGCGTCGCCGCCGGTGCCCTCGTCGGTGGCGCCGTCGCAGTCGTCGTCGGCGCCGTTGCAGGTCTCGGGGGTGGCGGCGCAGGCGCCCTGGTCCGGTGCCGGGGGGGCCGCGTCGGCGCCGGAGGCGTCCGCCGGCGGACGGGACGCGTCGGACGGCGCGGCGTCGTCGCCGGGCGCGCCGAGGTCCGCCGCGCGGGCGGCGTCGGGGGCCGGCTGGGCGTCCGCGGTGGTCGCGGCGTCGTCCGCCGGCCCCGCCTCGCCCGGCGCCCCGTCGGCGTCCGGTCCCGCGGCGTCGACCGGCGCGGCGTCGGCGCGCACGCCGCCCCCGCCGCCCACCGCCGCGCCGTCGTCGCAGCCCACCGTGGCGGCCGCCGCGAGGGCCAGCCAGAGGAACGTCGGGTTTGAGCGCACGGGCAGCCTCACTCGAGCGCCAGGCAGGAGTTCAGGAAGCACACCTGGCCGTCGGGACAGAAGAAGAAGGGCAGGGGGACGAACCCGCAGCCGGCGCAGACGCCGAACTGGCAGGTGTGGTCCGGGCGGCAATCGTTGTCGGTCCGGCAGCTGGCATCGGCGGTGTGGCAGCGCTGGAACAGGTCGTCGCACAGCCGCCCGGCGCCGCAGTCGGCGTCGCGCGCGCAGATGTCCTCGGGGGGGACGCAGCGGCCGGTGGACTCGTTGCAGGCCAGGCCGCCCCCGCAGTCGACGTCGCCGCGGCAGGCCACGCAGCGCTGCAGCAGCCCCTGGCAGTAGGGCCGCGCAGCGCCGCAGTCCGAGTCGCGCTCGCAGCCGACGCAGCGGCGGTCGGCGTTGCAGATGCCGTCGGGGCAGTCACTGTTGTCGGCGCAGATGCCGCAGGTGCCCGTCATCGGATCGCAGGCCGGCTCGTCGGCCGGGCAGTCGGTGTCGCGCAGGCACTCGACGCAGCGATCGTTGGGCACGTCGCAGCGGTCCCCCCGGCAGTCCGCGTCGTCGGCGCAGCGCCGGCAGGTGCGCGTGGCCGGATCACACGCGCCCGGCTGGGGACAGTGGGCGTCCTCGGTGCACTGCACGCAGGTGTCGTTCTCGCGATCACAGCGCTGGTCGCCCGGGCAGTCGTCCGGCCCCAGGCAGGTGGCGCAGGTGCGGTTCGGGCTGCAGCGGCCATCGGGGCAGTCGGCGTCCTCGAGGCAGGCCACGCACGTGTTCTCGCCCGGCAGGCAGCGGCCGCCGGCGCAGTCGGCGTCTTCGATGCACGCGACGCAGGCGTTCTGGGGACCGCAGCGGCCGTCGGGGCAGTCGGCGTCCTCGACGCAGGGCACGCACCGGCCCTCGGCGGCCAGGCACCGGCCCTCGGCGCAGTCGGCGTCCTCGACGCAGGCGACGCAGGTGCGCAGCGCGCCGTGGCAACGCGACCCCTCGGGGCAGCCGGCGTCGTCGCGGCAGTCCACGCACAGCTGGTCGACGCACACCTGGGCGCCGCAGTCGGCGTCCTCGGCGCAGCCGATGCAGCGGTTCTCGGGGTTGCAGGTGGCGTCGCCCCCGCAGTCGCCGTCCACGCGGCAGGCCTTGCAGGTCTGGTCGATGCACACGCCGGGGTCGCAGTCACCGTCCTCGAGGCAGGGCACGCACGTCGCCGAGATCGGGTTGCAGCGGCCGTCGGGGCAGTCGGCGTCGCGCAGGCACTGCACGCACTGCTGGCCGGCCGGCCGGCAGCGGCCCTCGGGGCAGTCCGCGTCCTCGCGACAGCCTGCGCAGGTGCGCGTCTCGGCGATGCACACGCCCTCCGAGCAGTCGTCGTCGTCGAGGCAGCCGACGCAGGTGCCCGACTCGGGCTCGCACACCCGCCCGCCGAGGCAGTCCCCGTCGTCGACGCAGGTGACGCACAGGTTCCGGTTCGGATCGCAGACGCTGCCGGCGGGGCACTCGGCGCGGCCGCGGCACTCGACGCAGGCCTTGCGCCGCGACTCGCAGACGCCCTCGGGGCACTGGGCGTCGTCGAGGCACTGCACGCATTGGTTGGTGGCCGGATCGCACACACCCTCGGCGCAGTCGGCGTCGGCCTCGCAGGCGCGACAGCGGCCGCGCGCGTCGCAGGTGCCGCCCTCGCCGCAGTCCGCGTCCTCGACGCAGGCCACGCACAGCCCGCGCATGGGCTCGCAGCGCGTGCCGTCGCTGCAGTCGTCGTCCACGCGACAGGCCCAGCA
>JAUHXL010000393.1 GCA_030426945.1 bacterium
AAGCAGGCCAGCAAGGAGCTGCCCTACAAGACCCTGCTGAACCTGCGCCGGCGCGGCCCCCCCGGGCCGCCGCCCACCCGCGCCCGCTCCGACCCCCGCGGACGCGTCGCCGCGCTATCACGGCGGCGCCTTCGACAGCTTCTTCGACGGGGGCTCGTCGGCGTCGAAGTCCAGCGACCACCTCGGCGCGCTCGTCGGCGAGGCCCGCTCGCGCAACATCGAGCCGAGCGCCGGGCCGGTGAGCGACGCCGCCGCGGCGCCGCGCGAAGGCAGCAGCGTGCTGCGCCTGCTGCCGCTGGTGGTGGGCGTGCTGGTGCTCCTCGTGGCGCTGGCCAGCGCCTGGCGTTACCGCGCGGCCTCCCTCGCCTGGGACGACCTGCTCGACGGCGCCACCGCCGCGCTGGCCGACGGGAACTACGCCTCGCGGGTGGCCGCGTCGGCGGCCCTCGAGGCGCCCGAGGTGCCGGACGGGCCGCTCGCCCGCTTGGGCAACGCGCTGATCGAGGCGGTGGGCCGCGACGGGCTCGACGCGCGGGCCCGAGCCCGGAAGGCGCTGCTGGCGCGGGTCGAGGTGGAGCGGGTGGCGCTCTTCGGCGACCGGGCGCGCGACGAGGCCGCCCGCGCGGCCCTGCTCGAGGCGCGGAATCAGGCGCCGCGGCTGCTGGACACCGTCGTCGCCTCGACGCTGATGGCCCTCGACGACGGGCACCCGGATCAGGCCCAGACCGAGCTCGCGACGCTCGACGAGGCCCAACGCACCACCGCCGACGCGGCCTGGCTCGAGGCCCTCGTCGCCCTCGCCGCCGGGCACCGCAACGACGCCAACCGCGCCGCGCGCGAGGCCACGCAGCTCGACGAGCGGCACCTGTTCGCCCGCGACCTGCTCATCGAGCTGCGCGCCAACCGCGGCGACTACACGGGCGCCCTCGAGGACTACGACACCCTCGTCGGGGGCATCGGCCGCGACCACGTCGACGCCCACATCGACCGAGCCCGGCTGCAGATCCGGGTCAACAAGACGGCCGAGGACGCCGTGGATCGACTGCGCGCGCTGCTCGAGGGCCGGGGCCAGGCGCTGGCGCCCGCTCAGCGCGCGCGCATCCACGACAGCATCGGCCGCTACTACGCGCGGCGCGACGACCTGGCGTCGGCGCGTTCGGCCTACGAGGCGGCGATGAAGGCCGCGCCAGGCGACGCCCGGTACTCGACCGGCCTCGCGCGCCTCGACATGCGGGCCTACCAGCTGGACTCGGCCGAGGCCGTGCTGCGCGAGGCGCACGCGGCCGAGCCGGGCGCGGTCCAGCACGTCGTCCAGCTCGCCCGCGTTCGCCTGCTGCGCGGCGACGCGCCGGGTGCCCTCGAGTGGCTGCGCAAGGTCGAGAAGCCGGACGTCGAGGCCCTCCTGTTGAAGGGCCAGGCGCACCTCGAGCTGGGCGACCGGCGGACCGCCGAGGAGACGCTGACCGAGGCGCTCCACCAGGACGGCGGCTTGCTCGACGTGCGCATCCTGCACACGCTGGCCAACTACCTGCAGGGGCGCCGCCCCACCAGCACCCTCGCCGACCTGCGCGCGCGGCGCGAGGCCAAGCCCAAGGACAACGAGCGGCTCGAGGATCCGGCCCTGCCCTTCCGCGCCTTCGCGCAGGCGCTGGAGCACAAAGGCGACGACAAGGGCGCCGCCGCCGAGTACGCCGCAGCCCTGGTGGTGGAGCCGCGCGACTTCCGCGCCCACTTCGCGCTCTGTGCGCTGGCGGCGCGCGACCTCCAGGCCGAGGATCCCGCGCGGCGCGCGCTGAAGCACTGCCGCGCGGCGCTCGACATCAACCCGCACCACCTGCCCGCGGCCCGCCTGGCGTCCTTCGTGTCGGAGATGTACGACGACGCGGGGGCGGTGGTCGCCGCCCTCTTCCCGGTGCTGGCGCGCCGCTCGGAGCCGGCGGACCTGGCGCGGCGCGCGGCGCGCGCGTACGTCGCGCTCGGGCAGATCGAGAACGCGGAGAAGCTGATCGCCCCCGACCGCGAGCCGCCCGACGCGGCGTCGACGGGCTACGTGCAGGGGCTGGTGGCGGCGGCCAAGGGGGAGCTGGAGCGCGCCCAACCCCTGCTGTACGCGGCGGCCGACGCCCTGACGGACGATCCCTGGGTGCAGCTCAGCCACGCGGATCTGCTGCTGCGCATGGACCGCGCGCGCGAGGCGGGCACCTACTACCGACGCGCGATGAGCGCCGGGGACGAGCTGTCGCGCGCCCAGCGCTTCGGCGCCTTCCCCCGCGGGGCCCTCGGCGCCGCCCGCGCCGACCTCGAGGTGCGGGAGTGGAGCCGCGCCCGCGAGGCCGCCCGCATCGCCGAGGAGCGCGCCCGCGACAGCCTGAGCCACCCGCGGGTGCGCGCCGAGGCCCTGGCGCTGCAGGGGCAGGCGTGGCTGGCCAGCGGCAGCCGGCGGGGCCGCCGCAACGCCGAGAGCCTGCTGCGGCGCGCGCTGAAGCTCGAGACGGATCTGCCCGCGGCGCTGATGGGGCTGGGCATGCTCGCCAAGGTCGAGCGCCGCACCGAGGACGCCATCGAACGCTTCCGCCGGGTCACGCGGGTGGCGCCGGACGATCCCGAGGGCCACTTCCGCCTCGGCGAGCTGCTGCGCGCCGACGACGCGACGGCCGCCGCGGGCCGCGAGGCCTTGGAGAAGGCCGCGAAGCTCGACCCCCAGGGCCAGTGGGGCGTGCGGGCCCGCCGCGCGCTGCAGGGCCGCTCGCCCTGACGCGGGGTGGGCCCCGCCGCGGGGGTGATGCGAACCCGTGGGGCCACCGTGCGCCCCGCCCAGACGGTCGAGCGAGCAGCGGTCAGCTTGCCGCCCTGTCGCGGTGATCCTCCCTTCTGCCCGGTCACCGGACGCACCGCGCCGGCCGGTCGGCTCCGCGGTCGACGCGGCGCGCGGGGCCCGACCGACCGCGGCTGCTCACCGCCCACCGCCGGTCGGGCACCCCCCAACGGCGCGCGCGTCGACCCCCCGCCGCGCCCCCGCTTGCGGACGCGACGCGGCCAGTGGTATCACCGGCGGCCGACCGACCAGGGGGACACCGTGTCGCTGCTGATCAGCGAGTTCGAAGGGCTGAGCGACGAGGACTTCGACGTCTATCGCCCGGCGTGCTGGTCGAGCAACCTGCACAACCTCGACCGGATGCGCACCAAGGCCCGCGTGATGACGCTCGCCCGGCGGCTGGCCGCGCGCGTCGACCACCCGGGGCTGGTGCTCGAGAGCTCGAGCGAGGTGCCCAGCGTCTGGAACGGGCGCCAGGTGCGCGACCAGTGGGCGTACCTGCTGCGCAGCGCCGAGGAGCGCAAGACGCTGCAGCCGGTGATCGCCCGGCAGCTGGATCTCGCGACGCGCGTGCAGGACCCCGCCGAGCATCACCGCCACGTGCTGCTGGCGGTGCGGCTGGACAACGCCGTGCTCGAGGTGAGCCTCCGCGCCAACGCCCACGCCACCGTCGACCTGTCCAACCTGCTGGGCCGGGCGAAGGCCGAGCGCGAGGCGCTGGACCAGATCGTGGCCGAGCTGCCCGAGATGGTCACCCTGGCCGGCGCCACCGTCAGCACCGACGCGCTGCTCGAGGCGGCCAGCGCGGCGCGCGCGGGCGACGCCGAGTGGCTGGTCGTCGCGCGCACCTTCCCCCGCGACGAGGCCATCGAGCTCGGCGTGGCGCTCACCGAGGCGGTCGAGGCGACGGCGGACGCCCTCGCCCCCCTGCTGCGCTTCGTCGAGTGGCGCGAGGACAACGATCACGTCGGCGTCGAGGATCAGCTGGACGCGCTGGCCACCGAGCGGGCCGAGCGCGCGATCGTCGAGGCCGAGCGCGCGGCGCAGGCCGAGGCGGATCGCACCGCGCGGGAGCAGCAGGCGCGGGCGCGCACGGAGGCCAAGGTGGCCGCCGAGGAGGCCTGGCGGCGCATGCAGGCCAAGGTGCGCCGGGCGCCGCGCGAGGGCGAGCCCGAGGCCGCGCCGAGGGCCGACGCGCCGCGCCGCGAGGTCGAGCGGCCAGCGGCGCCGCGGGAGCCCCGCGAGGCGCCGCCGACCCGCGCCGCGCGCCCACCGCGCCGGGACGAGAGCGCGCGTCCCCGCCCGGCCCAGCGCGACGAGGCGGCGCCGAAGAAGGTCGAGCCCCCGCGGCCGGCGCCCAAGCCGCGGGCCGCGGCCGCCGACTTCGCCGAGGGCGATCGCGTCCGCCTCACCCGCGGCCTGTTCGCGGGCAAGGAGGGCGAGGTGCGCGGCAAGGGCAAGCCCGGCTACTTCAAGGTGAAGGTGGGCAGCCTCGAGGTCAGCGTCGCGGCCGGCGAGATCGCGCCGCTCGACGCATGATCCGCCTGACCCGCAAGGGCGTGCGGCGCTGGCTGCGCGGCCACCCCTGGATCTTCCGCAGCGACGTGGCGAGCGTCGGCGACGCCGTCCGCGGCGGCGATCTGGCGACGGTCGCCGGATCGGATGGCCGTCCCCTGGGCATCGCCGCCTACAGCGACCAGTCGGAGATCGCCGTACGCGGCACGCCCATCGCCCTGGGCGAGGACGTCGAGACGGGCTGGCTGCGCCTCCTGGACGCGGCCATCGATCGCCGGGCGGATCGTCCGGCCTGCGCGCGGCTGGTGAACGGCGACGCCGACGGACTGCCGGGGCTGATCATCGACCGGTACGGCCCGGGCATCAGCCTGCAGACGCTCACGCAGGCGGCCGACCGGCGGCTGGACGCCACGGTCGCGCACCTCGACGCGCGCCTCGCGCCCACCACCCTCGCCCTGCGCAACGACGTGAAGGTGCGCCACCACGAGGGCCTGCCCGAGGCCAAGCGGCTGCTGCGGGGGGCGCCGGACGTGGAGGCGCCCATCGGCGACCTGACGCTGGGCTTCGACCTGCTCGAGGGGCAGAAGACCGGCGGCTTCCTCGACCAGACCGACAACCGCCTGGCCGCGGCGCGCTTCCTGTCGGGCGAGGTGATCGACTGCTTCAGCTACGACGGCGGCTTCGGCTTGCAGCTGGCCGCCGCCGGCTGCGACGTCACCTGCGTCGACAGCAGCGAGCACGCCCTCGAGCGCCTGCGCGCCAACGCCGCGCGCAACGGCCTCTCGGTGAAGACCGAGGCCGGCAACGTCTTCGATCGGCTGCGCGCCTGGGCCGCGGAGGGCCGCCAGCTCGACGGCATCGTGCTCGATCCGCCCGCCTTCGCGAAGTCGCGCAAGAGCGCCGACGCCGGGCGCCGCGCCTACAAAGAGATCAACCTGCGGGCCTTCAAGCTGCTGCGCCCGGGCGGCCGCCTGGTGACCTGCACCTGCAGCGCCCACCTCGACCGCGCCGACTTCGAGCGCGTGGTCGCCGAGGCCGCCGCCGACGCCGGCCGCTGGGCCCGCGTCGTCGAGCGCCGCAGCGCCGCCCCCGACCACCCCACCCTGCTCACCGCGCGCGAGACGGACTACCTGAAGGTGCTGCTGATCGAGGTGTCGTGAGCCAGCGCCGCGTCACGCAGGCGTGATGCGGACCCGTTGATTCATCGCACACCCCGCCATGACGGACGGGCTATCAGCTATCAGCTATCAGCTCTCAGCTCCGCCGCGACGATTGGGAGCGTCTGCCCGGTAGTCGGACGCGTCGACCTTGCCGCGTCGCTCCGACTTCGGCACGGCGTCCGGGGCCCGGCTGACAGCTGAGAGCTGACAGCTGACAGCCGGTCGGAGCAGACCACCAACGTCTCGTGAGCCGAACCGCGTCAGGCCGCCCCGTAGATCGACAGATCGATCACCGAGTGGCTCGCCTGCCCTCGCAGCAGGCACGCCAGATCGTCGTTCGCGTGCTCCGCCAGCACCTTCCGGCGCAGGGGCATGCTGAAGCGGTATCCGTCGTCCCTGGGCGCGAACAGACAGCCGAGCGCGACCAGCGCCGGCCGCGTGCGCTCGACGCGCAGATCCTCCGCCGGGTGCGCCGGGAAGTTCAGGTTGTGCACCGTCAGATCGGCCGCGGCCCCCGCGTCCACCACCGTCCGCACCACACCGGCCGCCATCGCCGCCGAGCGCCGCGCCAGCGCCTCGATCTCGGGCCCCGCGCGCCCGTCCGCCTTGCGCACCGCCTCGAAGTGCCCGTGGGGGATCTGCTGGGACACCGCCACCGCCGGCAGCCCCCACAGGGCGCCCTCGACGGCGCCGGCCACGGTGCCCGAGCCGAGGATCAGCGGCAGGGTCGCGTTGAAGCCGATGTTCATGCCCGACACCACCACCGCGGGCGGCGCCTCGAGCAGGCGGCCCAGCGCCAGGTTCACGCAGTCGGTCGGCGTGCCGTCGATCACCCACCCGGGCGCCCCGTAGCGCGTGGTCGCCTCGGCGTGCAGCGCCCGGTGGCGGGTCACCGCGCGGCCGATCCAGCTCTGCTCGCCCGCCGGGACGGCCAGCCGCACGGCGAAGTCGGGCAGCAGCGCCTCGACGAGCACCTCGAAGAAGAAGGAGTCGACGCCATCATCGTTGGTCACCAGCGCGATCGGGCGGGTCATGGCTCTCCTGGGTCAGCCGGGGGAAGGGGGCGCGCTCAGCGGTCGGGCAGGACGGCGACGCCGTGGGGCGGCACCGGGATGCCCTCGACCAGCAGCGGATCGCCCGCCGGGTTCACGGCATACCGCGTCCCGTCCTGCGCGCGCCAGCGCCGCGGCACGACGTGCCGGTCGCTGCCGCCGAGGTGGTCGCTCAACGCGGACACCAACGTCGGCGGGGCGTCGGCCGGGAAGTAGTCCTCCGGCACCGCGGGGGTCCCGGCCAGGGCGTGGGCGACCGTCGCGGCGTCCAAGCCCCAGTCGTAGCGCGCCGCGTCCAAGGCGCGCAGGTCGTCCGACAGGAACAGCGCGCCCCCGGCCGCCGCCACCGTGAAGGCGCCGAAGGCGACCTCGTCGCGGCTCAGCGTGCGCAACACCACCGGATCGGCGTCGCACAGCGTGATCCGGCAGAGGGGCCACCGCGCCGCCACGCTGCGCAGCTGGTTGGGCAGGAAGGGGAAGCGCACGTCGAAGGGCTCGACCGCGATGTCGCCGCCCACGCGCCAGGCGTCGACGTAGGGCAGAGACGG
>JAUHXL010000394.1 GCA_030426945.1 bacterium
CCGACACCCGACCAGCACGCGCGATGGGCCCGCTTCGTCGCCGACGTCCTCGGAGTCATCGACGCCCACGGCCTCGCGCCGCTGAGCGACGCCCCGACCTGGCACGGCGGCGCCGCGGTGCCAGCGCTCGAGCGGCCGCGACGCCACCCGAGCCTCTCGCAGGCGCCCTCGCCGACGGCGCAACGGCGCCGCGCCTCGCGGCGTCATCCCTGCTACACTCCCGCGGCCTCGACCACCCAGGAGCCGCGCCCCGTGACGCTCACCGACCGCGCGCTGCGCTTCGCTCTCGGCCTGTTGTTCGCGGCCGCGAGCCCCGCCTGCGACGACGCCTCCGACGCCGCGCCCGCCGACGCCGCCATCGCTGCCGACGCCCAATCCGACGCCGGCGCCGGGGACGCCGCGCTGCCCATGAGCGTTCGCGGCGTCCGCTACTGCGAGATCCTGCTCATCTACGCTGGCGCGGGCGGCATCGACGCTCAGGTGTGGGGCACCCAAGGCTTGAATCTCTGCCCGCCCGAGCAATGGACCATGCTCGACGCCGACACGCTGCGCGCCGAGACCGGCGCGACGCTCGTCCTGCTCAACGGCCCCCGCTACTGGCTGATCGACGCGGTCACCGGTGAGCTGCCCCCGGGCGAGCCGCGCCGGTTCGGCGAGCTCGAGATGCACCAGCTGGCCACCATCGCGCTGCAGCCCGGCATGATGCAGTCGATGCCCTACGCCGAGCGCACCGTGAATCGCTCCTCGCGCTTCACCTTCCGCGCGGGCAGCGAGATCTACGAGCTGCTGGCGCCTGATGGCGCCACGTACGTGATGCAGTCGTACGCCCAGATCGTCGACCCCACCTTGAGCGAAGCCGAGCTGCCCACCCTCGGCGCCCGCCTCGAGCTGCCCGACGGGTGGACCTATCGCGCCCGCACGCTCGACGCCGAGTTGGTGGTCGATACGCCCGACGGTGCGACGGTGCTGCAGGACGAGCTGCAGAACTCGTACAGCCTCTACGGCGAGGGCGGCTGAAGCGCGCTTCGGGCGCGGCGAACGCGCCGCCCGGCCCGGCACGGGCCACGGCGACGCAGCCCGAGCACGGCCAGCAGCCACCACGCCGCGGGCGACGGCGCGCCCGGTCGAACGCTGCAGCCGCCCCCGCCGCTGTCGCTCGCGCCGGCGCACATCTCTTCGCCCGGCGTACCGGCGTCCGTGGCCGCGACGGTGCCGCCGAAGGGGCACGGATCGTCCGCGTTCTCGATGCCGTCGCCGTCGATGTCACGGTCGTCGCGCGCATCGCACGCGTCGCCCAGCCCGTCGCCGTCGGCGTCCGCCTGCGCCGGATCGGCCACCAGCGGGCAGGTGTCGGCCTCGTTGGCCACGCCGTCGCCGTCCAGATCGCCCACGTCCACCGACGAGCCCGGACCGTCGGCGCGGCCATCGCACAGATCACCGACGCCGTCGCCGTCCGCGTCCGTCTGCGCGGGGTTGGCCGCGAAGGGACAGTTGTCTTCCTGGTTCTGCAGTCCGTCGCCGTCGAGGTCGCGGTCGTCGAGGGGATCGCAGGCGTCGCCGCGCGTGTCGGCGTCGGCGTCGGCCTGGTCAGCGTTGGCCGTCAGCGGGCAGTTGTCCTCGAGGTTCGGTACACCGTCGCCGTCCAGGTCGAGGTCGTCACTGGGGTCGCACAGATCACCCAGCCCATCGCCGTCCGTGTCGGCCTGATCGCGGTTGGCCAACAGTGGGCAGTTGTCCGACTCGTTGAGCACGCCGTCGCGGTCCAGATCGCTCGCCGGCGCATCGTCCGTCGGGTCGCAGGGGTCGCCCAGGCCGTCGCGATCGGCGTCCTCTTGCTCGGGGTTGGCCGCGAAGGGGCAGTTGTCGGCGGCGTTGTCGACCCCGTCGCCGTCCAGGTCGTCCTCGTCGTCGCAGGCGTCGCCCGCGCCGTCGCCGTCGCTGTCCTCTTGCGCGGCGTTGGCCACCGCGGGGCAGTTGTCGCGGTCGTCCGGCGCGCCGTCGTCGTCGCGATCGCAGTCCGTGCGCTGCGCCGCCAGCCAGGTGAGCAGCGCGATGCGGAGCTCGGCCGGCTGATCGTCCATCTGCCAGAAGGACGTGGGCGTCAAGCCGCCGAAGACCGCGTTGCCGCAGCCCGCCGCGTCGGGCAGCCAAGCCAGCGGGACCCGACCGTTGGCGTCCACCATCAACGGCACGAGGCCGGTCCCGCTGACCGAGGCGTGCGCGGCCGATGACCCCCGGTAGGCGTCCGGGCGTGGTGGCAGATCCGCCCAGATCGGGTGGCTGCGATCCACGGGCCGAAGCGGGTTCACGGAGTTCGCCGGATAGTGCAGGATGGCGTCACCCACCCCGAGGGGAAAGCCGTCGGTCGCGTTGGGCGCCGCGTTGATCAGCAAGGCGTTGCCGACACCGAGCCATCGGGTCATCCGCTCGCTGTGTTCCGCCACGAAGGCCTCCAGCAGCGGCGCGTTGGTGTCACCGCCCTCGAGGTAGATGAAGCTGTAGGCGTCGCTGAAAAGGACCTCGGCGTTGACGGTCTCGTAGCGCAGGTCGTCCCAGCCAGCGTCACCGAACACCGCGGACATCTCCGCTTCGTTGGTCACCTGGCCCCAGGGCGAGCCGACCGTGGAGCGGACGTAGGCGAACTGGGCGACGGCCGACCCCGGCAGGGCGAACAGTCCGAAGGCGAGCAACCAAACGCGGCGCGACATCAGCGTCCTCCCGGTCGTGACCCCCCAAACCTAACACCCGGCCCGACCGCGCCAGCAACCGTCACGCGCACTACGCGGCCGCCACCGCCCGCGTCGCCCGAGCGCAGCGGCCGGATGCAGACGCCGAGGTCGGGGCGGGAGGAGCCAGAAGTAGAAGCCCGGGCCGACTCGTTCGTGCGTAGGGCGCCACACCGGCAACCGACCCCGGCGACCCCTCGCACCGCGCCGGCGGTCACGACCCGATCTTCCGCCCCCTCACCAGCTCGAACCCCTCCAACGTCGTCACCCGCACCTCGCCCAGGCCCGCGTCCTCCAGCCACCCGCGCGCCTCGTCCAGGTCGGGGCTGGCGCCGGCGCGCGTGTGGTACAGCATCGTCAGGCCGAAGAAGACCGCGTTGCCGGGGTCGCGCCCGCGGCTGCCGAGGAACATGTCCTTCATCACGATGAAGCCGCCCGGCTTCAGGTGCCCCGCCAGGCGCTTCAGGAGCGTTCGGTTCATCGTGGCGGGCTCGCCGTGCACGATGTTGGACAGCAACACCACGTCGTAGGGGCCGCCGAACTCGACGTCGGCTTCGCGGAAGTTGCCGGCGACGTAGCCCAGGGCGTCGCCGTGGCGGTCGCGGGCGTAGTCGATGACGGGGCCGAAGTCGAACAGCGTCGCGGCGTGGCCGTGGTCGGCGAACACGCGGGCGTAGCGGCCGTGGCCGCCGCCGACGTCGAGCATGGACGCGTGCTCGGGCAGGTGCGGGCGCAGCCACTCGAAGACGACCGTGGCCGAACGCTCGCTGCTGCCGTACAGCATGTCGAGGAACCGGGCGAAACGCTCCGGATCGTCGAGCACGACGCCGCCGTCGGTCACCTTCTCGTTGCCTTCGTCGTCGCGCACGGGGCCGCCGTCGGCGACGACGGCGCCCATCTTGGCCAGGTCGTCCAGCGTCTCGAGCTCGCGGGCGCCGGGCAGGTCGTTGGCCTCGAGCAGCTCGCGCCCCAGCGCGCTGAGGCCCACGTGGTGGCCCTCGCCCACCACCAGCCCCAGGTGGCGCACCACGGGCAGCGTGTTGGCCAACGCTCTCGGATCGCCGGGCAGCTCGCTCAGCGGGCGGGGGCCGTCGGCCAGCGCGGCGAACAGTCCGTTGGCTTGCCACGCGGCGACGACGGCGTAGCCCTTCGCCGCGCGCAGCAGGTCTTCCAGATCGCCGGCGGCGCGAATCGGAAACATGGCTCTCTCCGTTCCGGGGCATCCACTCGGGGGTAGACGCCGAGGCTCTGGCGGCCGCGGCGATCGCTTCGACGGCCGCCGCGGTGGTCCACCGGGCTGTCAGCTTTCAGCTATCAGCTTTCAGCTCCCTCTGCGCTCGGCACCTCGGCGCTGCGCTCGATCCGCGGTCGCGACCGCCGCGCGGCCTCGGCCCTCTCGCTCTGTTGACCGCCGGCGCCGGGCTCGACAACCGAGGTTGGTTCCGAACGGGCCGCACGGGCGACACCGGCACGCTCATGCCGGGGCCTCCGCTCGGGTGAAGAAGAAGCTGAAAGCTCGGCGAAGCCGGCGAGCTGACCGCTGACAGCTGACAGCCCCTCCAACCCACCGCCCGGTCCCTTCGGGCGCCCTCCACCCGACCACACGTCCTTCGAAGCTCCACCCTCACCGGCTGCCCCCTCAGTCGCGGACGCTCAACACCAGCTTGCCGAACTGCTCGCCGGCCTCCATGCGGGCGAACGCTTCGGCGCCCTCGGTCAGCGGGAACACGCGGTCGACCTGCGGCTTCAGGCCGTGGGCGCCGACGTAGTCGACCATCGCGCGGAACTCGGCGTTCGAGCCCATCGTGCAGGCGTGGATCTCGACCTGCTTGAAGAACAGGTGCTGCGGCAGGATGCCGGGCCAGCGGCCGGCGGTGCCGCCGTAGAAGGCCACGCGCGCGCCCATGCCGAGCACGCGCACGATCTGGCCGAAGCCCTCGCCGCCGGCGCCGTCGACGACGACGTCGAACGCTCCGCCGGCCGTCTTCTGGAGCGTCTTGCCCCAGTCGCCTTCGGTGTAGAGCACGCCGCCCGCGGCGCCGAGCGACTTCGCCCGTTCGATCTTCGTCGGATCGCTGCTGTTGACCCACACCTCGGCGCCGTGTGCGACGGCCAGCGTCACGGCGGCCAGGGCGACGCCGCCGCCGGCGCCGGTGACCAGCACGCGCTCGCCCTTCGCGACCCGCCCCCGCACCACCAACGCGCGCCAGGCGGTCAGCCAGGCGAGGGGCAGCGCGGCGGCGTGCGCGTCGTCGAGGTGCGTGGGCGCGGGCACCACGTTGCCGGCGGGCACGACGACGTGCTCGGCGAAGGTGCCCGGCCGCGGCATGCCCAGGATGGTGTAGTCGGGGCCCTGGTAGCGCGGGTCATCGCCCCAGTCGAGGCTGGGATCGATCACGACGCGCTGACCGACGAGGCCCGCGTCGACGCCCTCGCCCACCGCGTCCACCACCCCCACGCCGTCGCTGCCCGGGATGACCGGCCACTCGATGCCGGGGTACTGCCCGTGCTGGATGAAGACGTCACGGTGGTTCAACGCAGCGGCGCGCACGGCGACGCGCGCCTCGCCCGCGCCGGGCGCCGGTGTGGGCACCGCGTCGACGCGCGGCGCGGCGCCCTTCCCGCTCAGCAGCAGCGCGCGCATCAGACGAGCGGCTTGAAGCCGGCCATGTAGGCCGCCAGGCCCAGCAGCGCGAAGGTGGTCCACCACATCGCGGTGGCCAGCTGCGGCTTCTTCTTGATCACCGCCGGCAGGCCACCGAGCGCGAGCCACGCCACCATCTTGATCATCAACCAGGGCGGCCAGGGCCAGCTGATGCCCATGCGCGCCATCGCGCCGAAGCCGCCGACGAGCATCAACAGCAGGCCGACGCCGTGGCTGGCCACGGCCAGCTTGCGCGCGGAGGGGTTTTCACCGCGGTTCCGCGCGTGCATCGTCAGGGCCGCGATGCCCATCAACGTCAGGCCGAGCCCGAGCAGGTGCACCAAGCGGTAGGTGAGGATGGAAAACATCGTGTACTCCGGAGGGCGCCTCGCGGCGCACTCTACAACGAGGTGGGAGAGCGGGCCATGCTCATCGACATCGCGGTCAACCTGACCAATCGACGCTTTCGGGACGACACGGATGCCGTGGTGGACGCCGCGGTCGCGGCGGGCGTCGAGGCGATGATCGCGGTGGGCACCGACGTGCGGCACAGCGAGCGCGCGCGGGACCTGGCGCGGCGCCGGCCGGGCGTGGTGTTCGCGACGGCGGGCGTGCACCCGCACGACGCGAAGGACGCCGGGCCCGAGGCGATGGACGCCCTGCGCGCACTGGCGAGCGATCCGGACGTCGTGGCCATCGGCGAGTGCGGGCTGGATCACGCGCGGGACTACTCGCCGCGCGACGTGCAGGCCGAGGTGTTCGCCGAGCAGATCGAGCTGGCCATCGAGCTGCGCAAGCCGCTGTACCTGCACGAGCGTGAGGCGCACCGCGCGTTCGTCGACCTGCTGGGGCCGCAGCGCGCCCGGCTGCAGGACGCCGTGCTGCACTGCTTCACCGGCACGCTCGACGAGGCGAAGGCCTACCTCGATCTGGGGCTGCACCTGGGGGTCACCGGCTGGATCTGCGACGAGCGGCGTGGGCAGGGGCTGCGCGAGGTCGTGAGGCACATCCCGCTCGACCGGCTGCTGCTCGAGACGGACGCGCCCTTCCTGCCCCCGCGCGACATGAAGCCGCGGGCGCCCAAGAACCGCAACGAGCCGCGCTTCCTGCCGCACATCGCCCACGCGGTGGCCGACTGCATGGGCGTCCACGCGGACGACCTGTTCGCGGCCACCACGGCGAACGCGCGCCGGGTGTTCGGCCTGCCGCCCACCGCGCGATGAAGCTGTTCGTCGCCGAGAAGCCCTCGGTCGCGCGCGACCTGGCCCGCGTGCTGGGGGCCAACACGCGGCGCGACGGGTGGCTGGAGGGCAACGGCGTGCGCGTCGCCTGGTGCCTGGGCCACCTGGTGGAGCCGGCGCCGCCCGATGCCCACGACGCGCGCTGGAAGCGCTGGGATCCCGCGCTGTTGCCCATGCTGCCGCCGCAGCTGAAGCTGCAGCCGATCAAGAAGACGCGCGCCCACTTCACCGGGCTGAAGAAGCTGCTGAACGCGCGCGACGTGGACGTGGTGGTCAACGCCTGCGACGCCGGGCGCGAGGGCGAGCTGATCTTCCGCTACGTCTACGTGCTGGCCGGCTGCACCAAGCCGACGCAGCGCTTCTGGGTGTCGTCGATGACGCCGGCGGCCCTGCGCGCGGGGCTTCAGCGGCTGCGCGACGGCGCCGACTTCGACGCGCTGGGCGCGGCGGCGCGCTGCCGCGCCGAGG
>JAUHXL010000395.1 GCA_030426945.1 bacterium
GCCCCGATCTCGGCCATGATCGCCGGGCGGTCGGCCTCGACGGCGGCCGGCAACCCCTGGTGGGCCAGCGCGTCGGCGTAGGCGTGGGCGATCTCGGCCAGCCGGAACAGCGCCGCGGCCGACCAGCCCTTGTCCCCGTGCTCGAGCGCGGCGGTGTAGTGCGCCCGCGCCTCCGCCAGGTGGGTGGCGGCCACCGCGCGCGCGGCGGCGCTGTCCGGGCGGGTGGCCTCGAGCGCGGCGCGCGCCAGCTCGCCGCGCCCGAAGCGCGCCCGCGCCGCCGCGCCTCGCACGGCGTCCTGCAGCCGCGTGCGCGCGTTGAGCCCCTCGAGCGCCCGCGCCGCCGCCCGATAGGCCCGGTCGGCGCCCGGGGGGTCTTCGGCCGCGCGCGCGTCCCCCAGATCGGCGAAGGCGCCCACCTGCTCGGCGGGCGGACGCGCCAGGATGGCCAGCATCGCGGCGTCGGTGGCGTCGGGCGCCGTCGCGCCGGCCCGCAGGCCTCCCAGCAGCCGGGCCGCCGCCCCGCGCGCCGCGTCGGCCAGGCCGGCCGGCGTGGGCGCCTCGGCCTGCTCCGAGCGCAGCAGCGCGCCGTCGGCCGTCGCGTGCAGGGTGAGGGTGAGGACCAGGCTCTCGCCCAGGCGCGCCACGCGCCCGGCCACGACGTAGCGCGCGCCCAGGCGGCGGCCGGTCGACACCTCGCAGTCGCCCAGGCAGTTGGTGGGATCGGTGCCCGGCGGCAGCAGCGCCAGCAGGTTCTCGCGGCTGATGACGACGATGCCGGCCGGCAGGCCGGCCGCGGCGCCGCGCACGGCGTCGGTCAGCACGCTGGCCGCCTCGTCGCCCAGCGTGGCGGCGTCGGTGATCTCGAGGACCGCGAGGCGATCGCCGGCGGTGGGCGGCGCGCCCAGCAGGGCGATCAGCGCCAGCAGCGCCGGCGTCAGTGGGCCACCGCCTGCGAGCGGATCTCCCGGATGACCGTCACCTTGATCTGCCCCGGGTAGATGCACTCGTCTTCGATGCGGTGCGCCACGTCCTCGGACATCCGCGCCGCGGCCAGGTCGTCCACCTGCCGCGGATCGACCAGGATGCGCACCTCGCGGCCGCCCTGAATGACGTAGCTCTGCCGGATGCCGCGGAAGTCGGCGCAGATGGCCTCCACCTGCTCCACCCGACCGCTGTACGACTCGATGGTCTCGCGCCGCGCGCCCGGCCGGGCGCCGGACAGCGCGTCGGCGGCCGCGACCAGGTGCGCCAGCGGCGTCGAGGGCTTCTCGTCGCCGTGGTGCGCGGCGATGGGGTGCACGATCTCGGGGGCCTCACCGTGGGCGGTGGCGAAGGCCGCGCCGCTCACCGCGTGGCTGCCCACCGCCTCGGTCTCGGCCCACAGCACCTTGCCGATGTCGTGCATCAGCGCCGCCCGGTGGGCGGTGCGGATGTCGAGCCCCATGTCCTGCGCCATGATGCCGCACAGGTGCGCCGTCTCGATGGCGTGCTGCCACTGATTCTGGGTGTAGCTGGTGCGGTACAGCAGCTTACCGACCAGGAACAGGATGTCCTGGTGGATGCCCTTCAGCTTGAGGATGCGCGCCGCCCGTCGGCCGGCGTCGTTCGCGATCTTGTCCAGATCCTGCGCGGCCTTCTTGGCCATCTCTTGCGCCAGCTCCACGGTGGGCGACTTCGCCCGGAGGGTGCGCTCGTAGGCCAGCCGGCCGATCTCGCGCGTGTACGGATCCGGCGCGCGCAGGTAGAGGATGTCGTCGTCGCGTCGCTCGAACTCGACCTCGGTGGCCTCGGTCAGCGCGCGCAGCAGCGCCTCGCCCTCGCCGAGCACCGCCTGGCGAGCGTCCGCCTTGGCGGGCAGGGTGACCGTGGTGACCAGCCGGTTGGCCGGGAGGGCCGTCCCGTAGCGCTGACAGGCCAGGTCGATCAGGCGCTTGGCCTCGGTCTCGGCGTGGGCTTGCGCGTTCTCTTCGAGGGCGCGCGCCGCCTTCTGGGCTGCGATGCGGGCGTGGCCGGTGAGGTCGTCGGCCAGCCGCTCGATGACCGCGTCGCGGCGCTCGCCGGCCACCCGCTCGACCTCGCGGTCGAAGACCTCGTCGAGGTTCTGGGTGCTCTGCTGAGCCTCGGCCAGGCGCGCGCGGCGCGCCTTGAGCTCCTCGTAGCGTTCGTCGATCGCCGCGGCGCGCGCGTCGAGGCTCAGCTCGCGCCGGCTGACGGTGGCCTCGGCGCGGTCGAGGCGCTCGGCGTCGGCGTCGAGCAGGGCGGCGTCGTCCTCGAGGCTCTGCGCCAGCCGCGCCGCCTGGGCCTCCGCCCGTCGCTGGGCGTCCGTGGTGAGCGCCGCGGCCGCCTCACGCGCCGCCTCGACGCGGCGCTGGCCCGCGGCGCGCGCGGCGGCCAGGCGCTGCTCCGCGGCGCGCCGCTCGGCCAGCCAAGCGGCGCCCGCGGTGGCCGCGCCGGCGGCCGCGGCGGTCGCGATGATCACGATCATGGTGCTGATCTCCCGTTCGGGTCGCTCGATCATGAGCGACGCCGCGCGGCTTCCGCAAGTCGCAGCGCCGTGCGCGCCGCGACCGGCGCCTACTCTTTGTCCTTCTCGGCGTCGCCGCCCTGGGCCTCGGCCGCGGCGGCGAGTCGTCGGTAGCGCGGCCCGGCCCCCAGCTCGATGCGCCACGCGCCGTCGACCTTGCGCAGGAAGTAGTCCCGCCGCGAGGTGCCGGCCTTCGTCTCGACGACCGCGTACTCGCCGTGGATGGTCTCGTTCACGACCTCGACGGGCGCCCCGTCCAGGGTCAGGCGCGACGCCAGCGTGCTCCAGCCCTCGGCGTTGGGCAGGTTGTTCTGCCGCCAGTGCCGCTCGAGCCGCTGCACCGTGAAGACCGAGAAGCGCGACTGCACCCCGACCAGATCACCTTGGGCCGCCGACTCGCTGGCCTCCTCGACGACCTCCATCGGGCTGTCGCGGCAAGCGATCAGCGCCAGCGCCGCCAGGCAGAGCAGGGCGGGGCGCACGGCGCCTCAGCCCTTCAGGAACAGGAACCAGGCCGCGGCGCCCAGCCCCCCGAGGATGAGGAACACGAGGAAGACGATCGCCGTCCGGCTGCCACCCCCCTCCTCGGCCTCGGCCAGCGCCGCGCGGGCTTCGCGCATCTGGGTGCGGCGGGGCGCGGGCTCGTCCTCCTGGATGTTCAGCGAGAACTGCCGGCGCACCTGCGAGTCGACCACGCTGCCGTCGTCCTCGAACTTCTCGGTGCGATCACGGATGTCGTCGGTGTCGATCGAGCTCAGCTTCTCCGGATCGAGCGCGTCCATGAACCACATGGTCTCGCGAAAGCCCCCATCGCCGGGCTCACCGGGCTTGCCGCCGCCGGTCGGCGCCGCGGCGGGCTTGGCTGCGGGTGCCGGCGCGGGGGCGGGCTTGGCCAGCACCGGCTTGGGCGCCGTGGGCGTCGGCGCCGGGGCGGGCGCGGGGGTCGGCTGACGGGCCGGCGTGGGCTTCGCGATCGAGGGGGCGGGGGCCACGCGGGGGGCGGGGGCCACGCGGGGGGCGGGCGCCGGCGCCGCCTGCGGCGCGGGGGTGGGCGCGGGCCGAGGCGCCGGCTGCGCCACCGACGGCGCGATCGCCGTCGGCGTGGGGGCCTGAAGCTCGGCGCCCATCGACGGATCGATCACCACCGAGGGTCCCGCCGGGCGCGCCGGCGTGGGCGTCGGCTGCGGCTGGGTCCGTTGGGCCGCCGCCGCCAGATCCGCCGCTGACGGTGGTGAGAAGCTGACCATGGTGCTGGCCATGTCGTCGTCGCCCTCGGCGCCCTGGCCGCTGACCTGCTCCGCGGTCTCCTCGGCGGGCAGCGCGGGCGCGCCGATCAGCGTCGGGCCCATGTCGTCGCTGGAGATCGAGTCGCCGCCGAAGGGTAGCTGCCCCGTGTCGAACGCCGCCGTCGGCGCGGTGCCGCTCGGGGGCGCCTGGGCGGGGGCCGGGGCGGCGGCGATGCGCGTGCCGCAGATGCCGCAGAAGTTCGACCCGTCCGGGATCCCGGCGCTGCAGCTCGGACAGTTCATCGGCAGGCTCTCCCTCCACTCTGCGCGCTCAGGTTTGCGCGCGCCCGCGGCGTTGCCGCGCCCCCCCGATCCGCGGGGCGAGGATCTCGCCGCAGAGGCGCGTCGGGCGCACGATCCGCCGCAGCCTATCACTCCTGCTGCCGCGTGTCGTCATCGCGCGGCACCTCGGCGAGCGCGCGCGCCAGGTCGGCGAGGGCTCCGTCATCGAGCACCTCGCGCGGCCACCGCGGCATCAGGCGCAGGTGCGGAGGATGAGGCCCCCGGCCGTCCCCCCGCACCGCCGCGGCGACCGTCGATCCGCGCCAGGGTCGGCCGCGCAGGTCGGGGGCGGCCGCGCCGGCGTGGCAGTGCGCGCAGGCCGCGGCGTACAGGGCCTCGCCGCGCGCGGCGTCGCCGGGCGGCAGCGCGGCGGGCGGCGCGAAGGTGCGCGGGGCGGCGGGGGCGGGGGCCTCGCGGTCGAGCGCGGCGACCAGATCGGCGCGGGGCTCCGCCTCGAGGGCGGGGCGGGCGAGGTAGCGCTCGACGCAGCGGTCGACGGCGGTGGCGAGCGTGGTGGTCAGGTGCGACCACCACGCCCCGCGCCCGCCCACCCCGACCAGCGACGGCGCCGGCCGCAGGCGATCCGGGGGATCGCCCGGCACGCGGTGGCAGTCGGCGCACGCCAGCGCGGTGCGGCCAAGGCGCCGATCACGCAGCCGCGCTGCCCCGCGCGCGGGGTCCGCGGGGACGCGCGGCGCGGCCGCCGGCGCCGGCAGGGCGGGCGGCAGCCGCGGGCGCGCGTCGCCACAGCCGAGCGCGCCGAACCCCACCCACAAGACCAGCCATGCTCGCATCGCGCCAGCATACCGGCGCGCCGCCCAGGGGCACGAAATTGCGCTTGACGCAGTGCGTCACGGGCGTCAGCGTGCGCGGGCCCTGATGCTGGATCGGATCCTGCAAAACGGGGCGCAGTTCGGGTCAGCGGCCATCGGTCGGACGCCTGGCCCCGCGAAAGGAGCGCCGCATGGCGTCCGTGCACGATTCGCTGGAGTGGTACGCACCGCCCGCCGAGGCTCGCCGCGTCGAAGCGCCGAAGCCCGCCGAGGTCGCGCTGCACCACGCCGGCTTCTGCCATGATCCCGATGCCGCGGTGGCCGGCCTGCACCCCACCCCCGGCGCGCGTATCCTGGTGGTCGACGCCTACGGGGGCGCGGACACGGCGCTCGCGCTCCTGGCCACCGCGCCGGCGGCCGTGCGCGTGGCCGCCCTCGTCGACCAGCGGGGCGTCGAGGCCTTGCTCGCCCTCAAGAGCGCCGCCGTCGCCTGCCTGGATCGCCTCGACGCGCTGCGCCTGCTCGGGCTGCTGCGCGCCAGCCGCACCGAGCGCATCGAGGCGTACCTGGGCGTGCGCGAGGCGCTCACCTTGCCGGTGCGCGGCTTCTGGGACGCGCGCCGCAGCTGCGTGGCCGGGGGCCTCTACAGCACCTCGGCCGAGGCCGAGCTGGGCCGCCTGCTGCGCAACCTGCTCTGGAACAACCTGCCGCACGACGCCTACCGCACGGTCCTGTACGGCTCGCGCGAAGACCGCCTGGCCGCCTTCGACGAGCGCATCGCGGGGAGCGCGTTCTGGCGCAGCGCCCTGCGGCTGTGCGCCGTGCGCGGCAGCGTCGCCCGCCCCGGCGATCGGGCGGTCGACGCCTTCACCGCCGACGATCCGGTGGCCGCCCTGCGCCGCATGGTGGACGTGGGGCTGTGGGCCAGCCCGCTGTGGGCCCGCGCGTTCTGCAACGACGTCGGCGTCCTCGCGACGCTGCCCGCGTACCTGCGGCCCGACGGCTATGTCGCGGTGCAGCAGCACCTCGACCGGCTCTGGCCCGAGGTCGATGGGGTCGACGACGCGCTCGAGGCGCCGACCGACGCGCCCTACGACAAGGTCGATCTGGGCAACCTGCCCGATCACCTCGACACCCCCGAGCTGGTCCGGCTGCTGCACCGGGCGGGTGATCGCGTGCGCGTCGGGGGCGCCGTTGCATTCACCAGCTTCCGCTCGGCCGCGCTGGGCATGCCGGCGCCCCGTGGCTTCGAGTACGACCTGGAGCGCGAGGGTCGCTGCGCCGCCCTCGACCGCGCCCCGGTGCGGGGCCGCCGCCGGGTGCTGCGCCGGGTCTGACGCCGCCCTCGGCGCCTCGGGAGCCTCCGAGTGGACGCCGGCCCCGGTGCCGCCGCATCATGGCCCGCATGCCTCGCCGCGAACACCTCGCTCGGTTGCTGGCCGTGTGCGCCCTGGGGTTGGCCCTCGGCGGCGCGCAGGCGGCCCCGGCCTACGAGCCGCTGGTCGACGCGCTGACGCGCAACGAGAACGCGAAGGTGCGTCTGAGCGCCGCCAAGCGGCTGGCGCGCTTCAAGGCGGCCCCCGTGCAGGCGGCCCTGACCTTCGCCCTCGAGGATCCCGACGCCACCGTGCGGGCGCAGGCCGCCGACTCGCTGGGCAAGGTGGGCGACGCGAACGCCTTCCAGCCCCTGTGCGATCTGCGCCGCGATCGCGATCCGCTGGTGCAGAGCGCCGCCCGCGGCGCCCTCGAGCGCTTCGGTGGCGAGACGGCCTGCAAGGCGGCGAAGGTGTTCGTCGAGATCGAGGTCACCGCCGATCACGAGCCTTCGCGCCTCGCCGTCGAGAAGCTGCTGCTGGCCAAGGCCACCCAGAACCAGCGCATCGTGCTCGGTCGGGCGATCGATCTCGCCGGTCAGGGCGAGGCGGGGCCCGATCCACGGGACGAGATGCAGGCGGGGCGGATGAAGGGCGTGGCGATGAAGGTGCATCTGACGCGCGAGGTGACGCGCACGGCGTCCTCGACGTTGATCACCTGCGCGGGCGCCCAGTCGCTCTATCAGCTGCCGGACAAGGCGCTGCGGGGCTCGGCCACGCAGCGGGTGGGCCTCGATCTGGGCTCGCCCAAGGTGACCGACCAGGCGATCGACACCAACGCGCAAGCGTGTCTCGAGCACCTCGGCCCGGTCCTGTACGACGAGTTCGACAAGTA
>JAUHXL010000396.1 GCA_030426945.1 bacterium
TGGCGCTCGCCGTCACCGACCACGGCGCGGGCATGGACAGCGCCACCCTGCGGCGCGCCTTCGAGCCCTTCTTCACCACCAAGACCATCGAGGAGGGGCGGGGCCTCGGCCTCACCGTCGTCGACCGCATCGTCGGCGCCCACGGCGGGTGGGTCGACGCGCGCTCGAACCCGGGCGACGGCACGACGATCACGCTGTATCTGCCGGCCTCCGGGCCGCTGACGCGCCAGTCGAGCGGGCCGCTGCCCGCGCTCGACGCGGCGTCGGTGATGCTGGTCGTGGACGACGATCCGGTGGTCCGGCGCGCCGGGACGCGGCTGCTGCAGAGCCTGGGCTTCACGGTCGAGGAGGCGTCGACCGGCGAGGAGGCGCTCGCGCGCCTGGCCGACGCCGCGGCGCCGGCGGTGGGGCTGGTGCTGCTCGACGTGCTGATGCCGGGGCTCGACGGCTTCGAGGTGCACCGCCGGATGCGCGTCGACCACCCCCTGCTGCCCATCGTGCTGACCTCGGGCTATGTGCCGGCGAGCGCCGGCGAGATGCCGCGCGACGCGCGCACCGCCTTCCTCCCCAAGCCCTTCTCGGCCACGGAGCTGGCGCGCCAGGTGCGCCTGCTGCTGCCGACGGTGGAGTGACGCGCGGCGCGCGGTCCCACTGGGGTGCGATTCGACCCAGCCGGGCCACCGTACGCCCCGCCAGGACGGTCGGGCGATCCGCTCTCGGCGGACCGCTGATGGCCGACAGCCGGGCGGAGCGGTCACCAACGGCCCGTGAGCAGGCCGGTCCCAATGCTTCCGTTTGCGCTGTCAAAGTCCGCTGTGCTAGAACCCCGCGCCCTCGGGTCGCCCGACTTTGGACGGCACCGTGCTCTCGGAACGGAGGTGTACCATGGTGCGCCACATCGCGTTGTTCTCGATCTTCCTCGCCTTCGCCGCGTGCGACGACAGCACCAAGGGCACCGGCAACGGCGTCCCCGACGCGGCGGTCCGGCCGCCGCGCGACGCGGCGCCGCCGCCCTCGATCGAGGACGCCGTGCCCACCCCCGATCCCGACATGATGGTCGTCGACGCGATGCCGCCGGCGGCGCCCGATCAGCTGATCATCGACGGCGACGCCAACCTGCAGGTGCGCGTCGACCAGAGCCTCGAGCTGGTGGTCTTCTATCGCACCGCCGACGGTGACCCCATCGCGGACGGTGAGGTGAAGACCTCGCTGCTGGATCTCGAGGGCAACGACCACACCGCCGATGGCATCGAGGGCAGCCTCCTCGAGGCGACCACCGCGCAGACCGATGCGCGCGGGCGCGCCGTGTTCACCTTCCTCGCCGGGCCGCGTCCGGTGACGCTGCGCGTGCACGCCGAGGCCGACAACGCGGCCCCGGTGGCGTGGCGCATCAGCGTCGTGCCCGATCCCATCGGCCGCCTCACCGTGCGCGTGACCTACGACGACGCGGTGGGTCGCTACACGGGCGCCACGGACTTCAGCCAGGCCCAGGTGATGCTGGTCAACGCGCCCTGCGCGGGCATCGTCAGCCCGCCGCGCAACGGCATCCCGATGCCCCTGCTGACGCCCTACGACGGCGACGAGAGCACCACCGGCGAGAACCTGCCGTCCCAGGCCGTCTTCTCGGCGGTCGCCTTCGGCAACGGCCCCGACGGCCACGTGCTGGCGCTCGGCTGCACCGAGGGCATCACCATCGTCGGTGGCCAGACCGCGATGGCCGAGGTGCCGCTGACCGACATGGCGCTCGAGTACAAGGGGGTCTATGTCACCGAGCAGGTGATCGATCTCACCGGCATCCTCGCGGAGGGTGGGGCGGGCAACGGCGGTCAGCAGGCCGCCGAGATCCTCGACATCCTGGGCGCCATCGGCGGCGGCCGTGGGCAGCAGCCCTTCCCGCGGGGCGACGGCATCGTGCAGCTGGTGTGCGATCGCGGTGGCATCGCCCAGCAGGACTGCGATCTGCTGCGGGCGTTCGGCGCGCCGGTCATCGAGCAGGTCATCGACGAGATCGTGCCGCCCGAGGTGCTCGACGTGCTCGACGTGCTCGGCGACATCTACGGCATCCTGTCGCGCATGACCGTGCTCGGCGAGCTGCACGTCTCGGCCAGCTATCCCGACGAGAACGGCATCCTGGCGGCCAACGAGATGCGCTGGCAGGGCCTCCGCTTCGTGTGGCGGCTCGGCTGCCCCTTCGACGAGCCGGCCGACTGCACGCGCGACTTCAGCCTGATCGAGGCGGGCATCGGCGCGCGCACCATCACCGCGGTGTTCGACGCCGAGGTGCGCGACGAGGATCTGCTGTACATCGCGCCCCACGAGGTCGATCTGCACCTCGGCCGCCTGGCCCTCGCGCTGGTCGAGGCCTGGGTGCTGCCGGCGATCCTCGACGTGGAGGGCCCGGTCTTCCTCGAGGACTTCTTCGGCCAGCTGCTGCCCTGCGCCGACATCAACGCCGCCCTGCCGCCCTTCGATCCGGCCAGCGGCTTCTGCGAGCAGGTCATCCTGCAGCCCCTCGCCGATCTGGTGCGCCAGCAGATCGACGACCTCGTGCCGCCGGTCGGCGCCTTCACCTTCGAGGGCACCGTGCGCGCCGTCGACGCCCGCCCGGACCTGCTGGTCGACTCGCTGCTCGACGGCGTGTGGAACGGCACCTTCGGCGAGGGCGAAGATCGCATGCTCATCGACGGCATCGGCACCTGGTGGGGTTGCCGCCTCGGGCAGTGCCCCGGCGACGCGCTCGAAGAGGGCATGGCCGAGAACGACCAGGGCGGCGGCATGCCCGGCGAGATGCCGTAACGCACCCCCGTTGGTGTATCCTGGCGGCCTCCGACACCCAGGGGACGCCGGTGGAGCCCGACGATCACGACCTCGACAGGCGGTGGGCGCTGCGCGGCGCCGCCTACCTGCTGGTGGCCTTCTTGCTGCCCCTGGTGGCGGGGGTCCGCTGGATCTTCTTCCCCACCCTGATCGAGCAGAGCCCACCCCCCGTGCGGCTGTTGGTGCTGGCGCCGGCGGTGCTCGGCGCGCTGGCGCTGCTGCTGGCGCTGAAGACGCAGGGGCTGGCCCGCGCGGTCGGCCTGCTGATCACCACGGGCCTCACCATCATCATCTGCGTCGGCACCGTCGAGGCGCTGATGCAGGGCGCGTTGGCGCAGGCCATGCCGGGCATGACCGGGCCGGCGGCGTTGCCGACGCCGCGCTCGGCGGCGACGATGCTGGTCTATCAGGTGGCGATGACGCTGGCCTTCGTGGGGGCGGCGTTCACGCGGATCCGCGAGGAGTCGATGCTCGGGCCGCGGCTCTCCGGGGTGTGCGGGGCGGTGCTGCTGGCGCTGCACTTCGTCCCCGGCGAGGGGGGCATGGCGGTCGAGGTGCTGGGGCAGGGCATGCTGTGGCAGCACCTGTGGTTCGCGCCGCTGACCGTGGTGGCGAGCCTCGGCTTCGCGGGCGCCAACCTGATGCAGCTCTTCGGGCTGTACGAGCAGGATGACCTGGCGAAGCTGGCGCTGCTCCTGGGCGCGGCGACGCTGCTCATCGGCCCCTTCGGCCTGGTGTGGACCACCTTCTGGAACGCGGTGGCGTTGACCGGCACGGTGCTGTCGCTGGTGATCAAGGGCTGGGGTGGCTTCGTCGCGCTGCACATCCTGATGGCGGCCGGCGTGCTCGGTCTGCTGCTGCACGGGTTGGCGCCGGAGGCCGAGGCCGACGCGCGATGAGGCGCCTCACCTGGGCGCTGGGGCTGTGCGCGCTGGTCGGCTGCGACGAGAGCGCGAAGGGCGGTGGTCCCGCGCCCCGGTGCAGCGACGGGTCGTGCGCGGCGTGCGTCGAGACGCGCACCTGCCCACCCGGTGAGTCCTGCCTCGAAGGGCGCTGCACGACGGACCCCGGCGGCGGGCGCGACTGCGGGGTGGGGGAGCGCTTCGAGCAGAGCAGCTGCCGGCCCATCGCGGACTTCTGCCAGCGCAACGCGGACTGCACCACGGGCTACGTCTGCGACGGCGAGACGCTGCGCTGCGTGCCGGACGCCGATCCCGGGCGGGCGTGCGTCGACTTCGGCGACTGCCTGGCGGGCGAGCGGTGCGTCGAGGGGTTCTGCCGGGTGCTGGACGCCGCGGTGAGCGTGGACGCGCGGATCGAGGACGCGCGCGTGCCGGACGCGCGGGTGGACGACGCGGGCGCGGCCGACGCGGGGCGCGCGGACGCCGCCGAGCAGGACGCGAAGGTGGTCGACGCGGCGGTGCGCGACGCTGGGGCGGAAGACGCCTTCGTGCCGCCCGACACGTCCCCGGTGGTGGACGCGGCCGTGGACGCGGCGCCCGACGCCGCGGTCGAGGTGGTGGACGCGGCGGCGGACGCGGCCCCGGTGGTGGACGCGGCGGCGGTGGTGGTGGACGCGTTGGTGGTGGACGCGGCGCCGGTGGTGGACGCCGCGCCGGTGGTGGACGCCGCGCCGGTGGTGGACGCCGCGCCGGTGGTGGACGCGGCGCCGGTGGTGGACGCCGCGCCGGTGGTGGACGCCGCGCCGGACATGGCCGTGCGGGTCGACGCCGCCCCGCCGCGCGACGCGTTCGTGCCCCCGGCGGACATGGCCGTCGACGCGGCGCCGGACATGGCGGTCGACGCGGCGCCGGACATGGCGGTCGACGCGGCGCCGGACATGGCGGTCGACGCGGCGCCGGACATGGCGGTCGACGCGGCGCCGGACATGGCGGTCGACGCGGCGCCCGACGCCGCGCCCCCCGAGCCCGACGCGTTCGTGCCGCCCCCGACGCCCCCCCGCGGCCTCTACGACTACACCCGCTGGCCCATCGGCCAGCTGCTCAACAGCGTGCGCGCCGACTTCCACCCGGACGGCGACTACGCCCTGGTGCTCGAGGACAAGGACATCGTGCACGTCGTCGACTGGCAGACGCGCACCCGTATCGGCGATCCCATCGACGTGCCGCCGCCGGGCAGCACCGTGTACTGGCACGAGGTCAGCTTCCACCCGTCGGGCGAGTTCGCGCTGCTGCTGGGCGTCGAGGACGGCTTCGGCGTGGTCTACAAGTTCGACGACGCCGCGTGGCGCGAGGGCGCGCCGCTGGACGCGGTGATCTACCCGCTCGAGTCGACCTACCGCGGCGACGAGGTGCCCGCCGATCTGGCGTGGCCCTGGGAGGGCGAGCTGCCGGTGGTCCTCTCGTACAAGGATCTGGTGCCCGGCGGGTACAACGCCTACCTGCGCGAGCTGGACCCGTTGGCCGAGGCCTACACGGCGTTCCAGACCTCGCAGCCCACCCGGGCGGGGTGTCTCGGCGTCGCGTTCGCGACCAACGAGTTCGGCGGCCCGGCGATTCTGGTCGCCTGCGGCCTCAACGGCAGCGACGCGTACACCTACACCGAGATCGGCGACGCGGACGGCGTGCTCGACGGGCAGGGTGGTGAGTGGTTCGCGCTGCCCGGCAACCGGGGCAACCTGGGCAGCGCCGACGCGCACCGCTCCGGCGACTACGCCCTGACGCTGCAGACCTCGGGCAACAACCCGCCCATCTACCGCTTCGAGCTGGGGCAGATCACCAGCACCGCCGACAGCGTTCGATTGCCGCGCAACGGCTTGTATCGACTGGTGTTTCAGCAGGAAGGCCAGCGCACCCTGATCATCGGCCAGGAGGGCGCGCCCGACGGCGCCGGCCGCGTGATCGAGTATCGCCACCCGCTGTATACGTGCCCCTTCTCCGGTAGCCCCGACTGCGCCATCACCGACGTGTCGATCGGCGCCTACGACCAGCCGCCCTACAACGGCGACGGGCACCTGCTGAGGGACGTGGCCTGGCGTCCGGGCTGCGACGGCGGCCTCATCGTCGGCGGCATCAATCAGTTCGTCGCCGGCAACAGCGGGCGCATCATCGAGTTCCAGATCGCGAACGGTCGACCATGCCGAGACTGATCCTGCTCGCGCTGCTGTTGGCCGGGTGCGCCGGGGGTGAGACCGAGGCGCGCAAGGTGGATCCGGCGCCCACGTTCGACGCGGCGCCGGCCGACGCCGAGCCGGGGGTGGGTGACCGGGACGCCTCGCTGTCGCCGCCGGACGCGGCGCCGGGGGACATCGGCGCGCCGCAGGACGCGCGCGTTCCGGCCGGCGACGGCGTCGCGCCGGCCTCGGACGTGGGCCTCGGCCGCGACGTCGGCGCGGCGGTCGTGGACGCCGCGCCGGACGGCGGGCCCCCCCCGATCGACGCGGCCGCGCCCCGCCTCGACGCTGCGCCCCCCGGTCCCGACGCCGCCGCGCCGCCCGACGCCGCCTTGCCGCCCGACGCCGCCCCGCCGCCCGACGCCGGCTGCGCGCCGCGCGCCGAGACCTGCAACGGCGCCGACGACGACTGTGACGGCCGGGTCGACGAGGATCCCGTGTGCGGCCCCTGGGCCGAGCGCAGCTGCCGGGTGACCCTGGGCTGGGCCGACAACCAGCGCGGCCCCGTCGGCGTCAGCCCCACCTGGAGCGCCTGCCCCGGCGCCGACCGCCAGATGGGCGGCGACGTGCGCTGCACTACCACGCAGGGCGACGGCCGCTTCGTGCGCATGGATCTCGACGGCGACGTCGACGAGAACGACCAGCTCGCGGTCGCCTTCCGCTGCGCCGATCCCGACTTCCCGGACCTGGCGACCTGGGCGCAGGCGAACTGCGCCGTGTTCCTCGGCTGGGCCGACAGCAACCGCGGCCCCGCCGACAGCGACACCTGGGGCCTGTGCCCGAACGCGATCACCGGCGTGGGCGATCTGCGCTGCACCAGCAGCGGCTTCGACGGCCGCTTTCGCGCGATGGCACTGGCCGGCGACGTCGACGAGAACGACGACCTGGGCATCGCCTTCGTCTGCCGCGACGCCGCCGATCCCGTGCGGGCCGCCGCCTTCGCGGAGAGCGTCGCGGTGCACATCGCCTGGGCCCCCAACAGCCAGGGCCCCGCGGACGGCGCCGAGCGGTGGACCCCCCAGTGCCCCGGCGAAGAGACCGTGCGCGTCGGCCGCATCACCGTCCCCCGCCGCTGCGCCCAGAGCCTGGGCGACGGCCGCTTCCACCGCCTCGA
>JAUHXL010000397.1 GCA_030426945.1 bacterium
GGCCCTCTCCCGGGGTGCAGGTCCGTGCCGGGTATTCGGTGTACAGGGCACGGGTGGCACTCCCGGGAGAGGTCCAATCCGCAACCTCGCCGATCCACGTCGGAAACGGTACAGGGCACGGGCACGTGCACGTGCACGTGGGGGCGATGGGCGGGTGCGCGGGGGCGGGGAGGGCGCTAGGATGGGCCGCCACCGGGGAGCGCGCGATGGAACACGACGACCTTCAGCCGGCCCTCGACGACGGCGCGCAGCAGGCGGGCGGCGGGGCGGCGGATCGCAAGGACGAGGTGGCGGGGGCGGCGCTGGCGGCGGCGGCGCAGGCGGCCGAGGTGGGCGGCGGGGCGCAGGCGCAGGGCGCGGACGCGGGGCAGGGGCAGTCCGAGGAGTTGGCGCGCGGGCGCGGCGTGGAGGCGTCGAACCCGCTGCGCGCGACCATGCAGGGCAGCCCGGGGGGCGTGCCCTACCGCGACGAGATGGAGGCCCGGTTCGGGCACGACTTCTCGGGTGTGCAGGCGTTCACGGGGCAGCGCGACGACATGACGCGGCGGGGCGCGCGGGCCGCGGCCAGCGGTGACGTGGTGGCGTTCGCCGACGGCAGCCCGGGCAAGCAGCTCGTCGCGCACGAGCTGACCCACGTGGTGCAGCAGCGGCAGGCGGGCAAGAAGCAGGGCGGCGATCAGAGCCGCGTCACCGACGCGGCCGAGCAGGAGGCGCGGCTGGCCGCGCTGTTCACGGGCGGCGGGCGCTTCCCGGTGCGCGAGGCCCCCTCGGCGGGCGTGATGCTCGACCAGGCCGACACCTGGCAGACCGCGCGTCGCCACGCGCTCGAGATCAAGGACGCGCTGCTCGACGGCTGGACCGAGGACGAAGAGCGCGCCCTCGACCAGATCCGCGGCAAGTCCCGCCTGATGCTGCGCGAGATTCGCGCGCAGTACGCCGAGGTCACGGGCGGGCGCCGCCTGGAGAGCGACTTCCAGGCCTACTGCAGCGACGGGCAGTACCGCGAGGCGCTGTCGCTGTTGTGGGCCGAGCTGCCGCTGATGGACCGTCTGCGCTCGAACGTGGACGAGGGCTGGCTGTGGGACTCGGCCAACGAGGAGGGCCTGCTCGACGTGCTGCGCAGCGCCAGCGCCCAGCAGCTGGCGGCGGCGGCGCAGGATCCGCAGCTCCTGCAGCTGCTGCGCGACAACCTGGACGACGGCGAGTACTACGAAGCGCGCAAGCTGCTGACCCCGAACAACCTGTACCCGCTGGCGGTGGAGCGCATCCAGAACGCGCCGGGCTGGTGGAACGACGACGAGGCGGCGGTCTACGACGTCATCCTCGAGCTGTCGCCGGGCGACCGCGCGCGGCTGTGGAACGAGAACCAGGCCCTGTTCGGCTTCATGTCGGCGGGCGAGAGGGCGTCGGTGCAGCGCATGTGCACCGGCACCGAGGCGGACGCCCTCGACGAGCGCATGGACCGCGCCACCAGCGGCCTGGGCACCGACGACGACGCCGTGGCCGCCGTGGCGGCGCGGGCGGGTGAGGCGGCGCAGCGCGAGCGCGTGCTGGCCGTGGCCCTCGAGACGGGCATGATGCCCGACGGCTCCCCGGTGACCCCCGAGGTGCGGGCCCAGCTCGAGGCGCAGCAGACGCAGCTCGGCGGGGTGCAGCGGAACCTGCTGACGGCCCAGCGCGACGCGGACGGCGAGCTGGAGGGCGAGAGCTTCCTCGGGCGGCTGCACGGCGACGTCAGCGAGGACGAGTTCCAGGGCTTCAGCGGGCAGATGCGCGTCGATCCCTTCGAGCGCGCCAAGCAGCAGATCCTCGACGCCGTCGGCTTCTGGAACGACGACGAGGCGTCGATCAACGACGCCTTCGAGACGTTGGTGGGACAGCTCGACCTCGCGCCGGGGGAGGACGCCGCGTCGCTGTCGCCGCAGGAACGCCAGGCTCGCCAACAGGGCGCCGATCGCGCGCTGCGCGAGCGGCTGTGGAACGACCCCGACGTGCAGGCGGCGCTGGCGCACCTGAACCAGGACGAGCAGGCCGTGGCCGCCGACCACGCGGCCGCGGACACCTACGCCATCGCGCTGCACGACCTGGCCGACGCCTACTACGGCATGAACACCGACGAGGCGAGGCTGCTGAGCGTCGTCACGTCGATGAGCGCCCCGGACCGGGAGCGATTGCTCGCCGAGCAGCCGCGCATCTGGAACGTGATGATGGGCCGCATGACGCCGGACGAGGCGGACATGCTGCGCGCCGCCGCCGAGACCGGCCGCGTGCCCACCGATCGCGCGCTGGACGTCGCGATGGGCGGCGCCTGGGACGGCACCGACGAGGACATGGTGAACCAGGTGCTCGGCGCGATGAGCGTCGAGGAGCAGGCCACCTATCGCCTGGGCTACTACCTGCAGCGCGAGGGCCTCGCGCCCGAGGGGCCGGTCGAGCAGGACGCCCTGCGCCGCTTCACCGATCTCGAGGCGCGGCTGCGCGGCGAGCTGGGCGACGACGACCTGCAGGCCGCGATGGACAAGCTGGTCGGCGTGCCCGGGCCGGAGGAGCTGCAGACCGACGCCGGCCGCGCGATGTCGGCGGCCATCCTGCGCCACCGCCAGGCGGACAAGCTGAGCGTCGGCTCGGGCCTGGCCGACGCCTTCACCGACAGCGACGAGACGCGCGACCAGGCGGCCGTGCAGTTCGAGTCGGCCTACGCGCAGGCCATGGAGGACGGGCAGCTCGACACGGACGAGATCGCGGTGTTGGCCCACCTCGATGCCCGCTTCGCGGAGCGATACGCCGATCACGTCCAGACCGTCGATCTCATCCGCAACGTGGCCTCGACGGTGGCGGCCGTCGCCGTCGGCATCCTCGTCACCGTGCTGACGGGCGGCACCGCGGGCCCGGCGGTGGGTGGCTTCCTGGCGCAGTACGGCGCGGCGGCGCTGGCCGGCGGCGTCGCGGGCGCGGCGGCCAAGGTGGGCACGGCCGAGGTCATGGCCGGCGATCACTACGACGCGATCAGCAGCGAGGGGGCCACGGACGCCGCGGCGGGCTTCGCCGACGGCGCCACCGCGGTGCTGTCCGCGGGCCTCGCCGCGCGCTTCACCTCGCTGGTCGGCCTCAGCCGCGGCGCGCTGGCCGCCGAGATGACCACCGCGACGCTCCGCTCGGCCAGCGAAGCGACGGCTTATGTCGGCAAGCGCGCCGCGTCGGGCGCCGTCTCGGGCGCGCTCGAGGGCTTCCTCGCCGGCGCCGTCGGCGAGATGGTGCTGACGCTGTCGGACGAACAGACCTGGCGGCAGTCCATCTGGAGCGTCGTGGGCGACGCCGGCCTCGCGCTGCTGCGGGGTGGTTTGCTGGGCGCGGCCACCGGCGGCGTCGTCGGCGGCGGCGCCGAGGGCCTGTCCGCGGTCGTCGAGGTGCGCCGCATGCCGCGGCTGGTCAGGCAGCTCGAAGCGGCGGGCATCCCCCGCGGTGAGATCGACGACATGTCCATCGACGTCGCGCAGCGCGTCGGCCGGGCCGACGAGCTGGCGCAGGCGGGCCGGCTGGACGACGCCGCGCAGCAGCTCGACGGGCTGCAGGGTCAGGTGCCGCCCGACCGCCTGGCGGCGCTGCGCCGCGCGATCGTCGAGCCCGACCAGCAGGCCGCGTTGGCCGGCCACGCTGACCGCGTGACGCAGCTCCAGCAGCAGGGCGCGTTCGCGCAGACGACCTACCACGGCACCAACAGCGAGATGCTCGACGGCCTCGAACAGACCCAGGGCCGCATCCTGTCCGCCGAGGACCTGCATCAGCAGAGCGTCACGCAACGCACCGGCGAGGGCGACGCCTTCAGCGGAGCGTCCGGCCGCAAGCAGTTCATCAGCGTCGGGCAGGGCGAGGCGGGGCTGGGCACCAGCCTGGCCTACGCCGAGGCCGGCGGGAGGCTGAACCACTACAACGTGCAGCGCTACACGCTGCAGGAGCTCGACGACGAGATCACTCGGCTGCAGGGCGTGGTCGACAACTTCGACGACATCGACGTGCAGGTGGGCGGGCCGATGGCCTACTACACCAAGGAGAAGGGGCAGTTCGAGAGTCAGCTTCAGAAGCTGCTGGCCGAGCGCGATCTGCGGATGACGCTCCCGGCGACGCATCCGCGGCGGGTCGGCGGCGCGCAGAACATCCAGAACTACCCGGTCTTGTTCGAGTTCGACGCGACCGGGCTGGATGTCCGGGCGCGCGGCGACGTGCAGGCCGGCGGCATGCTGGGTGGCGAGGCGATGAGCTACTCGCCCATCGACCTGCGCGAGTCGCTCGTGCGGGCCTACGCGCCGCTCGATCAGGTCGACGCCGTGCAGGCGCGGCTGAGCGGCATCCTGGGGCACTCGAACTTCGAGGTCATCGCCATCGAGGCGCTCGACGCGCTGCCGCAGCAGGGCATGACCGGATCGACGCGGATGGCGACGTACAGCGGGCTGCAGCAGCTGCAGGACGACTTCGTGCGGGTGCAGCAGATGTACGCCGAGGCCGCGGGCAGCGGGCAGACCATCGACGTCGAGTACCTGCTGCGTCATATGCACGGACAGTGAGGGAGGCGGAGCGATGAGCGCGGATCGCGTGCGCGCGCTGCTGGCCGACCCGAGCGTCGATCGGCGGCTGGAGGGGCTGGCGCTGGCCGAGGAGACCGGCGCCGGCATCGCGGCGGTCTTCGGCGCGCTCGAGGACGACGCGCCCTACGCCTTCGATCACGGCGATCAGCGGATGATCAGCGAGGTGCGCATGCGCGCCCTCGTGGTGCTGGTGGCGCTGTGTCGCCTCAACGGGCGTCCCTTCGACTTCGGCCCGGTGTCCGTGCGCCGGGCGATGTCGGCCGACGAGGCCCGCGAGCGGGCGGCCGAGGCGATGGAAGAGGCCGAGGAGCCCGGGCGCGCTCGCATCGCGGCCGAGGACTTCCTCGAGGCGCGGGTACAGCCGGCGGCGCGCGACCGCGATGCGCTGCTGGCCTACCGCATCCTGCAGGTGCTGGGGGTGATCGACTACCAGGTCGAGGAGGTCGATCCCGAGACCGGCCTCACGCCCACGCAGGCCGAGATTCGTGCGAGCCAGATGGCCGGTGAGCGTCCGCGCCCGCACCTGCGCGTGGCGGACGCGGCAGGCAACACGCTCGGCTTCGTCTACCGCGAGGTGGGCGCCAAACGCTTCACGTTGGACTTCGCCGAAGACACCGCCGCCGAGGCGGCGCGGCGCTTCACCACCAGCGTCTTCGGCATCGAGCGCGGCGGCGTGCCGCGCGTCGTGTTCGACGACGACGGCGCGCCCCGCACGGACGACGACGGGGCCTTCGTCCTCGACGGCGTCGTCCCGCTCACCTGCGTCGACCCCAAGGCGGTGCTGCGAAGCGTCGCCGCCTTCCTCGACCGTCGCTACGTCACCGAGCTGCGCCGATGAGCGATCGAGTCACGCTGGGCGCCGATGACGGCGCGACGCTCGAGATCGAGCGTGTGGGTGGAACGCTCCGCGTGCGCTGGCCGGGCGACGACCGCGCGCTGGCCGCGGCCCTGGACGGGCTGGGCAAGGCCGACGTGGTGCACGTCGCGGATCGCATCGTCGAGGGCCGCATCCTCGAGCGGCGCGACGCCGAGACGGGTCGACGCTGGGTGATCGACACCGCGCCGCCCGACGCGCCGGGAGCGTTCAAGGCATGGTCGCCCGAGTCCCCCGAGCGGGTGCTCACCGCGCCCCGCGCGCGCCTGCACCGGGCGCTCGACGGGGTGCTGCAGGTGGCGCTGGCGCCGCACGAGGGGCGCGGCGACGTGCCCCCATGGGTGACGCAGGCGCGCCGCCTGCACGTGGCGCTGCTGGTGGTGCTGGGCGACGCGCCCCGGCTCCGCCCGCGGTGAGTCATCCCGACTGCTGACGCTCGGCCGCGGCGCGCGGCCTACGCCTCCTCCGAGCCATCGAACGCCGCCAGCAATCGCTCCGCCGCGAGCGTCGGGGTGAGCGTCCCGGCGCGCACGGCGTCCTCGACGGCGGCCCGCGCCGCCTGCACGCCCGCGTCGCCGCGCAGCCGCGCCATGAGCGCCTGCTCGACCATCGCCCAGGTCCACAGCAGCGCCTGCTCGCTGCGCCGCGTCGCCAACAGTCCCCGCGCCTCGAGCGACGCGCGATGCGCCAGCACGCGCTGCCACACCCGGTCGACGTGATCCCCCGTCTTCGCGCTGCAGGTCAGCACCGGCGGCTGCCACCCGGCGTCCTTGCGCGCGACGAAGCGCAGCGCCGCCTCGAGGTCACGCGCAGCCAGCGACGCGGGCCGCTTCCCGTCGCCGTCGGCCTTGTTCACCGCCAGCACGTCGGCCACCTCGAGCACGCCCTTCTTGATGCCCTGAAGCTGATCGCCCGCGCCCGCCAACAGCAGCACGAGGAAGGTGTCGACCATGTCGGCCACGCGCGTCTCGCTCTGCCCGACGCCCACCGTCTCGACCAGCACCACGTCGAAGCCCGCCGCCTCGCACACCACCATCGACTCGCGCGTCTTGCGGTGTACGCCGCCGAGCGTCCCTTGGGTGGGCGAGGGCCGGATGAACGCGTTGGCTTCCCGCGCCAGGCCGCCCATTCGGGTCTTGTCGCCCAGGATGCTGCCGCCGCGCACGCTGCTGGTGGGATCGATGGCCAGCACCGCCACGCGGTGGCCCGCGGCGCACAGGTCCAAACCCAGGCGCTCGATGAAGGTGCTCTTGCCCGCGCCCGGCACGCCGGTGATGCCCACCCGCACGGCGTCGCCCGCGTGCGGCAGCAGCCGCAGCAGCACCTGCTGGGCCTTCGCCTGGTGATCCGGACGGTTGGACTCGACCAGCGTGATGGTGCGCGCCAGCACGGCGCGGTCGCCGGCGCGCACGCCTTCGACGTGGTCGTCGACGCTCAGGGTCCGTCGGGGCGGCGCGCTGGGCGGCGCGCTGGGCGGCGCGCTCAAGCGTCCTCGCCCGCCTGCGCGGCCAGCGTGTCCAGCAGCTCGGCCGCGGCCTTCGTGATCACGGTCCCCGGGCCGAAGATGGCCACCGCGCCCGCCGCGT
>JAUHXL010000012.1 GCA_030426945.1 bacterium
CGCTCGTCCACCGGCACCGCGCAGGACGCGGCGTCGCGCTCGAGCACCGCGCGCTCCCGCTCCAGGGTCGCGATCGACCGCTCGAGGTCGTCCAGCTCGGCCGGCTTGCTCGTCAGGGCCACGCGCACTCGCGCGGCGGCCGTGTCGACGAGGTCGATGCCCTTGTCCGGGTGCTGCCGCCCCGAGATGTAGCGCGAGCCCAGCTCCGCCGCCGCCCGCAGCGCGTCGTCGCGGATGATCACGCCGTGGGCGGCCTCGTAGCGCTCCCGCAGCCCGCGCAACATGGTCGCGGTGGCCTCGACGCCCGGCTCGTCCAGCTTCACCAGCTGGAAGCGCCGCGACAGCGCGGCGTCCTTCTCGAAGTACTTCTTGTACTCCGACCACGTGGTGGCGGCGATGGTCCGCAGCTCGCCGCGCGCGAGCGCCGGCTTCAGCATGTTGGCGGCGTCGCTGCCGCCCTTCTGCGCGCCGGCGCCGATGAGCGTGTGGGCCTCGTCGATGAACAGGATGATCGGCACCGGCGAGGCCTTGACCTCGTCGATCACCTTCTTCAGCCGCGCCTCGAACTCGCCCTTCACGCCCGCGCCGGCCTGCAGCAGGCCCAGATCCAGGCCGATCAGCTCCACGTGCTTCAGCACGTCGGGCACGTCGCCTTCGACGATGCGCACCGCCAGCCCCTCGACGAGCGCGGTCTTCCCGACGCCCGCCTCGCCGACGATGATCGGGTTGTTCTTCCGGCGGCGCGCCAGGATGTCGACCATCTGGCGGATCTCGCGGTCGCGGCCGAAGACGGGATCGATGCCGTCCTCGCGCGCCCGCTGGGTGTAGTTCATCGCGTAGCGGGCCAGCGCCGAGTCGTCGGCCGCCCCGCCGTGGGGCCGCGCGCCCGCGCCACCGCCCGCCGGCGCCGCCGTCGCCTGGCTGAACGAGCCGCTCGGCGCGCCGGCGCTCTCGCCGCTCTCGGCGATGATGTCGAGCAGCTTGATGTGCAGCTCGTGCTCGGGGATGGCCTGCAGCTGGTCGAGCCAGCCGCCGCTTCCATAAGCGTCCGGGTTCTCGAGCAGCGTCAGCGCGAAGATGCCCGAGCGGATGCGCGGCTGGTCGAGGTTGACCGACGCGATCATCCAGCTGCGCTCCAGCGCCCGGATGAGCGTCGGGCTGAACACCGGCCGCCCGGTGTTGCCCGTGCGGAACAGCTCGAGCTGCTCGTTGAGCGCGCGCTCGAGCCGCCCGATGTCTCGCTCGAAGTAGCGGAAGATGGGCCGCAGATCACTCTTGGGATCGTCCAGCAGCGTCAGCAGATAGTGCTCGACGGTCACCTCGTAGTGGCCGCGGTTGATGCACTGGGAGGCGGCCGTCTCGAGCGCCGACTTGCAGGTCGGGTTCAGCAGACCGATGAGCGACTTCAGGTTCGTCGTTGCCATGACTCGAGATCGGGTTGAGGGCGTGCGCCGGTTGTAACACGGAGGGCGGTCGGGCGGGGAAGGCCGTCGCGGTCGAGCGGCCCCGCCGAGCGCCCGCTCAGGGCGGAGGCGGTGAGGGGATGGCGGGGGGCGCGCCCGGCGGCGTGGGCGGGGCGCCGGGGATCGGCGCCGGCGGAGGCGGCGGCACCGGTCCCTTCAGCGGCGCGCCGAGCGGCGGCGCCTCGCCGTCGCCGCGGGCCTGCAGCACCAAGGTCACCGGCGTGCCCTTGGGTGGCACGTGCTCCTTGTAGACCTCGTAGCCCAGGTCGTCGCCGCGGTAGGGGTTGCCGATGTCGCCCACGATGTTGACCACCGTCTGCTCGTCGGGGATCAGCCCCACGACGCTGCGATCGAGATCGGCCGCGTAGCGGTTGTTCCAGAAGACGCTGCCCTGGAAGCGCCAGGTCTGAGGCGGCGGCGCGCCCTTCGCTTTGCGGTTGTAGAGGAAGTACTCGGCGCGCTCCCGCCGCGTCTTGCCGTCGTGCGTCCACTCGACGTACAGGTCGAGCGGGCTGCCTGCCTTCGTGATGCTGGGCATCTTGTTGGGATCGCTGCGATCCCACACGGTCGTCTCGAGGCCCACCAGCAGCAGGCCGAGGTGGATGTGGCTGGGCTCGGGCAGCACCTCGAGCACCGACTCGTGCAGCTTCCCGTTCGACGCCACCGCGTAATACTCGAGGATGCCCTCGACCATGTTCAGCCGCGAGGGGATGTCCACCCGGCGCTGCTTGCGGTCGACGAACACCTGACCGACGCGCAGCCGGTACTGGTCGATGCGCTGGATGGGCGGCGCGCCGGGCTTGTCCACCGGCTGACCCTCGGCGGCCTGATCGGACAGCGCGTTCAGATCCGCGGCCGACTTGGGCTCGCCGGCCGGGCGCGCGGGCGGCGGGGTGGGCGGCGGCAGCTTGAGCTTCTTGCGTCGACCGGCCGTGGCCGCGGCGTCCGGCGCCGCCGCGTCGGGCTGGTAGTCCTTCCAGCCGGGCGGCGTCTCCGGCTTCGTGCAGCCGGCGAGCGCGACGAGCAGGGCCAGGCGCGCGGCCGCCCTCATCGGCGCCTCTCGGCCCGCAGCACGGTGTAGTGGATGGGCGCCGGCAGGCGGGTGACCTCGGCGAGATCGAAGCCCGCGGCGTCCAGCCAGGCCCGGCACTCGGCCACGGTGTGGCAGCGCCCGTCGTGGGCCAGCACCCGCATGTTCAGCGCGAACATGGTCGCGAAGGTGGGCCCGGCGCGGTCGTCGTCGAGCATCACGTCGCTCAGGTAGAGCACCCCGCCGGGCTCCACCGCGTCGGCCACGGCGCGCAGGATGGCCTGCACCTGGGCGGGCTGCTCCCGGTGCAGCACCCCCGAGATGAGCGCGGCGTCGTAGCGGCCGGGCAGGGCGTCCCGGTAGTAGTCGAAGGCGGTGCACTGCACCCGGTCGCCCACGCCCATGTCCGCCACGATCTGGCGCGCGATGGCGACCACGCCGGGCAGGTCCAGCACCTCGGCCGCGAGGCCCGGCGTCTGCTGGCAAAGCAGGGCGGAGTAGGTGCCGGGGCCGCCGCCCAGGTCGGCCAGCCGCTGGCGCCCGGCCAGGTCGATCACCTGGGCCACCGCGCGCCCGACGCCCAGCGCCCGGTGGTGCATGCCGTAGACGAAGTTGCGGGTGCGCTCGGCGTCGTCGCCCAGGTACTGGTCGGGGGCGCGCCTCACGTCGCCGCTGCGCACGACCCCGTCCAGGTCGCCCCACAGGGGGTAGATGTCGCCGTTGTACAGCAGGGCCGGACCGAGGTAGCCGGGCCGGCCCTCGACCAGGAAGGCGTCGGCGAGGGGCGCGTTGGTGAAGCACCCGTCGGCGTCCTTCTGGACCAGCTGCAGGCTGGCCAGCGCCGCGAGGAGCGCGTCGGTGGCCACCGGATCGGTGCCGGCGCGCTCGGCGACCGTCGCCGGGGCCGCGCCGCCGGCGGCGAGGTGCGTGAAGAGCTTCAGGCGGACCGCGGCCACCAGCGTGGCGCTGCCCCAATAGGCGGTCGCGAGCTCGATGAGCGGGGCGGGGTTCAGGGGGGCGTTCAAGCCGGGCCTCCTCGGGCGTTCGCCGCATGCTACGCAATGCGCGACGCGACCGACAAGCGGGCGCGGCGCCCGACCGACGTAAGGTGAGGTGGGGGGTTGTCAGCCCTTGGGCGGTCGTGTTGAATCCGCGTCTGCAGGGTGGAGGCGAATCGACGTGAAGTGGCCCCTCTTCGGCCGAGGCCGGACGACGACGACGAAGGTGGAGGACGCCCCGGCGCCCCCGACCGTGGCCGCGCCGCCCGCGCCGCCCGCTGCGGCCGAGAGCGCGCCCCGCCGGGGCGGGTTCCGCTTCGAGGATCCCGAGGGCAGCGAGACCAGCCTGCAGGCGGCCGCGCCGCCGCCCCCGGTGGACGATCTGGCCGCGGTGGTGCGGCGCAAGACCGAGGGCCGCCGCCCGGGCCTGCGGGTGGCGGATCGCGGCGTGTCGCCCATGATGGTCGCCGGCATGCGGGAGCGCGCCGCGCTCTACCGGCTGGCCGCGGAGCAACGCGCCGAGACCGCGCCGGAGGAGGCGCTGGCGCTCTGGCGTGGCTACCTGGAGCTCTGCCCCACGGACGGTGAGGGCTGGTTCGTCTACGGGCAGTGCCTCGCCGACGGGGGCGAGCTCGACGCCGCCTGGAACGCCTTCGTCGAGGCCCGCCGGCACGCCCCCAGCCACGCCTACGCGGCCGCCGCGCTCGGCTATCTGTGTCAGGCGCGCGGCGATCTCGACGGCGCCTCGCGCTACTACGGTCAGGCCGTCGAGCTGGCCGAGGACGCCGCGCCCTTGCTCGAGAGCCTGGCCGAGGTTCAGGCGCAGAGCGGGTGCGAGGCCGAGGCTTCGGTCACCCGCGCTCGCCTCGCCCGTCTCCGCGCCGCCGACTGAACCCCACGCCCGCCCCCCTGCGGCTCCGGAGGCTCCTGTGAATCTCGCCACCATCGAAGCGAACAAGGCCCTGGCGCTCGACGCCTTCGCCCGCGGTGACCTCGAGGGCGCCGACGCGCTCTACGCGGAGCTCGAGCCCGAGTACACGCGGCACGGCCTGTCCGATGGCCTCGTGGCCCTGCGCTTCAACCGCCTGCTCGTGGCGCTCGAGGTGGGCGACCGCCGCAAGGTGTCGCGCCTGATGAGCGAGCTGGGCGCGGAGCTGCACGAGGCTCAGCAGGTCACGCCGACGCTGATCGAGGTGGCCACGCGCGTGTGCCGCCTGTTCGCCGATCCCTTCCCGGGCATCGACCACGCCGCCTCGGCCGGGCTGGTGGCGCTGGCCGCGGATCTCGCGCGCCCGTCCGCGCCCCCCGCCTCGCGGGAGGCGGCGCCCGACGAGCTGCCCGATCTCGACGCCGTCGCGCGCCTCGAGCCCCTCGACGCCGCCCTGGTCATCACCGGCATCGCCGACGCGCTGCGCGGTCGAGCGGGCCGGCCGTCGTGGGTCGCGGCCGTGCAGCGCGCCCTGGGCGATCCGGCGCCCCACGACGCCGAGGGGCAGGCCGCGCTCGAGGCCTTCGCCGAGGCCGCCCGGGCCCAGGACGACTTCCACGCCTACCAGGCCCTCGTCATCGCGTACGAGCGCGCCGCGGTGACGGCGCCGGCCCTGGCCGTCGAGCTGAGCATCGGCCTGCGCGCGCTGGAGCAGCGCGGCCTGCCCGACCGCCTGCGCTACACCGCGGCGCCCCCGGAGGAGCGGCGCCTGATGGTGACCGCCCAGCTGCACGGCCAGCTCGCCTGGGCCCTCGCCAGCGAGGCGGGCGCCGAGCGCGCGGCCGCGGGCCAGTGGCGCCTGGTGCGCGAGGCCGCCGATCGCTGGTTGAGCCTGGCGCGCGCGCGCCGCACGCGGGGCGGCGGGCGGGGTCGCGACATCGCGCGCGAGGCGCAGGTGTCCCTCTGGCGGGCGCGCGCGGCGCGGGCGGTGGGTGATCTGGCCGGCGCGGCCGCCGCCCTCGACGGCAGCCTGCGGCGGGCGCAGCGGCACGCCTTCGACGATCCCTTCGTGACGGCGCGGGTGCTGCTCGAGGCCGCGGTCGTGGCGGAGCGCCGGGACGCCGCGCGGGCGGACGCGCTCTTCGGCGAGACGGTGGACGTCGCGCTGCCCGGGCTGGACGCCGCGCTGCGCCTGGGGCAGCGCGCGTCGCTGGTCGACGAGGCCTGCCGCGAGGGCGGCGCGCCGCGGGTGGCGACGGCCGTCGAGGCGCTGGCCGGCCGCGCGCGCTGCGGCGACGACGCCGCCGCGGCGGAGCACCTGGCGGTCGCGCGCCTGCTGCTGGCCCTCGCCGAGCCCCACATCGCGCCGGCGGCCGCCGCGCGCACGACGCTGGTGCTCGAGCTGACCGCGGCGCGACGCGGCGAGCGCGACGCGGCGCTGCGCGCGCTGGAGGCGGCGCGCGCCCTCGAGGACGGCGCGGCGGTGGCCCTGGCCACGCTGTACCTGGGCCTCGCCGATCACGACGCGGCCGCTTCGCCGGGCGAGCGCGCGGCGGCGCTGGAGCGGCTGTGCGAGGCGGCCGTCGAGGCGCGCGCGCTGGGCGCGGGGGCGGTGCGACGCGGGGTCGAGACCACCGTGGCCCTCGCCCACCTCGAGTCGGGCGGCGCCGCCGATCCGGAGCGCGCGGAGATCCACCTGCGGCGGGCGGCCGAGGCGGCCGAGGGGCCGGCGCTGGCGGACGGGGCCGGCGCCTGGGACGTGATGCTGCCGCCACGCGCGCGCTGGGATCTGGAGCGCGCCATCGAGCGGCTGTGCGAGGGGGGCAACGCGGCGCTCGCCCGGCGCCTGTGTGCGGCGGAGCGGCGGCGCGCGCAGCGCCGCCCGGTCGCGACGGCGACGGCGCGGTACGCCGCCGAGATGGCGGCGGCCCATCGTCACCGCTTCGATGCCCGCTTCGTGCAGCGCGTCGAGGTCGAAGACTGCTTCGATCTGTGGGCCCCCCTGCATCGGGCCCAGGGCGCCGACGGCTGGCCCCTGCGGGCGCCGCGGCCGGGCGAGGCCCGGCTCGAGTTCCGCGTCTTCGAGACCTGGACGGTGGGGTTCGTGGTCCTGCCCGACGGGGTGCGCATGCACCGGTGGACCCTCGGCCGAACCGGCCTCGGCCGCCACGTCGCGGAGCTGCGCGCCTGCCTGCGCGCCGGCGACCAGCCCCAGCGCCTGCGGCGGGCCACCGGCGCCCTGTACGACCTGCTGTGGGCGCCCTTCGTCGACGCGCTGGCGGGCGTCGGCCGCGTGGTCATCGCGCCCGATGGCCCCCTGTGCGGCGTGCCCTTCGCGCTGCTGGGGCGCGACACCTTCGTCGCCGAGACGGTGGATCTGGTGGTGGCGCGCCCGGCGCCGCCCCCGGCGTTCCTGGCCGACGATCCCGTCGCGCCGCCCACCGCGCTGCTGGTGGGCGAGGCCACCGTGCGCGATCTCGAGATCAGCACCCTGTGTGGGGAGCACGGGTGGTTCGAGTCCGTGTCCACCCGGATGGGCGACGAGCTCGAGGAGGACGGCCTGGTGCCGGCGCTCGCCCACGCGCGCATCGTGCAGCTGGTGGGGGAGCTCGCCCCCGGCCCGGCGCTGACGCTCTGTGAGGAGCGCCCGCCGGTCCCCGTCGAGCGGGTGGCCGAGGCGCTCGCCGCGGGCGGCGCGGTGTGCGCGGTGCTCAGCGGCCCGGTCGAGGGATCACGGGGTCGGGCGGCGGTGGGCGGGCTGCTCGCCGGCGTGCGGGGCGGCGTCCTGGCGCGGCACGCGGCGCCGGACGACGACGGCGGCGTGCTGCTGCGCTTCCTGGCCAGCGCGGCGTCCGCCGAGGGCAGCTGGGCGCTGGTCGAGGCGCTGGGCGAGGCGCGGCGGGCGGCCATCGAGGCGGGCCTCGCGCCGGCCCAGTGGGGCGCCTACGAGCTGTTCATCGCCGAAGGGGAGTAGCGGCGACCGGCGAAGGGCGGCGCCGCGCCGGCCGGGGCCGCGCGCGGGCCAGCCGCCGGCTCACTGCATGAAGAACCACCAGGCGCCGGCGCCCAGCGCGGCGAGGATGGCGACGCCGACGCCGACCATCATGCCGGTGTTCCCGCCGCGCTCCTCGGGGGCCTCCTCGCGGAAGGCGGTGGTGGGACCGGTCATCATGCGGGGCAGGGGAGCGCTGGCCGGTCGAGCCTCCGGCTGTCGGGGCGCCGCCGCGGCCGGTGCCGCCGGCGCCGCCTGCGCGGCCTGCCGCGCCGCCGACGCGGCGGGCTTCGCCACCAGCGCCTCGGCCGCCATCGCCTTGGCGATCATGTCGCTCGAGAGCTGCAAAGTCGCCGCCCCCTCGACCTGATCATCGGCGTCGGCCATCAGCTCAGCCAGCTCGTCGGGGTTCAGATCGAGGGACGCGTCACGCCGCTCGCGCAAGGTGTCGAGGCACTTCTCGAGGTCCTCCTTCACCTTGATCGCGTTGCGGTAGCGCTCCTCCTTCTTCTTCGACAGCAGCCGCAGGACCACCGCCTCGAGCTCCGGCGGGTAGCTCCAGTCCGACCGCATCTTCGACGGCGGCACCGGATCCTCGATGACGATCTTCGTCGCCACCTCGACGGCCGACTCGGCGAAGAAGGGCAGCTGCCCGGTCAGGGTCTGATAGAGGATGATGCCCAGGCTGAACAGATCCGAGCGGTTGTCGAGCTCGAAGCCCTGCACCTGCTCCGGGCTCATGTAGGCCGGCGTGCCGCAGACGATGCCGTCGCGGGTCAGCGGCTGGTAGTCCTCGCCCGGATCGGTGATCTTCGCGATGCCGAAGTCCAGGACCTTGACGAAGTCCTTGGTGCGCCGGTGATCGTAACAGACGATGTTCGCCGGCTTCAGATCGCGGTGGATGATGTTGGCCGAGTGCGCCTCGTCGAGGGCCTCGCACACCTGGCTCATGATGTTCACCACCCGCTGGGTGGGCAGGGGCGAGTCCTCGGCGATGATCTGGCCGAGGTCGCGGCCCTGGATGAACTCCATGGCCATCCACAACAGGTCACCGTCGTCCTCGCGGCCGAAGCCGAAGATCGAGATGCAGTTGGGGTGGTTCAGGCGGCTCGCGGCGAGGGCCTCGCGTTCGAACCGCTTCACGACGGTCTCGTCGCTGACCAGGTTCGATCGCAGCACCTTCAGCGCGACCTTCTTGCGCAGCTGGACCTGCTCGGCCTGATAGACCCGACCCATCGCGCCCTCGCCCACCAACGTCTCGATGGTGAAGGAGCCGCCGATGGTCCGCCCGATCAGCGGATCGTCGCCGCCGCCGTCATAGGTCAGCGAGCTGCCGCAGGCAGGGCAGAAGTTGGGTCGTCCTCGGACCGCAGCGCCGCATTTCGGGCAGCCGTTCATTGCGTTTGGCACATCCTCGAACTGCCGGCCGCTCGACCGCCGCGCCAGGCCGCGCGGAGTCCGGGCACGAAACGGCCGGACGATAACAGAGGGTGGGGGGGGTGGCAAGCCTTCGGCCACCCCCGACCGAGGCGCGCGGCGCGCCCGCGGAGCGCGTCGCCGCACGGCCATCGGGGGCAATCCATTGCCCTTTGAAATCGCCCGACCCTCGGGTATGGTGCGCCACCTTGGACGCGCCTCGGCAATGGAGGGATCCCGACCTCATGATGCGCAAGATGCTCGTGATGCTCGTGGCCATGACGTTCGTCGGCCCCCTGGGCTGCTACAACACCTACAACATCACCCTCGACGAGCTCGGCAAGGCGCAGGAGGGTGGCGACTCCAACGCCATCAAGGTGAAGACCGATGAGGGCGAGGAGGTCGTCGTCACCGAGAACACCAAGCTCGGCGTCACCGACAGCGGCGGCACCTACCACGCCGTCTCGCCCTTCAACTTCACCCTCACGCGCGGGCAGCTCGTCGCGCCGGACGAGGATCTCCTGCTCCCGCGCGCGCAGATCGAGACCGGCAACGTGAAGGTCGTCAGCGGCACGAAGACGGCGCTGCTGGTCGCCGGCGGCGTCGCCGCCATCGTCGCGGGCGCCCTCTTCATCACGCTGACCGCCGAGGACCGGAAGGAGTTCGGCGAGGAGTGATAAGCTCCCCGTCGTGCTGATCCGACCCCGCCCCCATTCCCTTGGTCCTCGCCTTCGGCGCGCGCGCACCGGTGGGCTGCTGGTCTCCGCGCTGCTGGCGACGGCCTGCGCCGACGCCACCCCCTCGATCCTCGACGTCGCGGTGCTGCAGGACACGGCCGATCCGCGGGGCGCCTTCCGGTTCACCGCCGTGGTGCGGCCGGGCGACGGCGCCACCACGGCGCGGGTCCGCGCGACGACCGGCGAGGCGGCCGATCTGGACGGGCCCTGCGGCGCGCCGCCCGGGGACGGCCCGTGGCGCAACGTCGACGCGGGGGCGCCGTCGGCCGACTCGCCCCCCTGCTTCACCGTCCGCCTGCGCCGCGCCGGGGAGCGCTTCACCGGCGACCTCGTGGGCCCGCCCTTTCCCCTCGGCACGCGGCTGCTCTACGTGGTCGAGGCCTTCGACGCCGACGACGACGCCGCGCGCTGGCCGGCGGAGGGCGCCGCGGCCCTGATCGTCGGACCCGCCGGTCGCGCGCCGGGGCTGGAGGCCGTCGCGCCCGCCCGCGGCCCGGCCAGCGGGGGCACCGAGGTGCTGCTGCGCGGCGACGGCTTCGCGCCCGACGTCGAGGTGCTCTTCGGCGCGCGCCCCGCCGCCGTCGTGCGGGTGGAGTCGGCGCACCTGCTGGTGGTCGCCGCGCCCGTCGGCGAGCCGGGCGCCGCCGACGTCACGGTGCGCCGCGCCGGTCGGGCCACGACGCTGTCCGCCGCCTTCGTCTACGTGCCGCCGCCCGTCGTCCGGCGGGTCAGCCCGGCCGAGGGGCCCACCGAGGCCGAGACGCTGGTGGTCGTCGAGGGCCGCGGCTTCGAGCCCGGCGCCACCGTGGCCTTCGCCGAGCAGCCGCCCGCCGAGGCGGTGTGGCTGGCCGCCGATCGCCTCGCGGCCGTCGCGCCCCCCCACGCGCCGGGCGTCGGCGACGTCGCCGTGCAGAACCCGGACGGCCAGCGCGGCGTGGCCGCGGACGCCTTCACCTGGTGGCCGCCGCCGCGCCTGGACGCCATCGAGCCCGATCGCGGCCCCGACACGGGCGGCACCCGGGTCACGGTGCGCGGCGCCGATCTGCGCGCCCCCGGCGCCGTGTACCTCGGCGACGGCGCTGGCCTGGACGTCGCGGTGGCCGCCGACGGCCGCTCGGCCACCTTCGTGTCCCCCCTGCACGCGGAGGGCGTCGTGGACGTCGCCTTCTTCAACCCGGACGGGCAGGCGGCCACGCTCAGCGCGGCCTGGCGCTTCGTGGGCCCCCCCGTCGTCACCGCGGCCGCGCCCGACGCCATCAGCCGCTGCGGGGGCGGCCGCCTGGAGCTGATCGGGCGCAACTTCGAGCCCGGCCTCGTCGTCCGCGTCGGGGGCGTCGAGGCCGAGGTGCTCGAGGTGGCGGACGACGGCACCCGCGTGGTCGTCCGCGCGCCGTCCGGGCGGCCCGGCCCGGCCCGGGTCGAGGTGATCAACCCGGACGGCCGCACGTACCGGGCCGACGACCTGGTCAGCTACGGCGTCGTGCCGTCGCTCGATGTCATCGACGTGATCGAGGTGCCCATCTGGGGCGGCACGGCCGTCGAGGTGGGCGCCTCGGATCTCGAGACCGACGCCGCGGTGACGGTGGGCGGCGTCCCGGCCGAGCAGGTGAACTTCCTCGAGACCGAGGCCTGCGATCAGCGCCTTCGCGTCGTGGTGCCGCCTCACCCCGAGGGGCCGGCGGATCTCGTCGCGCGGAACCCGGACGGCGTCGCCGCGTCGCTGCCGGGCGTCTTCGCTTACGTCGCGCCCACGCTCTCCCCCGATCACGGCCTGCTGCCCGGCTACGCGAACGTCGAGCTCCGCGGGGTCGATCTGCGGGCGGGTCTGCGGATCCGCTTCGCGGGGGCCGCGCCGCGCGCGGTGGAGCGCGTGTCCGACACGCAGTGGCGCGTCCTCACCCCGCCGGGCGCGCAGGGCCCGGTGGCCGTCGAGGTGCGCAACGCGGACGGGCGCGGCGCGGTGCTGGAGCAGGCGTTCACCTACCGGGCGCTGGTCGACCGCACGGCGGGGCGACTCAGCCCGTTCGGCGACTGCAACGACGTGTCGGTGGCCGACCTGGACGGTGACGGGGATCTGGACTTCGTGGCCGCCAACGGCGCCGTCGGTGGCATCGGTCAGGTCGAGCAGCCCGTCGGCGTCCACCTCAACGACGGCGCGGCCAGCTTCCGCGCGCAGGATCTGGCCCCGCGCGGCAACGGCATGAACGCGCGGTTGGGCGACTACGACGGGGACGGGGATCTCGACCTGCTGGTGGCCAACCTGTCGAGCGCGCGCAACAACCTCTTCCGCAACGACGGGGCGGGGGGCTTCTCGGCGGTGCGTGACTTCCCGGGGGCCGGACCCAGCTACGACGCGGATCTCGTCGACGTGGACGGCGACGGTGATCTCGACGCCTTCCTGCTGCAGACCGGCGCGCCCGAGGGCGGCAACCAGAGCGGCCCCGAGCAGCTGTGGCTCAACGAGGGCGGCGGCCGCTGGCGGGACGCCTCGGACCGCGTCGCCTTCGATCCGGGTGACGTGCACGACCACGACTTCGAGGCCGGCGATCTGAACGGCGACGGGCTGCCCGACATCGTCATCGTCGTCGACAACCTCAGCCAGAGCTTCCAGACGGCCCGCAACCGACTGTTGCTGAACCAGGGTGACGGCCGCTTCGCCTTCGCGCCCTCGCCCTTCGACGACTTCCAGGGCGACTGGCTGCACGTCGAGCTCGTCGACCTCGACGCCGACGGCGATCTGGACGTCGTGCTGCCCCAGGACTACCTCGAGGGCTTCTCGCGCGCCGGCACGCCGGCCATCGCGGTCTTCCTCAACGACGGCCGCGCCAACTTCCAGGCGGCGCACGAGCGCATCCACGGCATGCCCCGCGTGCCGGCCTTCGAGTCGGTGACGGTCGACGTCGATGGCGACGGCGATCGCGACATGCTGGTGGCGGTCTACGGCATCCTCTTCAGCGACGGCAGCGTGGAGCCCTTCCGCTCGGTGCTGCTGCTCAACGACGGGGCCGGTGAGTTCTTCGAGGCGACGACCGCCTTCGTCAGCCCGGCGACGATCGCCTCGGCCGACTTCGGCGTCGGTGACTTCGACGGGGACGGGGACGCGGATCTGATCGAGTGCGCGGCGCGGGGCCAGTCGCGCCTGTGGGTGCAGGAGTAGGGCGGCCGTCAGGCGAACAGCGCCGCGCGCGCCGCCCGGTCCAGGGGCGGCGTCGTCGCGAGCAGCGCCCCCAGCCGCCGGGCGCTCGGGAAGTCGCTCCGCAGCGTCAGCGCGCGCGCCAGCCGGGCCCGCGCCTGGTCGTCCGCCTCGAGCAGGAAGTCCACCACCGCCGCGTTGTACAGCAGCACGGGGTTGTCCGGCTGGATCGACAGCGCCGTCTCGTAGGCGCGGCTGGCCTGATCGAGCTGTCCGCGCTTGCGGAACGCGATGCCCAGGTTGTTGAACAGGTCGGTCTGGCGCGGGTGGTGGCGGCGCGCGGCGTCGGCGAGCTGCGCGGCCTCGGGCAGGCGATCCTGCGCCAGCAGCAGCTCGGTCAGCACGAGCGTCGCGTCCCACAGCGCCGGGTTCAGCCGCAGCGCGCGCTGGATCGCGGCCTCGGCCGGCGCCACCTCACCCGCCCGGAAGTGCTGGCGCGCCAGCTCGACCCAGGTGTCGGGGGTGTTCGGCGCCAGCTCCACGAGGCGCTGCAGGACGCGAAAGACGGCGTCGGGATCGTCCTGCGCGCGGACGACGTGGCTCAGCCGGCCGTAGGCCTTCGCGCACAGGGGCGAGCGCTCGACCACCTCCTCGAAGATGGCCCGCGCGTCGGCCAGCTGGCCTTGACCGGTCAGGGCTTCACCCGCCCCGTAGAGGGCGGCCAACGACGCGGGCTCGAGCTGGCGCAGCCAGTTGTAGACCAAGAGCGCCTTGTCGAAGGCGTCCGCCTCGAGCAGCTGCCAGCCCCGCTTCAAGAGCAGCGCGAACTCGGTGGGGTTCTGCCGGCGCTGCCAGGCGGCGGCCAGGGTGGCCAGCAGCGCCTGCGTGGTGAAGGGCTTCTGCACGAAGCCGCCGATGTCGTAGAGCTCCTCGAGCGCCCGCATCGCCGGGGTGACCTCGTCGGCCAACAGCACCAACGCGGCGTCGCGCAGGGCGTCGGCCCGGCGAAGGCGGTCGACGAACTCGACGCCCTGCATGTCGGGTTGATCCCAGTCCGCCACCAGCAGATCGTGCTTGCCGGCCGCCGCCGCGCGCAGCCACGACCGGGCGTCCCGGGCGTAGTCGACCTGCGCGGCGCCCTGAGCCCTCAGCGGGCCGTGGACCATCGAGCGCAGCAGGTCGTTCGGGTCGAGCACCAGGAAACGCGCTGACCGAAAGCGAGGGCCCGTGCCGTCCAAGGCGACCTCCTAAGGCGGCCAGGATACCGAGGCTTCGGGTCGAGGGACAGCCCCGGACCGGGAGCGCGCGCCGGGGCGCGGCGGAAGTTGTTCCGGGGACCGGCCGTTGGTAACCTGCGGCCGGCCGCCCGCAGCCGGCGCCGAGACCGGCGGGGGAGACGACGTCGCCGTGAGCACCGACATGCCGTCCAGTCGTGAGGACGCCGAGCGTCAGCTACGGCTTTGCCTCGCGCGCATGCGCATCGCACCGCTCGATTTCCGCCTCCGGGTCAGCGCGGGGGAGCTGCTCGTCGCGCTCGGCGACAAGCAGCGCGGCATCCGCGTGCTGCGCAGCTGCGCCGACTACTTCACCCTGGCCGGCTTCCCCCTGCGCGCGCTGTGGGCCCTGAAGCTGCTCGAGCGGTACGACGCCGGGCAGGCGGTCGTCGACCGGGGCCTCAACTTGCTCGCGAAGCACTACGCGGCGACGCCGGACGCCGAGTGGGGCGACGCCATCTTCGAGATGCCCCTGCCCAAGACGGACGCGTTGAACCTCGACCTGCTGCCGCCGACCCTCGAGGGGGTGATGGCCGAGGTCGATCGGCGGGCGACCGACATCATCCGGGGTGCCACCTTCCCGGACCGTCTGCCCCGCTTCCCGTTGCTGTCGGAGCTGGCGGCCGATCCTTTCCTCACGGTGGCGCGCGCCGTGCGGCTGCGGCGGGTGTCCGACGGCACGCCCCTCGTCGAGGAGGGGGAGCCGGGGCAGGCCGTGCACGTGGTGGTGACCGGCACGATGCGCGTCATCAAGCGCGGCGCCGAGGGCCTCGACACGGAGCTCGCGCGGCTCGGCGAGGGCGAAGTGTTCGGCGAGATGGCGCTGGTGACCGAGTCGCCGCGGGTGGCGACGGTGATCGCCGAGGGCTCGGCGGATGTGTTCGAGCTGCCCCGCAGCGTGCTCGACGAGCTGGGCAACCAGGCCACCGATCTCCAGGCGGCCCTGTCCAAGCAGGTCTGCGATCGCATGATCGGCAACCTGATGAACCTGTCGCCGGTCTTCCGCGTGCTGCCGCCGGACCGCCGGTCGGACCTGATGGCCCGCTTCCAGTCGCGCCTCGTCGAGGCGGACGACGACATCATCATCGAAGGCCAGGTCGGCAAGGGGCTCTTCGTCATCCTCGACGGCCTGGTGCAGGTCACCCGCCGCAAGAGCGGCCACAAGCACATCCTCAACTGGCTTCGGGAGGGCGAGATCTTCGGCGAGATCTCGCTGCTGCGGAACACCCCCGCCACCGCCACCTGCACCGCCGCGCGCCGCACGATGCTCATGTTCCTCGCCCGCGAGGAGTTCGAGGACATCACGCGGCAGTACCCCGAGGTCGTCGAGAAGATGAACGAGCTCGGGGAGTTCCGGCTGCTGGACAATATCTACACCCTGGCCTGATCCTGGGGCGGGCCCTCGCCGCCGTGAAATTGACCGCTCCGGCGCCCGCGTCGATGATGACGCCGCGACCGGGGAGGGGTGATGGCGCGCGCGCGCAAGAAGGCCGAGGAGAAGGGCGGCAAGGGCCGCATCACCGCCGAGGCGCGGCGGCGCGGCGCGGCCGCCAAGGCCGCGCGGGGCGTCTTCAACCGCTACATCAAGGCGCTGCAAGGCAAGGCGGTCACCCGCACCCAGGCGCGCATCGACGAGATCGACGCGACCCTCGAGCGCGGCACCCGCCTCAAGAAGTCACCGGTCTTCGAGGACGGCAAGCGCGTGGGCACCGCGGAGCGCCAGCTGCCGCTGCTGCCCAGCGAGCGCGCCATCCTGATGGCCCAACGCCGGCGCCTCGAGGAGGGGCTGACCCAGCGCGCGCCGGACGCGCTGCGCGCGCAGTTCCTCGCCATCCTGCCCGACTACGCCGAGCGGCACGAGCTGACGCGGGACATCCTGCTCGAGGTGGGGGTGCCGGCCGAGGATCTCGACGCGGTGGGCATCGAGGAGTAGGCCGGCCCGCCGCGCGGGCGCGCGGCGGGCGGGGCGGCTGGACGCCGCCCGCGCTCAGAGGGCGCCGAGGCCGACCAGATCCGTGATGAAGATCATGTTGCTGATCTGGTCCTCCTGCAGTTGCAGGCGGTACTCCAGGCGGTCGAGCGCCGTCTCCAGCCGACCGCGCGTGATGCCCACGGGCAGATCGCCGTCCGCCAGCTGACGCATCATCTCGTTGCGCTGGGTCACCAGCTCGTTGCAGTACGAGACGGCCTGCCACGCGATGCTGGGCACGTTGGCGGTGCGGGCGGCGACGAAGGTGCGCTGGGTCAGGGGGCTGGTGCAGCGCAAGATGTCGTCGGGGTTCGACGCGTCGACGTCGAAGCCGGTGAACCCGCCCTCCTCGAACACCCGCATCGAGTGCGTGAAGGTCAGGTCGTTGTAGTACGGCGTGTCGATCATCCCGTAGATGAGCGCGTAGACGTACAGCTGGGTCGACCCACCGGGCTCGACCATCGAGCCGGGCAGGTTCTCGTCGTCGGGATCGAACTCGCGCTCCGCGTCGAAGAAGGTGCCGTCCCAGTACACCCGCTGCGACAGCTGCTCCAGGTCGGGGTCGAAGTGCTGGGCGACCTCGCCGAAGTCGCCCGAGGCGAACGAGCCGAGCACCTTCAGGAAGGCGCCGGGGAAGAAGTCGTAGAAGTTGAGCTGGAAGCGCTCGTCGTTGGCGCCGGTCACCACGCCCCAGTCGCGGGTGGTGAGCGTCGAGAGCGCCGCGATCTTGTCGTAGAAGACGCCCACGTAGGACAGCCGATCGATCTCGCCGAAGTAGCCGCGCTCGTAGCTCGAGTAGACCGGCTTGCCCAGGCCCAGCGGGATGTTCACCACGTCCGCGTTGGTGCTGTCGGTCAGGCCGCGGTCCTGGTGCTCGTACATGCCGGTGAACTCGTTGAGCTGGTAGCTGCCCGACTCCGGCTGCATCAGCACGTTGCCGAGGAAGTCGAAGCCCACCACCGTCGCGCGGAACATGTCGGTGAAGCCGCCGGGGCCCTCGTTCGACCGGAAGCCGGCCTCGTAGAAGTACTTGTAGAGCAGGGCCTGCATCTGGTCGCCGATGACCGAGAAGTAGCGGCTCTGGATCCGGCTCAGGTAGCTCGAGATGTCGAAGTCGGCGCGGTAGCGGCGGAAGTTGTTGAAGATGAAGTTGCGCTCGTACTGGTCGATCATGTTGCGCACGATCTCTTCGCTGCTCTCGCCCTCGTCGAAGCGGTTGCAGAAGGGCTGATCGCCCACGCGATCATCGCTGCAGAACATCTGCCGAGGGTTGAACCGGGCGGCCACGCGCTCGTCGTCGTCCCAGTTCGAGCACACGCCCACGCCCAGCTCGGCGTCCTGACGGCAGCTCTGGCCGTCGCCCGCGTGGGGGCAGTCGCTGTTGGCCGAGCAGAGCTCGCCGCCGCGGTACCACTTCACGTGGGCGCGACCACCGTCGGCGAGCTGCGCGCGGCAGGCCTCGGGCGTCTTGCCGTTGCACTCCACGCGGTCCACGAGATCCGCGTACAGGAACCGCATGGCGGCCTTGTCGTACGAGCCCAGGCCCTGCCAGTCCGAGTAGTACATGGCGCCGTAGTCCATGATCGAGCTGTAGCGGTACAGCCGGATGCCGGCGTCCTCCTGCATGCGGCGCAGGACCTCGCGGTCCGCCTGCCACGCGTTGTAGCGGCCGAGGAACTCCAGGTCGGTCTCCTCGTCGTCGCGGAAGGGCTGCAGCTCGGGCGCCGGGCGCCCGTACTCCGCCTCGAAGGCGGCCTCGGTCTCCTGCTTGATCTGCCAGTACTCCGGGTGGAAGTTGGTCCGGTCGAAGGTGGCGATGAAGTTGTGGCGCAGGCCCATGTTGTGGCCCAGCTCGTGGAGCGTCACCGCGCGGAAGGACTGCTCGCGCAGCAGCTGCATCAGCTGATCGCGCTCCATGTCCGCGTGCTGGTTGACGAAGTGCCACAGGCCGTTGTCGTCGAACAGGTACTCGGCCGGCTCGAGGGCCTTGGCCGCGTACTTCAGCTTCTCGCGCTCACGCACCGCCACGCCGCTGTAGTGCAGGTCGAGGGGGTTGAGCCAGTCGAGCTCCGCGTCGGTCAGCTGGGCGCCCGTGCTCGCCCGGCCGCCGCTCAGCTCGCGCGCGAGCTCGTCGGGCACCAGCGCCCGGTCGAGGCCGGCCTCCTTGAGCCGCTCGCGCCGCAGGTGCAGCTTGCCCCGGTGGTGCTTGAGGTCGGTCATCCGGTTCTTCATCTCGGCCATGCGGGTCTCGAGATCCGGGTTCTGGGTGTAGTCGTACGCGGCCCCGGTGATGTTCCGGATCGGCGTCCGCGGCGCCTGCGCGTAGCCCTGCGCCTGCATGATCTCGAGCACCCGCAGGCCGCGCAGGTACTGGTTCTCGTCGATGGCGCCGCAGGACTTGGGCAGCGCGTCCCCGTCGCGCAGGTGCTGCGCGCACAGGATGTCGAGCATGTCGCCCATGCGCGTGGTCAGGTAGTCGAAGCAGCCCGCGCCGTAGATGTAGGTGACGGCGTTGACCAGCTCGCCGGTCTCGGGATCGTTGGCCGGGCCGCCGACGCCGCAGGGCTGGGCCTGGCCCGGATCCTCGATGTAGGCGATGTAGTTGTAGCGCAGGTCCCCGAGGAACTGCTGGCCGTCGTTCTCGCGCAGCTCGAACGCGCAGTTGCCGGTCATGGCCCAGCTGTCCTGCGGCCCGCACTGGGCGGCCGGCGTGTCGCCGTTGCACACCACCTTGCAGCTGGTGGTCAGGTCGAGGTCCGGCACGATGCCCTGGAAGGCGTCGTTCCACTCCTTGGCGAGCGCGAACGCCATCGGCTTGAGGTCCGACGGGAAGGCCCGGTTGAGGTAGTAGACGATCGGCTTGAGGCCGCGCGCGGCGTGCGTCAGCGGGAGCGGCTGGCAGTCACCGCCGCTGCAGTCGTGGGTGCGGTCCCACATGTGGAAGCGCGTGGCCCGGTACTGTTTGAAGTCGGTCTCGCCGCGGCCATCGACGTAGGTGTTCTTCTTCACCCGCCAGATGCCGAAGCGCTCGAAGCTGGTGTCGGGGTAGTACTTGACCTCGTACTCGGCCTCGGGCGCCCGCTCGGGGACGCGCTTGAACGAGTACCGCATGCCGATCTCGGAGAGCGTGCAGGCCGGCCCGGCGCCGAAAAGGCTGGTGCGGAAGCAGGTGTTGATCGCGCCACCGCCGTAGCCGTCCTCGGGCACGAGGGTCATCCGCTGGGTCAGCAGGATGTTCTCGCCCTTCTCGAGGTCGATGATCGGCGGGACGAAGCCCTCCTCACAGGTGCTGTAGTCCACCCGACCGTCCGGCTGGACGACGCGGCAGTCGCCCGCCTCCTCCTGCACGTAGTAGGGGGCCTCGATGTTGCCCACCCACCCCAGGTCCGCCTGAGCGTACAGGTTGAAGTTGGTGTCGCTGACCCCGAGGTCGGTCCAGTCGACGCGGATGAAGTCGCGCTCGTGCCAGGCCCGGTCGACGGTGTTCTCGCTGATCACGTTCGACTGCTCGCCCGTCACGGCGTTGTAGTCGCGCAGGATGTCGAAGTGGCTCTGGATGGCGAAGGCCGCGACGGGGTGGTCGCAGGGGAACTTGCGGTACGCGTCCCCAGGGGCGTCGTTCGCCGCCCGCGCTTCGGCCTTCTGCGGATCCTTCTCGTCGCCCTCTGCCTGCCCGTCGCTGTTGCTGCCGACGATCACCTCGTCGGCTCGGCAGGCGTACAGGCGGTCCTCCTCGATGCGCCAGCGAATCTTGATGGCGGGGAAGTCCTCGCCGAAGGTGTACTCCTGGCGATCACCGACGAAGGTGCCGGCGGCCTCGTAGGGCACGTCGACCACCGTTCGGGCAAAGTACCACTCACCCTGGAAGAGGGACTTGGGCAGGGCGTTGGGCTGCGTCCGATCGACGTCGTCGACCGGCTCGGCGCAGCCGAGCGCCATCACCGCGGCGAGCGTCACCGAAGTCAGTACTGCCTCGAGGCGAATCGACACCATCGCTTCCTCCGAAGCGCCCACGCGCGGGGCGCTCGTTGTCCATGTGCGGCCGGCAGGTCGGGGCCGCGCGGCCGGGCCAGCGCGGGGCGGGCGGGCACTTCTAGCCGAGCGCCTCCGCGGGTGTCAACCGCGCAACACGCCGCAGGGTGGGTGTACGCGCGGCGTCGCCGGCGGTGTGGCCGGGTGTCCACGCGAGACGAGATTCTCGCCGGGGTCGCGTCGTGGCGGGCGCTCAGCTTTGCCGGCGACGGGGCCGATGTGGGGGAGGGGAGGCGACGTGACCGAGCCCGAAGCGCCCAACGACGAGATCGAGCTGGTGGCCCTGCGCGGCGACGATCTGCGCCGCTGGGTCGGGCGGCTGACCCGGCGAGATGGAATCCACCTACGGGTGCGCCTGCCGAGCGGCGACCGACCGGCGGTCGGGCAGGAGGTGCTGGTGGTCGCGCGGGACGCCGCGGGCGGCGCGCGGCGGGGGCGCGCGGTGGTCGAGAACGCCGACGAGATCGGCGCCACCGTCACCCTGCGCGAGCCGCTGTCGCCGCCCGAGCGGCGGCTCTACGCGCGGGCGCGCACCCTGGCCTGGGTCCACGCCGAGCGCCTCGCGCCCGACGCGGCCGGTACGGCCCCCGCGGCGCGGGCCGCAGGCGCCGAGCCCAGGGGGGAGCTCGAGCCGCTCGAGCTGAGCCCGGCCGGCGCGCGCGTGGCCCTCCCCGGCGTCTGGTTGCCCGACGAGCGCGTCGAGCTGCACCTGCGCATGGCCCACGGGGGCGGGAGCGCCCAGCGCCTGCGGGTCCGCGGCCGGGTGGTGCGCACCGAGTCGGGGGACCCCCCGGCCGTCGTGATCCGGTTCGACGACACGTCGCCGGCGGTCATGGATCGGCTGGCCGACTTCGTGGACGCCTATCACGACCAGCGCCGCCGCTGATCGTCGAGCCGCGCCGGCGACCGACCGCGGTCGGCGATTCTGGACCGCGCGGCAGCGCCCCTCTATAACTGAGGACCTTGGAGCCGCGGGGGACGCGCTCGGTGGCACGACTCGTCTACACGGACCGCGCCGGGCGGCAAATGGTCCACGCGCTCGACTCACGGCGGGGGCAGACCGTCGTCGGTCGCCACCCCGACTGTGACATCGTCATCGCGGACGCGAGCGTGTCGCGCCGCCACTGCGCGATCGCCTTCGACGACGGCGGCTTCCGCATCGCCGATCTCGGATCGGCCAACGGCACCTTGGTCAACGACGTCCTCGTCTCGCGCCGCCATCTGGCCAATGAAGACGTCGTGCGATGCGGCACCTACGTGCTGCAGTTCTTCGACGATCCGGCGCCCGCCCCCGCCGGCCGCGCCTTCCGCGACGCGCCGATCATGGAGACGCAGGTCGCGCGGCAGCCGCTGCCCGCCCCGCCGCCCGCGGTGGATCCGGCCGAGTACGAACGCCTCAAGGCCTTCAACGAGCGGCAGGCGGAGGCGCTCGGGCGCATCCAGGACGCGCTGGCCGAGGCGGAGGCGGCGCGCGCCGCCGCCGAGCGTTCGGCGGCCGAGGCGCGCGCGGAGGCCGAGGAGCTCGCGCGGCGCCTGGCGGCGGCGACACCCTCGGGCTCGCCCGAGCCCGAGCCCACGCAGGCCCTCGACCCGGTGGAGCCGGCGGCCGGGCCGCGGGTGACCATCACCCGCGACAACGGCAGCACGCTGCCGGAGGCCGACGCCGCGGCGATGGCCAGCCGCGCCGCGCGCTTGATCGAGGAGAACGACCAGCTTCGACGCCGGATCGAGGCCCTGCAGACGGCGGCGCCCGCCGCGACGCCGCCGCCGGCCGATGGGCCGGCGGCCTCGCCGGACGAGGCGGCGAACCTGAGGCGCCAGCTGGATCGGATGCGGCGCGAGCTCGACGCGACCCGCGCCGGGCAGATGGCGACCGACGCCGAGCGCCTCGCGCGCGCAGCCCGGCTGTCGAACGAGCTGCGCGCCGCCGAGGCGCGCGCCGCGGCGACCGAACGCCGCGTCGAGCAGGTCGAGGACGAGCTCGCCGAGGCCGCGGCGTGGCTGAGAGCCGCGGGCGTGCGGCTCGGCGCCCTCGCCGACGCCGAGGGCCGCCTCGCCAGCGTGGAGGCCCGGGCCCGCGCTCGAGAAGACGAGGCCAAGGGGCTGCGATCAGCGCTCGACGAGGCGCGGGCGGCGGTCCACCAGACGTCGGCCATCCGGCGCCAGCTGCGCGCCGCGCAGGCCCGGCTCGAGGCGGTCGGCGAGGCGCCGCCCGGCCCGGACGCGACGCCGCCGCCGGACGACGGCGCCGCCGAGGCGCGCGCCCGCCAGGCCGAGGCCGCGCTCATGGTGATGGAGCAGCGCCTCCACGCCGCCGAGGACGCCCTGCGCCGGGTGCGCGAGGCGCAAGAGACGACCGACGCGATGGATCCCGAGACGGCCGAGCGGATCCAGGGCATGCAGGCCCAGCTCGGCGCCGTCACGCGGCGGGCGATGATGATGAAGGCGAAGGATCTCGAGCTCGAGCGGCGCCAGGCGCAGATCCAGGCGCTCGAGGATCAGGTCCGCGTGGCGCGCGACGAGCGCGACGCCCTCGAGCAGCAGATGCTCGAGCTGATCGTCACCCAGCAGCAGAGCGCGGCGAGCGAGTCGGCGCAGACGGTCCGCGAGGCGGTCGGCGCGGTCCTCGCCGCCTGGTTCGAGCTGCTGGACGCCGAAGGGGACGCGGTGGAGGCGGCGCGCGCCGACGTGGCGGCGGCGCTCGAGGCGCTCGACGCGGCGACCGGCGGCGCCGAGGCCGACGAGCCCACCCTGCCCCCGGAGACGATGGAGGCGTGAGGGCCGGCCGGCTCGTCGGGCCCGCGGTCGACCGGACCGGTGAGCCCGCGGACGCGGCCCCGCCCACCCCCGAGCCCCCGACCATCACGGTGGCCGTCGTCGCGCGCAACGCGGCGGGGCTGTTGCCCGGTTGCCTGGCCAGCGCGCGCGACGCCGACGCTCGGCTGGTGATCGACCACGCCTCGACCGACGCGACCGCGGCCCAGGCGATCGCCGCCGGGGCCGAGGTGGTGGTCGGCGAGGGCAGCCTGTCGGCCCTGCGCACGCTCGCCCTGCGCAGCGCGCCCACGGCCTGGGTGCTGTTCCTCGACGCCGACGAGCGCCTCCCGCCCGGCGCGATCGGTCGCCTCCGCGCGATGCTCGAGCGGCGGCCGGACCTGGCTGGGGTCGAGGTGTCCATCCGCTCGCATCTCGGTTCGCGCCCGCTCCGCTTTGGCGGCTATGCGCCGGCCTGGCGGCTTCGCCTGGTGCGCGTCGCCGCGACCCGCTTCGCCGAGCGGCGGGTCCACGAGCGCCCGACCGTCGAGGGCCCCGTCGCGCGCGCCGCGGTGCGGCTCGAGCACCACGGCTACCGCGACCGGGCTCACGCAGTCGCCAAGCTGCGGCGCTACGCGGCCCTCGCCGCCGCCGACCTGCGCGGCGCGGGGCGCCGGCCGTCCTGGCTGGAGGGGGCCGGGCGCGCGGCGTGGCGCTGGTGGACGGTGGCGGTGCTCCGCGGGGGGCTGCTGATGGGGGGCGACGGCCTGTTCCTGGCGACGCTGCAGGCGCGCTCGGTCTGGTGGCGCACGCGCTGGGCTCGGCGCGGGCCGCCGGCCGACCTGATCGCGCCGCCGTGCGATCCGCACGGCGCCTCGCCACCGCACGGGGGGTTTGCGCATGACCCACCCCGTCTGCCAGATTAAGTCTGCGACGCCGCTCGGTCGTGTTTATCAAGTGAGTGGTGCCGGAGCCGAGGGAACCGGCCGGGAGGACAGCCGTGCTGGACGCCTACATCATCGATCAGATTCGCAAACGCGAAGAGGAGCGGCGCCGCATCCACGAGCGGCCCGCCCTCGAGCTGCCGCTCGAGCCGGAGCCCCCCCCCGACTGGGAGCCCGAGGTCGAGGAGGAGGAGGCGCCTCGCGTCATCATCATCGACCTCTGAGTCGAGCGCCCTGACCCGGCCGAGACGCCCGAGCCCCTGGCTCGGGCGTTCGTCGTTTGGAGAGGGGCGCTCGAGACGCCGAACCGTCAACCTGCCGATTCCCCAAAGAAAAAGGGCGCCGCGATCGCGACGCCCTTCTTGCCGCCGCCGGTCACCCGGCGCGCGCTGCGGTGCTGCTCAGAGGCCCGCGTTGAACACGAACGGGTACCGAATCTGGCACATGCCGCCCTCGGGCTTCGGGAACTTCCAGCGCTGGATCTGCCGGGTCATGCAACCCTCGACCTGCTTGTTGCCCAGCGAGGAGTTCTCGACGAAGGCCTTGACCACCGAGCCGTCGAGGCCGATACGCCACGACATCGTGACCTTGCCCTGCAGCTCCGGGTTGCGGGCCAGCTCCTTCTCGTAGCAGTACTGGATGCCCCGCTGACGGGCCGCCACCACGCGCTGGATGTCGGCCTCTTTGCAGAAGCCCGACAGGTTGGCCTTGCCGCGCCGGACGCGCGCCTTGGCCTTGCGCTTCTTCTTGCCGCCGAGGTTGGCCTTGGTGCCGCGGCCACCGCCGGTGTCGATCCGGCCCATGCCGTGGATGCGGCCGAAGCCCTCACCGCCGCCGCCGCTGCCGGTGCCGCGCAGACCCATGCCGCCGGCGCCCTGGCCCACAACCAGATCGTCACCCGCGCCCGCCATGGCGGCGTTGAGCTTGCTGTCGAAGCCCGTCTTGTCGCCGAACACGTTCTTCAGGGGGCCACGGCCGAGCAGGTTCGAGCCGAGGGCCTTGTGGATGCCGACGTCCTTGATCTTGTCGACCATCTCGCCGTCGCGCTTCGGCACCTTGGACTTCTCGACCTTGTCCTCTTCGCCGAACTTGCCCTCTTCGCCGCCGGCCTTCTTGCCCACGTCCTCGTCGACCGACTCTTCCTCTTCCTCCTCCTCGATCTCGGGGGGAGGCTCCTCGACGATGACCTTCATGAAGCGGTCGCTCAGGTCGAGCGAGGTGAGCTGAGGATCCTCGTTCCAGAAGAAGAAGGCCGCGATCAGGAAGCCGAGGTGCACGACGAGGGCCGTCAGCAGCGACCCCAGCAGCGACGACTCCATCGTCGCCCAGATGGGCTTCGCGGGGAGCTTCTCGGTGGCGACGCCCATCTGGAAGAAGACGGCGAGGGGGCCGAGGTCGATCACGCCCCAATCGTCGCCGGCGACCGACAGCGCGCCGCCCTTGGCCGCGCGCGCGGCCTCGACCGTCTGCTCCTTGCCGCCGAGGTTCAGGCGGCCCGTCATCGCGCTGGTCAGGTTCAGCGAGAACCCGCCCGCGTCCGGCGTGAACAGGACGTGGCTGTCCCCGACGCCGGCCACGTCGGGCACCATCAGGGTGTTGCTGGGCTTCTCGCCGATGGTCACCGGGCGCTTGCCCTCGACGATGGTCTCGGCGAAGACGGTGTCGTGCCAGAGCACGGCGACGCGGAGGTTGGTCTGGTTCTCTTTGCTCAAAGCCGCGTTCCTCCGATGGGCGTGGTCGGTGCGCCCGCGATTCGACCCGCGCGTAGCCAGCGAAAAATTCGACGCAGGATAGCGACGCCCCTGGGGGTGGTCAACCCGAACGCCGCGATTCGACTGCGCTTCCTGCGCTTGACCCTGCCGGCCAACCGTGGGCACCTTCGAAGGCCCCGAGGGCCCTCGCGCCGTTCGACAGCGTCGGCGCGCGCAGGTTCCCGGGCGGGTGTTTTTCCTGCGGAGCGCGTCGGGTCGTCGGCGCAGGGAGTTTGCCAGTGAGCCCTGGCCGACCGCAGTGCAGAATGTTGCACCGCCTGCTCGTCGGCCTGAGCGTCCTCGGCGTGTCCCTCGGCGCGGCCGCCGAGGACGCCGGCGCGCCGCCGCCCGACGCCGGGGTGGCCGCCGATCCCCTCCGCGAACCGATCGACGCGAAGAGCCGCGCGGCGCTGGCCGCCCGCCTGCAGCAGGTGACGCTGGTGGTGCGGCGGCGGGGCGCGGTGTCGCCCGGGGCGCGGGATCCCGGGCCGGGCGACGATGGTCGCGGCTTCTGGGCGGCCCCGGGGCGGGTGGTGACCGCGTTCGCCCTCGTCACGGGGTGGCCGCGGCACGGGGACGACCGGCTCGAGGTGGTGACGCCGGACGGCGCGGCGCGCGCGGCGGCCGTGGGTCTGATGGACGCGCGGCTCGGCCTGGCGGTGCTGGACGTACCGGGGCTGCCCGCGCCGCCGGTGGCGTCCGCGCCCTGGTCGCCCCCCGAGGCGGCGGTGCGCGCGTCGACGGCGCTGTTCGGGGCCCCGACGCACGGCGGGCCGCTGTGGCGGGCGGTGATCGGGCGGCGGGGCGTCGGCCAGCAGGGGTACTACTGGTGGGCCGACGGCTCGGCGCCCCTGGGCACGCCGCTCTTCGATCCGCGCGGGCGCCTGTGCTCGCTGGTCGGCCTGCCCACCCCGGAGGTGCCGGGGCAGAGCCTGCTGCTGCCGGCCGTCGCCCTCCGCGGGTTGATGGAGCGCAGCCCGGACTGGTGGCCTTGACCACGCCCCTCGACGCGCTGGGGCCCGACGCCGACGCCCTGCTGCCGCCGGGCGAGGCGCTGCTGGTGGCGGTGAGCGGCGGGGCCGACTCGGTGGCGCTGTTGCACGCGCTGCGGCACGTCGGTCGGGGCCCCCTGTTCGTGGCGACCGTGGATCACGGGCTCGACCCGGGCAGCGCCGGGCGCGCCCGCTTCGTCGAGGATCTCTGCGCCACGCTGGGCGTGCCTTGCGCGCGGCTGCACCCGGCGCCGGCGGAGATCGCGGCGGGGGAGGGGCCGGAGGACGGGGCGCGGCGGGCGCGCTACCGCCTGCTCGAAGCGCACGCGCAGGCGATCGGCGCGGCGCGGATCGTCACCGCGCATACCGCCGACGATCAGGCCGAGACGGTGCTGATGCGGTTGGCGACCGGCAGCGGGCTGCGGGGCATGGCCGGTATCCCCGCGCGCCGCGGGGTGATCGCGCGGCCCTGGCTGGGCGTCCAGCGGGCGGCGGTGCGGGGCTGGGCGGCCGCCTTCGCCCTGCGCTGGGTCGAGGATCCGACCAACGCCGACGACCGTTATCTGAGGAATCGCGCGCGCGCGCACGCGAGCCCGGGCCTGACGGCCACCTTCGGTCCGTCGTGGAGCCGGGGGGCGGCGCGGACGGCGGCGACGCTCGCGGCGGATCGCGAGGCGCTCGCGCACTTCGTCGACGCGTGGCTGGTCGAGCGGCTGCGGGTGGGCGCCCGGGGAGCGTCGATCGAGATCGACGCCCTGTTGGCGTTGCCACCGGCCGCGCGCCGCCAGGTGCTGATGGTCGGGCTGCACCGGGCGGCCTCGGCCGCCGGTCGGCCGGCACCCCGGTCCATGGCCGAGGCGGTGGCGCGGGTGGAGGATCTCGTGCGGGGCGCGGTGGGCCGCCGCGCGACGCTTGCCGGCGGCCTCGTGGCGGAGCGGCGCCGCGACGGGTTGGTGCTGCGGGCGGGGGACGAGCCGCCGAGGACCGATGAGCCCGCGCGGCGCACCCGAATGTCGGGCGGCGACGACGGAGTTGGAAACACCTGACCGCTTCGGTGCGTCTCAAGACCGTGGTTGCCGCCTCTGGGGCGTGTGGTGACCACGAGCGGGCGTGACCGCCCGCGGTTGCGGGCCTTCTGGCCCGCGTGTTAGGTTTCCCGTCGGCTCATTCTCCCGCCGCGCGTTCGCTCGGCGCTTCGTTGGACTTGACCCACGCCCCGCAGAGGACGCGCAGTGCGCCAGCCCTACAAGACAGGCCTCCTCTGGCTGATCATCATCGTCGCCTTCTTCGTCTTCTGGCGCATGGTGCCCGGCGCCGGCCAGAAGAGCGGCGAGATCACCTTTGGTGAGTTCATCCAGCACGTCCAGAAGGACGACATCGCTCAAGTGACCGTGGACGGTGACGAGATCCGCGGCACCCTGAGGGACAGCGAGAAGCCCTTCGTCACCTTTGGTCCCATCGGTGACGATCTGCAGAAGGATCTGTCGAGCCGCGCGGCCAAGGACGCGGACTTCGTCTTCAAGTACCGGCCCGAAGAGAAGGACACCCTCCTCCAGAACCTGATCATCAGCTGGCTGCCGATGCTGGTGCTGTTCGTGATCTTCTTCATGTTCATGCGGCAGCTGCAGAGCGGCGGCGGCAAGGCCATGTCCTTCGGCAAGAGCAAAGCCAAGCTGCTCAGCGAGAGCAACAAGAAGGTCACCTTCGACGACATCGCCGGGGTCGAGGAGGCCAAGGAGGAGCTGGAGGAGATCATCCAGTTCCTGCGGGATCCCAAGAAGTTCACCCGGCTGGGTGGGCGCATCCCCAAGGGCGTCCTGCTGATGGGTCCGCCGGGGACGGGAAAGACGCTGCTCGCGCGCGGCGTCGCCGGCGAGGCGGGCGTGCCCTTCTTCAGCATCTCGGGCTCGGACTTCGTCGAGATGTTCGTCGGCGTCGGCGCCAGCCGGGTGCGCGATCTGTTCGAGCAGGGCAAGAAGAACGCGCCCTGCATCATCTTCATCGACGAGATCGACGCGGTCGGTCGGCACCGCGGCGCGGGGCTGGGCGGCGGGCACGACGAGCGGGAGCAGACCCTGAACCAGCTGCTCGTCGAGATGGACGGCTTCGAGTCGAACGAGGGCGTGATCCTCATCGCGGCGACCAACCGGCCCGACGTGCTGGATCCGGCGCTGCTGCGCCCGGGTCGGTTCGACCGGCGGGTGGTGGTGAACCGTCCGGACGTGCGCGGGCGGGAGCAGATCCTCACCGTGCACACGCGCCGGGTGCCCCTCGACAGCGACGCCGACATGGAGGTCATCGCGCGCGGGACGCCGGGCTTCAGCGGGGCCGATCTCGAGAACCTGGTCAACGAGGCCGCGCTGCTCGCGGCGCGCCGCGGCCGGGACGTCGTCACCATGGACGACTTCGAGGCGGCGAAGGACAAGGTGCTGATGGGCACCGAGCGCCGCTCGATGATCATCTCCGAGTCGGAGCGCCGGACGACGGCCTATCACGAGGCGGGGCACGCCCTGGTCGCGCGGCTGCAGCCGGGCACCGATCCGGTGCACAAGGTGACGATCATCCCGCGCGGGCGGGCGCTGGGCGTCACGATGCAGCTGCCGAGCGAGGATCGGCTGTCGATGACCAAGGACTTCGCCGAGAAGCGCATCGCCGTGATGATGGGCGGGCGCGTGGCCGAGGAGCTGGTCTTCGACCAGATCACCACCGGGGCGGGGCAGGACATCGAGGTCGCCACCGACATGGCGCGGCGCATGGTGTGCGAGTGGGGCATGAGCGAGAAGCTCGGCCCGCTGACCTTCGGCAAGAAGGACGAGCAGATCTTCCTCGGCCGCGAGATCAACCAGCACCGCGACTACAGCGAGCAGACGGCGATCGAGATCGACCGCGAGGTGAAGCGGATCGTCCTCGAGGGCTACAACACCGCGCGCGAGCTGGTCAGCAGCAACATCGACAAGCTGCGGCGGCTGGCGGAGGCGCTCTTGGAGCGCGAGTCGCTGAACGCCGAGGAGGTCGATCTGGTGGTGCGCGGCGAGACGCTGCCGCCGCTGGAGAAGAAGGACGACGCCGATACGGCGGTGCGCCGCCCCAAGACGGTGTTCGCCACCCAGCAGAAGGGGCGGCTGAACGTGGTGCCGGAGTCGTCGACCGAGGGGGCCTGATCGGCTCCGAGCGGCGCGGGAGGCCGGTCCGGGGGGGCCGGCCTTTTGCGTTGTGTGCGTGGGATTTCGATGGGCGGGCGCGGCCGGAGGGCGGCGCCCGGGGGGACGAGACGCAGTGCGGTGGCGAATCGGCGCACGGCAGGTGGAGTGGGACGCGCAGGGCGCGCCCGTCCGCTTGATGGGCGTCCTGAACGTGACCCCGGACAGCTTCTCGGACGGCGGGCGCTTCGTGCAGAGCCAGGCCGCCCTCGAGCACGCCCTGCAGATGGTGGCCGCGGGCGCGGACGTGATCGACGTCGGCGGTGAGAGCTCCCGGCCCGGGGCGGCGCCGGTGCCGGCCGAGGTGGAGCTCGAGCGCGTGCTGCCCGTGGTGGAGGGGCTGCGCGCGCGCTGCGACGTGGCCCTCTCGATCGACACCACCAAGGCGGTCGTGGCCGAGGCGGCGCTCGCGGCCGGCGCCGATATCATCAACGACATCAGCGCGTTGCAGGCCGATCCGGCGATGGCTGGCGTGGCCGCGCGCGCGGGCGCGGGCGTGGTGCTGATGCACATGCGCGGCACCCCCCAGACCATGCAGCGCGGGGATCTGTCGTCGCCGGACATCGTCGCCGAGGTGCGGGACGCCCTGGCCGCGCGCCTCGCCGCCGTGGTGGCGGCGGGTGTGCCGCCCGAGGCCGTGTGCCTGGATCCGGGCATCGGCTTCGGCAAGACCGTGGCGCAGAACGTCGCCCTCGTGGCGCGCCTGGGCGCCCTGGCGGCGCTCGGGCGCCCGGTGCTGCTGGGGGTGTCGCGCAAGTCCTTCCTCGGCGCGCTGACCGGGCGGCCGGTGGACGATCGGGCGTGGGCGACGGCGGCGGCCTGCGCGGTGGGCGTCGCGCAGGGCGCGCACCTGCTGCGGGTGCACGACGTGGCGGCGATGCGTGACGTGGCCGCGGTGGCGGCGGCGCTGCGCGGGGCCGGCCGATGAGCTGGGCGGTCATCCGCGAGATGGTGGCGCCCGTCCTCGACGTCGCCATCATCTACTATCTGATCTACCGGGTGCTCCTGATCATCAAGGGCACCCGGGCGGTGCCGATGCTCATCGGCCTGGTCGTGATCGTCATCCTGTACGCGCTCAGCCAGGAGGCGTACCTCGATCTGCCGACGTTCAACTGGCTGCTCGAGCAGTTCATCGGGAACCTGCTGCTGATTGTGGTGGTCGTGTTCCAGGCCGACATCCGGCGCGCGCTGACCGCGTTCGGGCGGACGCAGCTGTTGAGCAACCTGCGGAGCGGGGCGGGGGCGCAGGCCATCGACGAGCTGGTGAAGGCGAGCACCTCGCTGGCGCAGCAGACCATCGGCGCGCTGATCGTGGTCGAGCGCGAGGCGGATCTGGATCCCTACCTCGAGGAGTCCACGCGGGTGGACGCCAAGCTGAGCAAGGAGCTGCTCTACAGCCTGTTCGTGCCCGAGCGGCAGAACCCCCTGCACGACGGCGCGGTGGTGGTGCGCCGCAACCGGGTCGAGGCCGCGGGGGTGTTCCTGCCGATGAGCGTCAACCCGAACATCGATCGTGCGCTCGGCACTCGGCACCGCGCGGCCCTGGGCCTGTCCGAGGAGACCGACGCGCTGGTCATCGTGGTCAGCGAGGAGCGCGGCTCGGTGTCGCTGGCCTGGGAGGGCGATCTCGAGCTCGATCTGAAGCCGGCCGAGCTGCGGGAGCGGCTGACCACCTTGATGATCAAGCGGCCCACCCGGCTGTTCCGGCGCGACAAGAGCGTCGTGGCGCTGCTGCGTCCCAAGTCGAGCGACGCGACCAGCAAGGAGGCGCCGCCCCGCCCGTGAAGACCGTGCTGCGCCAGGTGTTCCTCGAGAACGTGGGGCTGAAGGTGCTGGCGCTCGCGCTGGCGACCACCCTGGTGGTGGTGAAGCGCGAGGACCAGACGACGGTGGTGACCGCCAACGTGCGCGTGCGCGTGGTGCACCCCGAGGATCGCGTGCTCATCAGCCCGCCGGTGGACAAGGTGGCGGTGACCATCGAGGGCAAGTACTCGGCCCTGCGCGATTTCGACGTCGACAGCCTGCCCGCGCTCGACATCAACCTGTCGGGCTACGAGGAGGAGCAGGTCACCTTCGAGCCGGAGATGTTCAAGGTGCCGCCCTCGCTGCAGGTGCGCGTGGTGCGCCCGGCCGCCATGCTGGTGCGCTTCGAGCCCAAGACGCGCAAGGTGGTCGACGTGGTCGCGGCGCTGGAGGGCGAGCCCCAGACGGGCTATCGCGTGACGCAGGTGGTGGTGGATCCGCCGACCGTGACGCTCACCGGCGCGGCGTCGGTGGTCGGGCGCATCGAGTCGGTGAAGACCGAGCCCATCTCGCTGGTGGGGCGGAACCAGACCACCGGGCTGTCGGTCTCGCTGGCAGCGCCGCCGGCCTACGCGGGCTACGTGGAGCGCGGGCGACGGCACGTGGTCACGGTGACCATCGAGGAGAAGCGCGGCACGCGCGTGGTGGCCGGGCGGCCGGTCGAGGTGCGCAACGTGCCCGACGCGGTCTACGGCTTCGAGGTCAGCCCGGCGACGGTGGACATCACGCTGCACGGTCCGGTGCGCTTGCTCGACGCGCTCGACGCGAGCACGCTGACGGCGTGGGTGGACGCGACCGGCGTGAACCCGCGCCGCAAGCAGCTGCACACCCGCGTGGTGCGCTTCGACGCCCCCGAGGGGCTGACGGCTTCCGAGCTGAAGCCGGACAAGGTGACCCTGCTGCAGCTGGATCCGCCGCCGGACGCGGCGCCGCCCCCGGCGGACGCCGGCGACGCCGGGGCGCCCGAGTAGAGACGACGCAGAGTCGAGACGACGCAGAGAGGACGAAGACCGACGTGAGCAAGGACGAGCGCACCCTCTTCGGGACCGACGGGGTCCGAGGCCTGGCCAACCGCCACCCGATGACCGCCGAGCTGGCCATGAAGCTGGGGCGCGCGGTGGGCTATCAGCTGCGCGAGGTCACCGGCCGGCGCCCCAAGGTGCTGATCGGTAAAGACACTCGCCTGTCGGGCTACATGATGGAGACGGCCCTGGTCAGCGGGCTGTGCTCGGTGGGCGCGGACGCGCTGCTGGTGGGTCCGCTGCCGACGCCGGGCATCGCGTTCCTGACCTCGGGCATGCGCGCCGACGCGGGGCTGGTGATCTCGGCCAGCCACAACCCCTTCGAGGACAACGGGATCAAGGTGTTCGGGCGGGACGGATACAAGCTGCCCGACGAGGACGAGCTGCGGCTCGAGCGCCTGCTGGTGTCCGACGAGCTCGAGGCGTTCCGGCCCACGGGCACCGAGATCGGGCGCGCCTATCGCATCGACGACGCGGCGGGGCGCTACGCGGTGTTCGCCAAGACGGCCTTCCCGCGTGACCTGACCCTCGAGGGCCTGCGGGTGGTCGTCGACTGCGGCCACGGCGCCGGCTACAAGGTGGCGCCCGAGGTGCTGCGGGAGCTGGGGGCCGAGCTCGTACCGCTCGGCGTGTCGCCGGACGGCACCAACATCAACGAGGACTGCGGCGCGCTGCACCCGGAGCACATGGTGCGCATGGTGCGGGAGCGCCGCGCGGATGTGGGGGTGGCCCTCGACGGCGACGCGGATCGCTGCATCCTGGTCGACGCGCGGGGCAACGTCGTCGACGGCGATCAGGTGCTGGCGATCATCGGCAAGTGGATGCTCGAGCGTGGCGAGCTGGCGCAGAAGACGCTGGTCGCGACCGTGATGAGCAACATCGGCCTCGACCGCGCCATCCGGCAGGCGGGCGGCAAGGTGGTGCGGGTGGGCGTGGGCGACCGCTACGTCGTCGAGCGCATGCGCCAGGATGGGCTGAACGTGGGCGGCGAGCAGTCCGGGCACGTCGTCCTGCTCGATCATGCGACGACGGGCGACGGCCTGGTCACCGCCCTGACGGTGCTGGGCATCATGGTCGCGTCGAAGCAGCCGCTGCACACCTTGGCGGCGGCGATGACCCGCTTCCCCCAGGTGCTGCGCAACATCGACGTGCCGGCGAAGCCGCCGCTCGAGACGCTGGGGCCGCTGCAGGCGGCCATCGCGGACGTCGAGGGCGCGCTGGGCGACGACGGGCGGGTGCTGGTGCGCTACTCGGGCACCCAGAGGAAGTGCCGGGTGATGGTCGAAGGGCCGGACGACGTGACCATCGAGGCGATGGCGGCGCTGCTGGTGACCGCGCTGCAGGAGTCGCTGTCTTGATTGGGCGGCGGCTCGGCACTGCCCTCGGCGGGACCTCGGGAGGACGCTCGTGAGCCTCGAGTGCCGCCTCCATCTGTCCCTGGATCCGGTCGCGGCCTTCCGCGGGCTGCGCGACTCGGCGACGCCGGAGCCGGTGGCCGTGGCGCTGCTGGCGGAGCTGGCCGGGGTGCGCTTCGTCAGCATGGAGGCGCGGGATCAGCGCCGCGCGCGCGACGTGCGGCTGCTGCGCGAGACGCTGTCGGTGCCCGTCGACCTGGCGCTGGCGCCGACGCTCGATCCGGTGGGCACCGCCTTCGAGGTGCGTCCCGACCGGCTGACGCTGGTGCCGGAGCAGCGCGAGGGGGGCAGCGCCGCGGGCGGGCTGGACGCGCACCTGCTGCGCGACGCGCTGAAGAAGCACGTGACCCACCTGCGCGACGCCGAGATCGAGGTGGGCGTGCGCATCGAGCCAGGGCTCGAGCAGGTCAAGGCGCTGCACCGCTGCGACGCCAACGTGGCGGTGCTTCACGGCGGCGGGCTGCTGCGCGCGCGCGGCCCGGCGGAGCAGCGGGCGGAGCTGGTGCGGCTGCGCGACGCGGCGAGCCTGGCGCACAAGCTGAACCTGCGCGTCGCCGTCGCGGGCGGCGTGGATCTGCGGGCGGCCGAGCTCTTGGCGCAGGTGCCGCAGATCAGCGAGCTTCACCTGGGGCACGCCTGCCTGGCGCGCGCGCTGCTGGTGGGCATCGAGCGCGCGGTGTCCGACTTCGCCGAGGCGGTGGCGCGCGGGCGACGGCAGGCCGACTGAGCCGCGGGGCGCGAGCGCCCCGCTGGGAGCAAGATGAGCGCACCCACCGGAATCCACTTCGTGCCCGAGGCCGGCTGGCCGGGCGCGCGTCGCGTGGTGACCGCGGCCGAGATGCGCGCCGCCGACGCCTGGACCATCGACACCCTGGGTGTGCCCGGCGTCGCCCTGATGGAGTGCGCGGGGCGGGCGATCGCCGCGGTGGTCGCGCGGCGCGCGCGCGGCGGCGGGCGCGTCGCGGTGGCCTGCGGGGGCGGCAACAACGGCGGCGACGGCTTCGTCGTCGCGCGGCTGCTGCACGGCTGGGGCATCGCGGTCGACGTGCTGCGCGGCCGCGCGGTGGACGACTACGCCGGAGACGCCGCGGGCAACCTGCGCGCGGCCTCGCACCTGGGCGTCACGATCCGGGCGGCCGACGACGACGCGGCGATCGCCGCGTTGCCGCCGCCGGGCACCTACGATCTGGTCGTGGACGCGGTGCTGGGCACGGGGCTCAGCGGCGAGGTGCGCGGGGCGGCGCGCGGGCTCATCGGCTGGATCAACGCGCAGGCGGCCACGGTCGTCGCGGTCGACATCGCCAGCGGCCTGTGCGGCGACACCGGCCGCGTGCTGGGCGCGGCGGTGCGCGCGGACCACACCGTCACCTTGGGCGCGAGCAAGCTGGGGCATTGGCAGGGGCACGGCCCGGAGTACGGCGGCCGCCTGCTGGTGGCCGACATCGGCATCAACGGGTCGGCCCTCGACGGCGCGGGTGATCGCTGGCTGCTCAGCGACGCGGACGTCGCGCCGGCCTTCGCGCCGCGCGCGCGCGACGCGCACAAGGGCACCTTCGGGCACGTCGGCGTGCTCGGTGGCTGCCTGGGCCGCCTGGGCGCCGCGCGCATGAGCGCGGACGCGGCGCTGCGGGCGGGCGCCGGGCTGGTGAGCGTCGCCACCACGCCGGACGCGCTGGCGGCGCTGTCGGGCGCGGTGTACGAGGTGATGGTCGAGGCCCTGGGGCCGACGACGGACGTCGACGAGGCCGCGGCCCGGCTCAACGCCCGGGACGCGTTGATCATCGGCCCGGGCATGGACGTGTCCGACGCCGCGGGCGACTGGCTGGCGGCCCTGCTGCCGCGCCTGCGGCGCCCGGTGGTGGTGGACGCGGACGGGCTGAACCACCTGGCCCGCCGCCCGGAGGCCTGGAAGGGCGGCCCGCCACGGGTGGTCACGCCGCATCCGGGCGAGGCGGGGCGGCTGTTGGGCTCGAGCGCGGCGCAGGTGCAGGATGATCGGGTCGGGGCGGCGCGGGCCCTCTCCGAGCGGCTGGAGGCGGTGGTGGTGCTCAAGGGCGCCCATTCGCTGGTGACGACCCCCGACGGCTGGCTGGGCATCTGCCCGGCCGGCAACCCGGGCATGGCGACGGCCGGGGCCGGCGACGTGCTGGCCGGGGTCATCGGGGCGCTGCTGGCGCGCGGGTTGCCCCCGGCGCGCGCGGCGGCGGCGGGGGTGCTGTGGCACGCCCGGGCAGGGGATCTCGCCGTGCGGCGCGGCGGCCCCAATGGGCTGCGGGCCCGCGACATCCTGGCCGCGCTCACCGACATCGAGAGGGGTGCGACATGCTGCGACGACTGACCGTCGACGAGGCCGTGCGCGGCCTGCAGAGCGGCGGCGTGCTGGCCTTCCCGACCGACACCAGCTACGTCCTCGGCTGCGACGCGCTCGACGCGGACGCCGTGGCGCGCGTCGCCCGCGCGAAGGGGCGGCCGCGCGGCAAGCCGCTGCCGATCCTGCTGCCTTCGGTCGAGGCCCTGCGCAAGGTGCACCTCGAGACGCCGCTGATCGTGCTGGCCGAGGCCTTCTGGCCCGGCCCGCTGACCCTGGTGGTGCCGGCCTTCCCTGGGCTGCCAGCCGAGGTCACCGCGGGCACGAACATGGTGGGCGTGCGTCAGTCACCGCATCCCTTGGCGGCGGCGCTGCTCGACGGCTTGGGCAACCCGCTGGTGGCGACGAGCGCGAACCGCACGGGCGAGGCCGCGGCGTCGACGCTGGCCGGGTGCGACGCGGCCGGCCTGGTGGACGTGGACGGCGTGGTCGACGGCGGCGACACGCCGGGCGGGCAGGCGACCGTGGTGGGGCTGTTCGAGGGCGACCTGCGCATCTTCCGCGAGGGCTCCATCTCGGAGGAGGCCCTGCGCGCCGTCTGGGAGCCCGCCCGCCGGCTGCGCTGATCAGGCTGCGTACACGACCTGGCCGCCCTTGATCACCCAGCGCGTCGGATCGCCGCCGAAGTGGTAGGGCAGGTGGTGGTGGCTGGGCGTGGCGAAGATCGCCAGATCGGCCGGGCGCCCCACCTGCAGGCTCCCGGCGACGTCGTCCCGGCCCAGCGCGGCGGCGGCGTGCACCGTGACCGCCTCGAGCACCTCGCGCGCGCTCAGCCCCAGCCGGCTCATGCCCAGCGTCAGCATCAGCAGCAGGTTCTCGGTCATGCAGGTGCCGGGGTTGCAGTCGGTGGACAGCGCCACGCGCACGCCGCCCTCGATCAGCCGGCGGGCGGGGGCGCGGTCGTCGACGCCCAGGAAGAGCGCCGCGCCGGGCAACAGCACGGCGACGGTGCCCGCCTCGGCCAGGGCGGCGATGCCTGCGTCGCTGACGTGCTCGAGGTGGTCGGCGCTGACGGCGCCCACGCGCGCGGCGAGCTCGGCGCCGCCGCCCGGGCTCAGCTGGTCGGCGTGCACCTTGGGCCGCAGGCCGTGGGCCAGCCCGGCGCGCAGCACCGCCTCGCCCTCGGGGATCGTGAAGGCGCCCGTCTCGACGAAGACGTCGCAGAACGTGGCGAGGCACTGCTCGGCGACGGCCGGGATCCAGCGCTCCACGATGTCGGCGACGTGCGCCGCGCGGTCGGATCGGCGCTCGGGCGGCACCGTGTGCGCGCCCAGGAAGGTGCCGACGAGGTCGACGGGGTGCGCGGCGTCGAGGGCCTCGACGGCCCGCAGCATCTTGACCTCGGCCTCCAGCGTCAGGCCGTAGCCGCTCTTCACCTCGGCCGTGGTGACCCCGCAGCGCAGCAGCGCGTCGAGGCGGGGCCGCGCGCGCTCGACCAGCGCCTCGAGGGGGGCGGCGCGGGTGGCCCGCATGGTGGCGGCGATGCCCCCCCCCTCGGCGGCGATCTGCAGGTAGGGCACGCCCGCCGCTCGGCGGCCGTACTCTTCGGCCCGGTCGCCGGCGAAGACGAGGTGCGTGTGCGGGTCGACGAGGCCCGGCGTGACCAGCATGTCGGGCGCGTCGATCACGCGCGTCGCGGCGCCCACCTCCAGGCCCGCCGCGCCCAGCCCGGCCTCGGCGCCCAGGTACGCGATGGTGCCGTCGCGCACGCCCACGACGGCGCCGTCGAGGGGCCCGGACGGGGTCGCCGTGAACACCTCGCGCGCGCCGCGCACGATCAGGTCGAGTGCGCGTCGGCCGCTCACGCCAGCGCCCCCACCGCGGCCTCGACCGCGTCGATCAGCGCCCCGCTGCGCACCAGCTCGGTCACCCGCTCGATGTCGCCGTAGAGCGCGCGATCCACGTCCAGCGGCGGCACCACGGCCCGCACGCAGGCGTAGGCGGCCTCGACCGCGGGGCTCGACACCAGCGGCCGTCGGCAGTCGAGGCCCTGCGCCGCGCACAGCAGCTCGATCGCGAGCACCGTCTCGACGTTGCCGCAGACCTGCCGCGCCTTGCGGGCGGCCCAGGTGCCCATCGACACGTGATCCTCGCGGTTGGCGCTCGACGGGATGCTGTCGACGCTCGCGGGGTGGGCGAGGGTCTTGTTCTCGCTCACCAGCGCCGCCGCCGTCACCTGGGCGATCATGAAGCCGCTGTGCAGCCCGCTGTCGGGGGCCAGGAAGGGGGGCAGGCCGCTCGACAGGTTCGGGTTGACCAGCTGCTCGACCCGGCGCTCGCTGATGTTGGCCCACTCGGCCAGGGCGATGGTCAGGAAGTCGGCGGCCAGCGCCACCGGCTGGCCGTGGAAGTTGCCGCCGCTGAGGATCTCGAGCGCGCCGTCATCGCCCTCGAACACCAGCGGGTTGTCCGTCGCGGCGTCGCACTCGCGGTCGACCACGGCCAGCGCGTACGTCAGCGCGTCGCGCGAGGCGCCGTGCACCTGCGGCATGCAGCGCAGCGTGTAGGGATCCTGCACCTTCGCGCAGTCCTTGTGGCTGTCCATCAGCGCGCTGCCGGCGAGCAGCGCGCGCAGGTTGGCGGCGGTGGCGGCCTGGCCCGGGTGGGGCCGCATCGCGTGGATGCGGGCGTCGAAGGGCCGCCGGCTGCCCAGCAGGGCCTCCAGCGAGCAGGCGCCGGCGATGTCGGCCACCTTGGCGATGCGCCGGGCGCGGTCGAGCACCAGCGCGGCGTCGGCGGTCATCGCCTGGGTGCCGTTGATGAGGGCCAGGCCCTCCT
>JAUHXL010000398.1 GCA_030426945.1 bacterium
CCACCTGGCCGGCGCCGAGGAAGGTCGGGTTGTTCTGGTCGTCGTTGCTGTCGCCCAGCTCCTGCCAGTCGTCGGTGCAGGGATCGACGGCCGGCTGGACCGTGACGGCCAGGTTGTAGGCCGACTCTCCGTCGTCGCCGTGCGAGACGCGCACCAGGTAGTTGCCGGTGCGGTCGGCGACCTCGGCGCGGGCCAGCTTCATCAGCTCGAAGTCGAAGCCGGTGGTCGACACGTCGCTCGGCGCGGTGCAGCGGCCGGCCACGCAGGCCAGGCCGTCACCGCAGGCGGCGTCGTTGGCGCAGCCGTCGCCGTTGGGGTTGCCGGCGCCGTTGAACAGCTCCGCCTGCACGTTGCTGCGATCGTCGTCGAAGCCGTCGATCATCACGCACACCGCCGAGTTCGCCTCGGCGACCGGGAAGCTGTACCAGTCGAAGTCGGCGCCGCCCTCGGGATCGCAGATGTAGCCCTGCTGGAACTCGAAGCGGGTGCCGTTGGGGCTGACGTCGGGCAGCGGGGTGGCCGTCGGCGCGCTGTCGTTGCGCGGGCCGTCCGGCACCTCGATGCGGTCGGCGGCGCAGACGCCCTCGCCGACCGGATCGCGACGCACGAACAGGTCGTACGGACCCTGGGCCGGGCCCTGGCCGTCGACGCTGACGCAGTAGCGGCCCGCGAGCGTGCCCGCCACCTCGGCCTTGTCGGGCATCTCACCGGGGGCGGTGTGGCGCGCCTCGCGGCCCACCGGCACGCCGGCCGGGTCGAAGAACTGCACGGCCAGCTCGCCCGCGACGCCGTCACCCACGGCCCACGCCTGGATGATGTCGTCGGCCTCGGCGGTGAAGCAGAAGAAGTCGATGTCCCGCGCGCAGATCTCGAGGTCGAGGGGCACCTGCAGGTCCTCCTCGCTGTTCAGCAGACCGCCCGTCGTGATGCCGGCCTGCATGTCGAGGTCCACCGCGGACATCCGGTCGTCGTTGGGCTCGGTGTTGCCGTCGTTGCCGCAGTCGCCGCCCGGCGTGGCCTGCACGCGCAGGTCGTAGCGGGCCACGGCGCCGTCGACGTCGGGGCGCACGCGGGCGCACCAGGTCTCGTCGCTGAACGAGGCGGTGTCGGGGTCGCGGTTGAAGCTGTACTCGGTGCCGGCCGGGATGTCGCGGGTGGTGACGTCGGCCTCACCGAAGTTCGGGTTGCCCAGGCCGCCGGCCTGCTGGGCGCGGGTCAGCGAGAAGATCTCGAGGCCGAGGGCGTCGCTGCCCGACTCGGCGGTCAGCGTCACGGTCAAGCCGAAGTTGACGCCCATGTCCACGCAGAACCAGTCCTCGTCGTCGCCGCAGATGGTCTGATCGAGGTACTCGAAGTTGTTCATCGGCTGGATGGGGCCGTCGGCGGCGCGGTTGTTCGGCTCGTTGTCGTCGGGGAAGCAGGCCACACCCACGCCGACCTGCACCGTCAGCGTGTAGGGCAACCGGGCCTCCACGTCACCGTACACCTCGATGTAGAAGGTGCTCTGCGCGTCGAGATCGGTGCCCAGGGGCGGGTACTCGAAGGCCTCGGGCACGGCCTGGCCGTCGAACTGCAGCGGGCCGTCGGCGATGCTGTCGCCGTGCAGCCGCAGGTCGATGGTGTCGATGCCGTTGTCCTCGTAGTTGGCGCTGACCCGCATGCGCTCGCCAGCGTTCAGCGTGACGGCGTAGAAGTCGCCGGCGTCCTCGGCGCACAGGATGGCGCCCTCCACGGTGCCGGTGCGGATGCCGTCCATCTCGGCGCCGAGCATGATGTCGGTGGCGCTGGCCTGATCGTCGTCGTCCTCGTTGTCGTCGTCACGGCAGCCGGTCACGCAGAGGCCGCTGTCGCGGTCGCAGAACTGGTCGGCCGAGCAGCTGTTCTCGTCGCACTCCTCGACGCAGATGTTGCCGCGGCCCGGATCGCACACCTGGTTCGGACCACAGGCGTTGGCCACCTCGGGATCGCAGGTCTCTTCGCACTCGCGGGTCTCGGGGTTGCACTCGCCGGCGGCGCAGCCGCCGATGCGGCAGCCCTCGTTGCACAGCAGCGCGTCGTTGCAGAAGAAGTTCTCCGGGCAGTCGCCATCCTCGGTGCAGGGCAGGTCGACGCAGCGGTTCTTGTCGTCGCACACCTGGTTGGCGGGGCAGGTGCTCGCGTCGTCGCGGCGGCAGCCCGGGTAGCACCGGTTGTCGGTCTGGTTGCAGTACAGCCCGGCGCCGCAGTCGTCGTCGGCCTCGCACTCGGTGGCGTCGGTGCAGACGTCGGTGCCGTCGGGCAGGCCGTCGACCACGCAGGCGGCGACGCCGCGCAGCACGGTGCCGTCACAGGCGTCCTCGCGCACCTCGCTGCAGGTGTTGTCGGCCGAGCAGCAGGGCAGCAGGGCCACGCACTCGCGGCTGTCGGGATCGCACTCGGTGACCTGGCCGTTCTCGGTGGGCTGGCAGGTGTCGGGGTCGGTGCGGCAGCCCTCCTCGCAGCCGCCGTCCTTGCAGTAGGTGCCCGCAGGGCACTCGGCGTCGCCCTCGCAGGGCTCGTCGACGCAGACCCGCGGCTCGGCGGTCAGATCGCAGAACTGCCCTTCGGGGCAGCCACCTTGGCGACAGCCCTGGTTACAGATGCCCTCGAGATCCCCGTCCTGTACGAAGCAGTACTCGTTGTCCTGGCACTCGGCGTCTGTGATGCAGGTCACCACCGGGTTGCCACCGACGCCGCCCATGCCGCCGGCGCCGCCGCCCATGCCGCCGGCGCCGCCTCCCTCGCCGCCGACCCCCGGCGTCGCGTCCGCGCCGGCGTCCCCGCCGCCGCTGCTCGTCGCGTCGTCACAGCCCCAACCGACCGCGACGGCCGAGAAGAGGGCAACGCCCCTCAATAGTCCCGTGAGATTCTTCACCAGGTTCCCCCGTTCGATGGTGACACCCGACCGGCGCTCTCCACGCCGACCCGCCCGCCGCAGCGGACCACACCCCACGCTCGCTCGTCAGGCGTGTAGCAAAATGCACAGTCGCAAAAGCACCGCTGTCTACTCAAGGGCGACGAACGCCGCCAGTCGGCGCACCCGCGCGCCGTTCGCTTCGATCAGGTTCCGCAGATCCGCGTCGAGGTTCCGCACCCGGCCCTCGCCGGCCCCCAGCAGATAGCCGCCGCCGATGATCGCCTCGGGCAGGTCGCCCAGCGCGTTCAGCAGCAGCCCCGTGTCCCGCGTGCCGTCGTCGTCCGCCGGGAAGCTCCACAGGCCGCCGGCGGTGGCCGCGAACAGGGTGCCGCCCTTGAAGATCAGGTCGGTCGGCGCGAAGTCGGTGGACAGGCCCTCGGCGTCGCCGCCGCTGAGCAGCGCCGCCGCGCCGACGCGGTAGACGCGCCGCGTCTTGCCGTCGGCGAAGGCCAGCGTGCCGCTGTCGGGGTCGACCGCGATGCGCTGCAGCCCGCCGCCGATGCGCCGCGCGCTGATGATGCCGCTGTTGCCCTCGAGCACGGCGTCCGGATCGATGAACGTCACGTTGCCGCTCCGCCCGGACACCGCCACGAGGCGGGCGCCCTCGATGCCGTCGAAGCCGTCGGGCAGCCAGGCGAGATCGGTGATGGTCTCGAGCGGCGCGATCGACACCGACTGCTCGACCTTCATCGTCTCGGGATCGATGACCGACAGCGTCTGGTCGCCATTGCTGATCGTCCACACGCGCCCCGCGCCCCAGGCCACCGCGTAGGCGCCCGGGCCGGTGGGGATGCGCCGCACCAGCCGCGCCGGGCCGCCGGTGGTGGCGACCACCGCCACGCCGCCCGAGCCGGGGGACGCCACGTAGACGAAGCGGCCCTCGGGCCCGATGGCCATGCCGCCGGCGCCCACCCCGACGTCGATCTGCTGGTCGCGGGTGAAGGTGATCTGGCCGTTGAAGCGGTCGTAGCGGAAGGTGGTCAGCAGGCCGCGGCTGGCGGTGCCGCCGACGGCCGCGAGCAGCGGGGCGCCGCCCTCCTCGACGGTGATGGTGAACTCGCGCCGCCGCCCGATGTCGGCGATGGGCGCCACGCCGGTGATCGCGACGGTGTACGTGCCCGCGTCGTAGTAGGTGGGCGTCCACTCGATGTCGACGTACTGCACCTCTTCCGGCGCGCCCTCGTCGGTGATCTCGAAGCTCGCGCCCTCGGGCAGCCGGGGCACGCCGATGATGACCGGCCCGTCGAACTCGCCCTCGCCCGACACCGCCGAGCGGACCTCGACGCGCACGTTGACCGTCTCGCCTTCCTTCACGGTGATCGCCTCGACCGGCGCGATGCGCGGGGCGGCCGGGGTGACGGTCACCCGCAGCTCCGCCTCGCTGGTCGCGTTGCCGCAGGCGCTGCCCGGGCAGTCGGCGTCGTCGCGGCAAAGCGCGGCGGCCGGCGGGCACAGGCCCTGGACGCAGACGCCGCCGCCGGCGCACGGGTTCTCGGCGCTGCAGGGCACCGGCGCGCAGGTGCCGTCGCCGTCGCTGACCCGCACCCGCACGGTCTGCGGCCCGAGGGCGGTGAAGGTGTGGCTGGCCAGGGCGCCGGCCTGCTCGGGGTCGGGCCCCTCGCCGAAGTTCCAGGTGTAGCTCAGCGGCAGGTCGGCCTCGACGTCGTCGACGAGGGCCTCGAAGCCCACCTGGGTGCCGATCTCGACCTGCACGTCCACGTCGTCACCGTTCTCGTCGACGATGCGCACGGTGGGCGGCACGTTCTGGACGCGCACCGTGGTGGTGACGCCGACCTCGCTGCCGTCCTCGTCGATGACCGTCAGCGTCACGATGAAGGTGCCCTGATCGCCCCACGCGTAGTCCACGGTGGGCTGATCGCCCTCGGCGGTGTCACCGTTGCCGAAGTCCCAACGGTAGGTCGTGATCGGATCGGTGGGGCTGCCCGGGGTGCTCTGCGTCGCGTCGAGCGTCAGCGTGACGCCCTCGTAGCCCACGCGCTCCTCGTTCTCGTACAGGACGCGCACGCGCGCGGTGGGCACCACGTCGTTCACTCGGATGTTGCGCTCGAAGGCGACCTCGCTGTCCTCGTCGACGGCCACGAGGCGCACGGTCAGCTGATCGGACGAGGTCTCGAAGGTGTGCCGAATGGTCAGCTGCTCCGGCGGGACGACGACCGGATCGCTGCCGTCGTTGAACTCCCAGCGCAGCGCGGTGAGCGGATCGGCGGCGCCGCCGGCCAAGGTGTTGCTGGCGTCGAAGAGGACCTCTTCGCCCTCGTTGACCACCGCGGGCCCGGTGAAGAAGGGCTCCGGCTGCAGGTCGGCGACGGTGATCATGAAGCACTCGTTGGCCTCGTCGCCGTCCTCGTCGAACACCGACAGGCACACCTCGTAGTCGCCGTCGTCGGCGTAGGTGTAGCGGGGCGACCGCAAGGGGGCGTCGCCCGCGCTCGAGTCGCTGCGCAGGGCGGGCACGCCGGGGATGCCGACGGTCCAGTTGTAGACGACGATGGGATCCGACGCGTTGCCCGGGCGGGTCGTGCCGGCGGTGAAGCCGACCTCGCGCCCCTCGACGAGGTTGTCGGCGTCGAGGGCGGCGAGGCCCTCGATGATCGGCACCGGATCGTTGACGGTCACCTGTGCGGTGCAGTCGGCCGACGAGTCGCTGTCCTCGACGCGCAGCCGCACGGTGAAGCTGCCCGACTCACGGAAGATGTGGGTCGGCATCGGCAGGTCCTGGGCGCGCTGGTCGATGACACCGTCGTCCTGGAAGTCCCAGGCCCACGCGACGATGGGATCGGTCGGGTCGCCCGGGGCCGATCCGCTGGCGTCGAACTGGATGGGCTCGCCCTCGAGGCCCATGTAGGGGCCGCCGAGCGCGCAGGTGGGGTTGACGTCGCCGATCGTCACCTGCGCGTCCGCGAAGTCGCGGCCGCCGTTGCCGGCGGTGATGCGCAGGGGCACGCGGAAGAAGCCGTTCTCGTCGGTGGGGAAGTCGACGAGGGGGATGCCCGCGCCGTCGATGCGGAACACCTCGCGGGGCTCGATGCTCCCGCTGCCGTCGAGATCCTGGTCGGGGCGCAGCTGGCCGTCGCCGTCGAGATCCTCGAAGTCGTCGAGCCGGCCGTTGCCGTTGATGTCCTCGCCCACCTCGCCCGGATCGAAGAAGCCGTCGCGGTTGAGGTCCCAGGCGATCTCGACGATGCCGCCGAGCTCCGGCGCGGCGAAGCTGCCCCGCGCGTCGAGCTGGAGGGCGGCGCCCTGAGCCACGTCGTAGGGCCCGCCCGGGTCGGCCAGGGGCCGCTCGAGGACGGTGAAGCCCAGCGCGTCCTGCGCCACCGCGGCGTCGCAGGCCGAGACCTGGACGCTGGCGGCGTAGTCGCCCGCGTCGGCGATGGCCTCGCCCTGGATGAGGACCGCGGGGTTGGCCTCGTCGCCGTCCTTCACCAGGCGGGCGTCGATGTCGAGGGCGCAGTCGGGCGGGGCGTCCAGTTCGTAGGCCAGCGCCGCGCGCCCGACGTTCGCGCCGTCGGCGAACTCCTGGGCGTCCGGGCCGTCCGTCGGGCAGCTCTCCAGGGTGCAGCGGTAGCCGCGCAGGCTGACGTTGATCGATCCGGGCGCCGGCGTCTTCTGGGTCCGGACGGCGATGACCGAGCTGTTGCCCGTGGTGCCGTCGCCGTTCTGGCCGCAGGTGTCGCGCAGGGTGATGAGGCGCAGGTCCGAGCAGGCCGCCGGTCCCTCCGGGTTGACCACGTTGGCGATGGTGATGGCGCCCTCGGCGGTGCGGTTGTCGCGCACCCCGAAGTCGATGACCGGCGCCTGGGCGAAGCAGCCGGCGAGATCCGTGACGATCTCGGGATCGACGACGATCTGCGGCGGCTCCCGGTCGAGGTCGAAGGTGACGCTGTCCATGGCCGTCGGCCCGCCCACCGAGGGCGTCACCGTGACGCTGATCGTGCGGTCGTCGCCGTCGGGGATGGCGAACCCGTTGATCAGGTACTCGACGTCGGACTGCGTCTCACCCTCGCCGAAGATGTGCTGCACCGTGTACAGCGG